>NZ_JAJENT010000551.1:0-5667 GCF_035615515.1 Phormidium sp. CCY1219
CCATCGAGCTTCGTTACCAATTATCATAACACAGGCTTTCCTCCTCTGTCAATATTGCGCCGCCAAATTGTGGGTTCCACCAAGGGTAAAATAGCGATCGAGAATTTTACCCCAGCAAGCCAATGGACGAGGAACAAACAAGTTTGACTTTTCGCGAATATTTGCAACTGGAACGAAGCAGGGCAGTACGCCATGAATACATCGCCGGCGAGTTGTTTGAAATGGGGAATTTATCGCCGGAACATGACGCGATCGCGGTTAATCTCAGCAGTGGATTGCAAGAGCGGTTGCGCGAGGGAGACTGGGAAGTTTTTATGGGAGAAATGATTCTGTGGGTAGAAGCTGCAGATGTGGCTTATTATCCCGATGTGATGGTAGTTTGCGACCCCACGGATAGCGATCGCGACTTTAAAACGCGGCCCATTTTAATTATCGAAGTGCTCTCCTCGGATACAGTGGCCACTGACCGACAAGAAAAGTTCCGGGCATACCAAAAATTGCCCAGTTTGCGGGAATACCTGTTAGTGCATCAGGACAAGGTAGGGATTGAAGTGTTGCGGAAAAATGCACAAGGGAATTGGACCGAAGAGCAGTTGCACGCAAAGGATAAATTGCGTTTGGATTCGGTGCCAGTCACCCTGACAATGGCAGAGATTTATGATGGGGTGTTGTTGGCTGAGCGATCGCTGTGAACCCTTCGAGTGGGGGTGGGAAATTGACCGACGCGGCGATCGCGGCGACAAGGCGGGTTTTAGAGCAAAAATTCTTATCTCACAGAGTTGCCCCCCACATCCCCCGAGAATTTTTATTGACAAAATGGCTGAAGTATGATAAATAGCCGAGAGCGATCGCCGGATGTGGAGCCAGTCTGAAGACCTGTGGTGGAGAGGACTCAGAGAGTTTTTGGGGTATGTTACCGTAATGTAATGAGTGGATGTAGAGTTCCACGCACCCCGGCTCGTCTTTCTCATCAAAACTTTAAAAATCCGAGAATAATATGCGCCAGTTCATTGCTCGAACTTGGAATGGGTTGCAATCGGTACTTTACCGACAGACCTTGCTCATTCTGACTCTATTGTTTTGCATTGGAGTCGGTGTGGCATTGTCGAATATGTCCCGTTTGTCGTCGCACCTGATTGCCTCCCAAGCACTACAGAATGCGGCGGCGATCGCCCAAACCATGAAAGAAGCGCGCACCCTCTACAGTTCCCAAGCCGTCAATCGCATCGAAAACATTCCCGGAATTCGCGTCACCCACGACTACGCCACCCAAGAAGGTGCCATGCCCCTCCCAGCCACCTTTCTCCTGGAACTCGGGCACAAAATTAGCGACGATCGTGGTGGAATGTCGGCGCATCTGTTTAGCGATTATCCCTTTCCTTGGCGCAGGGAAACTGGCGGCGCGCGAGATAATTTCCAGCGCGAATCCCTCAGCTATTTAAGACAACATCCCGATCGCTCGTTTTATCGCATCGAAACCCTTGGCGATCGGCAATTTTTCCGCTATGCCCAAGCCGATATCATGCAGCCCAGTTGCGTCGAGTGCCACAACACTCACCCCGCCAGTCCCAAAACCGATTGGAAAGTCGGCGACGTGCGCGGAATTCTGGAAATTTATCAGCCCTTAAATCCCTTTATCGCCCAAACGCAAACCGGCTTGCAAAGCACCTTTTTGATGCTTGGCGGATTATCTGTTTTAGCCCTTTCCGGTTTAACCGTGGTCATCAATCGCTTGCGTCAAACTGCCACAGTATTAGAACGGCGTGTCAAAGAACGCACCTCTGAGTTAGCCCTCGCCAACCAGGATTTAGAAAAAAGAAACCAACTGATTCGGCAGGTTTTTGGCCGCTACTTGAGCGATGAAGTGGTGGCGAATTTGCTCGACTCGCCATCAGCGCTCAAACTGGGGGGCGATCGGCGCAAAATTACCATTCTCACCTCAGACTTGCGCGGATTCACCGCTTTATCGGAACGGCTTTCCCCAGAAGAAGTGGTAGAAATCCTCAACTTTTACCTGAAACACATGGCGGACATCATTACTCAGTACGAAGGCACCATTAACGAATTTATGGGCGATGGGATTTTGGTGTTTTTTGGCGCGCCCACCGTCAGAGGAAACGATGCCGATAGAGCGGTTGCCTGCGCCCTAGCCATGCAGTTACAAATGAAAGCAGTTAACGATAAAATAAAAGAATTCGGTTGGTTGCCTTTAGAAATGGGAATTGGTATGAACACGGGAGAAGTGGTAGTGGGCAATATCGGCTCGGAAAAACGTACCAAATACGGTGTAGTCGGCAGTCACATGAATTTAACATTTCGCATTGAATCTTATACCACAGGCAGTCAAGTTTTTATTTCAGAATCTACTTTAAATGAAGTGAAAGCCCGCTTAAGAATTGATGAAGAAAAGAAAGTAAAGCCCAAAGGGGTAAAAAGGGAAATTACCATTTATCAAGTGGGCGGAATTGGCGAACCTTATAACTTATCTTTACCCCAAGAAGCGGAAAATTTTTATCCGCTTCCGGAACCGCTACCCATCCACTACGCCCTGTTAGAAGGCAAGCAGGTGGGGGAAAATTATTTCCACGGAAGTTTAATTCAGCTTTCGGAAAAAGGGGCAGCAATTCAAGCGCAGACAGATGCACAGGGGGCGATTCCGTCGGCATTGAGCAATATAAAGCTTAATTTAATTTCGTCTTACTATGGGTTGTTAAAGTCCAGCGAAGATATCTATGCTAAGGTGCTCGAAATTTCCGGGGAAAATGGGTGTTTTTACATCCGTTTTACCGCGCAACCTCCGGACGTCCGAGATCGGCTCAATTCTCTTTACAATTCGATACAAAAATAGGCTTGACAAATAGCATTGTTTGTGGTTGTGCTTCCCGTAGGGTGGGCATTGCCTAGGGCAGAGCGATCGCAGAGGCAATGCCCGTTACAGATTGCCAATTGCCGTTACCGAGGTTTTTGAGCTTGAAGCACCTGGAGGGAGCCACCGGCATAGAGTCGCGGTTTGTCAACCTGAAATCCGACTTCAGCCAACAGTTGAGGTAAATCAGTGGCGAGTAATTGCCAAGCGGTTTCGGTTTCAAACAGCCAGAGAAAGAGGCTCAAACCCGGCCACAATAAGGGATTGGTGGGACGATGAAAATCCACCATCGTAAAGGTACCGCTGGGTTTGAGGACGCGGTAAACTTCGGCGAGGATATCGCGCAATTGCTCGCGGTCCATTTCGTGCATGGCGACACTGGTATGGACCAGATCGAATTCATCCTTAGGCAGGGGCATATTTTCGGCGAAAGCTTGCACGTAGGATGCGTCGGGGACATTTTGGCGAGCGCGCTGGAGCGATCGCGGCGAAGCATCCAACCCCGTAACTTCAGAAGAATAGCGGACCAGGTATTCCGTTGCCTGAGCGCTACCGCAGCACAGATCCAGAACCTTGGTTTCTGGCGTGAGGGAGACACCTTCGAGGGCTAACTGACGGAAGCGGGATTCGCCGCCGACACTGAGGGCGGCGATGCGGGAAATGGTATCGTAGAGCCACTGATAGCGGTAACTCAAGTCTCTGAGAATCGTTGCCAATATTTCCTCCCGATAGAGATCTCAATCTGAGTTTAAAGGTGACTTAATCAACGATATGATTGTTAAAATAAGTAACGAAACTGAAGAGTAAAGGGAAACTGTGATAGCTATGGGCCGTGTAGGGGTATTATTACTTAATTTAGGGGGACCGGAGCAAATCGAAGACGTCCGACCCTTTCTGTTCAACTTGTTTTCAGATCCCGAAATTATTCGCCTGCCATTTCCGTGGTTGCAAAAACCCCTAGCATGGTGGATTTCGAGCCTGCGGACCCAAAAATCCGAGGAAAATTACCGCGAAATAGGCGGAGGATCGCCGTTGCGGCGGATTACAGAAGAGCAGGCGATCGCCCTGCAAGAGCAGTTAAAGCAAAAGGGCCAAGAGGCGCAAATTTATATTGGAATGCGCTATTGGCATCCCTTTACCGAAGAAGCGATCGCCCGAATCAAGCGCGATCGAATTGAAAAGCTGGTGATTCTGCCGCTATACCCGCAGTTTTCCATCAGTACCAGCGGATCGAGCTTCAGACTGCTCGAGAAAATTTGGCAAGAAGACCCATCGGTGCAGCAGCTTGACTATACCGTTATCCCCTCCTGGTACAAACACCGGGGATACCTCCAGGCGATGGCGGAACTGATCGCCCAGCAACTCGACGAGTTCGAGAATCCCGACGCGGTTCATATCTTCTTCAGCGCCCACGGCGTCCCCCTCAGCTACGTGGAAGAAGCCGGCGATCCTTACCAGCGCGAGATTGAGGAATGTACCGAACTGATTATGCGAACCCTCAATCGACCGAATGACCACACCCTCGCCTACCAAAGTCGAGTCGGACCGGTGGAATGGCTCAAACCCTATACGGAAGATGCGATTATCTCCCTCGCCGAGTCGGGAGTGAAAGACTTGCTGGTGGTTCCGATTAGCTTCGTCTCCGAACATATCGAGACCCTGCAAGAAATTGACATGGAATATCGAGAACTGGCAGAAGAAGCAGGAATCGAGAATTTCCATCGGGTGCCGGCCCTGAACACCCATCCGGTGTTTATTGACGACTTAGCCGATTTAGTCGTCGAAGCGATCGACCAGCCCAGTGTCACCTTCGACCAAGTGGTTCATCCGGCGAAGAAATTCAAAATGTATCCGCAAGAACGCTGGGAGTGGGGAATGACCACCGCCGCCGAAGTCTGGAACGGACGTCTGGCAATGATTGGGTTTATGGCATTAATAATAGAACTGATTACCGGCCACGGACCGTTGCACTTCGTGGGATTACTTTAGCTTAGAAGGGATGAGAGGTAGGGTGGGCATTGCTCACTCTACTCGTCGCGGGTGCAAATCATTTGGCAGTGCCACTGCATTGTCGTCGCGTCACTCAATCTGGATCTTGTTTGCTTTCCCGGGGATGGCGGCGAGTACCTTGCTCTACATACCAGCGATACCATTCCTGGGAGGTGCGAATAGCCAACCAGAGAAGAAGTAAAGCAATGATGCCGCCTTCGGTGGGTGCATCGAAGGCAAACAACACCAGGAAAATGCATAAGGCATCTTGGGCAACGATCGCCCACAGGGGCAATCTGCCCAGGCGGTAGAACCATCCCACTTGCACCAGTTGCAGGACCAGGGCTAATAACCCGCCGACAATGCCAATAATCGCCACGAGAAAGGAAGGGGCGGCATTGTCCTGGCCAAAACTGGCTTGGGCGATCGCCATTCCCATGATTGCCCCGACAACGGGACTGAAAACAAGCTGGACGTTTTGTAGGAGTCGCTGTCCCCAGACTTGTTTTGAGGCAAATAATTCAAATAACGACCAACTGACGAGAATCGCGATCGCCACCTGGGGGGACAAGCGAGACAACAGGGGTACGCGAGACCACAGTTGGTCGCTTTGCAATAAACCAATGAGCAGAAGGGGCAGGGCAATTCTCATTCCCCCCGCCGCCGACGCCGATAGCGCGGCAAGCAGTTCAATCATCGTTCATCGAAAATTAGGGTTGGTAAGGGGACGGATGAAAACCCCTGTCATTCATGCACGGGGAGGAATCCGTCCCCTTACACAAACAGCAGCCCAACAGGGCTTCAATTGAAGC
>NZ_JAJENT010000552.1:0-7075 GCF_035615515.1 Phormidium sp. CCY1219
GGTTTAGGCTGGTCAGGTGGTTAGAAGTACAAGCCCCTGACTTTAGACATGGGGTTGGTTTCTACGGAGTCCCTGACGCAAACCGATTGCAGGTTGCCGAAAGCGGCTTTGAAGTTGTTTGTTTTTATATCAGGTTTGGCGATCGCTGGCAAGGGGAGGAATCGTTTTCACTGGGGCCGGATTTTTGCCACCCCTTCCGGGGAATCCTCGCGCCGAAGCGATCGCCGGTATTTTTACAGCCATAAAGCCCAAAGACGCGATCGGCATTCTCTCGGCGGGTGGAATGGCGATCGCGCCTCAGATGTTATTGTCTCAAATTGCATTTTAATCCCCCGGGGGGATGAATCTGTCAGTTAAAACCAAATCGTTAAAATACGAATTATACCTCAAAAATAGTTTTTTGTCAAGTATCGAACGCCTCGCGCCTCAGACAAGCCGACAGAGAAGACACACACTAAACGCTAAAGCCGAATTCTGCCACCGTCAGATGACCGTCGAAGGCATAAAAGACAGCGCGGTGGATATTCGGGACGCTCAGACTCAAGGGTGCGTTGGGGTGCAGTTGGGAGGGGGATCCGGCCAAATTCGGTTCCACCATATCGGTCTGCGCGAGGCGAGTCCCCTGGTCATCGTAAGCGGAAAGCACGGTGCGGCGAGAACTGGTGACTAAGCTGGTGATAAAAGACACTGGCTGAGTAAAGGTGACTTCTAGGGAACCACTTTTGGGTGCCCCCATGAGAACGATGCGGCTTTTGTGGGTGGGAAACGCCGGGTTTGAGGGACTCAGGGCGATCGCGTTATCAAAGATGACGCCATATCGTTCGAATTGGCGATCGACCACTTGAAAACAATTCAACTCTTCAAAATTCAGCCGAATGTAAGTCGGGACGCGGGGAGGTAAACTCAATTCGACTCCTTGCGGGTTGCCCACAGAACCCATAAATCCAGTAACTTCATTAACCCTGGGCGAGTGACGACGCTGACGCGCTTTGCACTCACCGCTTTTCGGGCGAGAGGGGTCTACCATAACTCCGTGAATACGCATAGTGTGCTCCCTAGAAACGTCGAGAAATTGCAAGTAACGGACAACTCAACTGCTGGTGCCCTGCAAGCCGATCGTCGAACGCCGAAAAGTAACCCTCGGGTTGGGCGATCGCCTTGAGTGCTGCCTTTTTCCCCTGAATCCGAATCGTTCACCGGTTGTCTGCCCGGGAAGCCCGCATCGGCGTTGCATTATTGAAAAATGGTGTTCCCTGTTAGGGGATGGATTGGGTTTCATTGGCTACCCGATTTGCCAGAAGTTCAACCCGAGTGCTGGGTGGTCAGGAAAATATCCCCGATCGCCAGATGCAGGATCTTCCTGGGACTTGCGGGACGGCGGTCTAGGGGGTGAGGGGTGTCACCCCACATGGCATATTGTAGCGCTAATTCCTTGCCCTGCGAGGGTCAGAACGTCCCCGGCAATGAGGAGACAGTGACGGGAAACTCCTTTGCCCGCAAGGGTAGCACCGGGAATGGCGATCGCCACAGTCCGGATATTTTTATCAACTCTTTATAAAATCAAATTAAACTTTACATTTCCTTTATGTTGGCAAGGAATCGCCGAAACCGATGATGGAGAGGTAGGGTAGGCTAAGCCAAGCCTGCGCGTCGTGCAACCCCCACACTCCATCCCAAACCCTGACAATTCCCATTTTCCCAATTCATCGATTGAAATTTAGCGAGGTTAATTCATGTTTATTCCCCCGGGTTTCGAACAGCGTTCTGTGGTCACATCCCTCGGTAGAATGGTTTACTACACCAATGTGGGAGAACCGTGGCAGACCCTTTGGGGCGATCGCGACACCCCAGAAGAACTCCCCACCTTAGTCTTCCTCCACGGCTTTGGTGGCGGTTCCTCGGCGTATGAATGGTCCAAGGTGTTTCCCGCATTTGCCCATGAATATCGCATCATCGCGCCGGATTTAATTGGGTGGGGACGATCCGAGCATCCAGAGCGCGACTATCAAATCGAAGATTATCTCAGTACGATCGCCGAATTTGTGCAAGAAACCTGCTCCGGACCAGTGCCGGTGGTGGCGTCTTCCCTCACCGCTGCCTTCGTCATTCGCGTGGCGATCGCCCATCCGGAATTGTTCAACAGTCTGATTTTAACCACTCCCGCCGGATTGTCTGATTTTGGCGAAGATTACACCAACAGCTTTTTCGCCCAATTCGCGAAAACCCCAGTGATAGACCGATTGTTGTACAATACCGGTGTGGCGACAGAAGCAGGCATTCGCAGCTTTTTAGCCAGCCGTCAGTTTGCCAATCCGAGTTTGATTTATTCTCAAATTGTCGAAGCCTATTTGCGATCGGCACAGCAACCCAATGCGGAATATGCCGCCTTGTCTTTCGTGCGCGGGGATTTGTGTTTCGATTTGTCGTTGTACGTCCCCCAGCTTGCGGTGCCCACTGCATTTATCTGGGGACGGGAATCCCAGTTTACCGGTCCAGAAATTGGCAAGCGGATCGCCAATTTGAACCCTTCGGCAATCCGCTATTTCCAACAGCTCGATAATGTGGGATTGACGCCTCAGTTAGAAGTGCCCGCGATCGCGATCGCCCTGATTCGTCAATTCCTCACCCTCCTACAGCAACCCCTTCCCACCGCCACCCCTACCCCGGAGTCACCGTAACTCCCCCGCAGACAAAGTAGGGTGGCACGGGGCCACCCTACTCCTGAATACTTTTGCCAATTCCCAGGGGCGATCGCTTAATTGATGCGAACGTCAATCACGCTAGCATTGAAGTTATAGGTTTTCCCTTCTAGCTCTACTGGCGTGCCGATTTTTAACTTGCTATTGCCCAAAACCGGCCCATCCTCGGTGATTTTCGCATTCCCACCCAAGGTCAAGAGCATATTGGAGCTAAAAGACTCCTCTTGTCTCGGATCCGGTAGCGCTTTTACCGAGCCATCGGGTTGCGGCACGGCGATCGTGCGGGTGAGCAGATCGATAGATTTCACGTCCACCTGTCCATAGGGCTGATTGCGGATAATGATGTTGGTTTTCCCCGCCTCCTGGAATTCTTGAACCAAGCTTTGCGGATCCCGCACGCTCAGCCCCCGGACAATGATATCTACTTCCACCGGCTTGGTGGTGATGCCCATTTGGGCAACCGAACCCGAGGTGCCGGGAAAGAAGAAAATCCCAATCACAACCAAAAGAATGACCAATGCAGCACCCACATCGAGAATGCTCAGTTTGCCAAATAAGCGACCTTGGCGATCCAAAATCTTCATAACTGTAAATGTTTCCTACCTAACCGAGATAAAGTTGATGGCACAGATACTGTGATTTTCAGGTATGGGAGCGCTGACTCCGTATCAACCGGGCATAAGATGCCGATTCGGGACAGATGTTCTCTCCCACTTTCTCCACTCTGGGCAGCGATCGCTCCTCCATTGATAAGCTAAACTGATGATTTTCTGCAAATCTGTCGTTTTACATTTAGTTTGCACTTTGCAAATGAGGAAGCCACAGTAAATCGGTTTTCTGCAAGCCGCTAGAACAGCATAGCGTAAATCATAGGATGCAATTTAAGGGTTTGAGAGAACAAGGCCGGGTGTGGCTCCCGAGGAACCGCAGGGTGGGTCTGTCATTGAATATATAGTCTGGCGAGAAAAATACGCGGTTTTTTTCACCGGCAGGCGTATGTTCGAGAGTGGGCGATCGCGATCGTCGCACTGCCCGCCCCCCAGTCAATGGCACCTGGGAAAATAGAAAAGCGTCAACCTCCATAGCCCGGTTGAGCTTATGCGTGCCAAACATCAGGGGGGTTTAAATTCGGGGCATGGGTTTCCATCCACTGGGGAGAAAACCTGACAGTTAAACCATCCTTCACTAACAAGTTATGTTAAATCCTGACTCGCAGATTTCTCGGCGTTTTTATCGTCGATTAGTTTACCCCACGATCGCCCTGTTGGTGGCCGTGGGTTTGACCATCGCCGCACCCCATCCTACCGTAGCATTTGGTAAGTTGCGCGATTTAGTCGGTCCGGGGTTGCAGGTTCTTCAGCTCAGCACCTTGTCCGACCAACAGGAAGTGGCCCTGGGTCAGCAAATCAACCAACAACTCCTCCGCAATCAATTTCGCCTGTCCGACAATCGGCAAGTGAACCGCTACGTGACGCGCCTGGGCGATAGCTTGGTTCCCTATAGCGATCGGCCCAATCTTCCCTACACCTTCCAGGTGGTGGAAGATGATAGCGTCAATGCCTTTGCCACGATGGGAGGCTTTGTCTATGTCACCACCGGCTTACTCCAAGAGGCAGACAATGAAGCGCAAGTTGCCGGCGTGATGGCCCATGAAATCGGCCATATTGCCGAAAAACATTCCATCCAGCAAATGCGCGAAACCATTATCGCACGGGGGTTAGCCGATGCAGCAGGCGTGGATCGCAATGTAGCGGTGCAACTGGGCCTCGAAATTGCCCTGCGACTTCCCAGAAGCCGTCAGCATGAATACGAAGCCGATCGCAACGCTTTGGATACCATGTTGGCTGCCGGCTATGCCCCCGTGGGTCTGATTCAATTTTTTGAAAAACTGCTCGATAAACCGTCACCGCCGACGTTTTTAAGCACCCACCCGGCTTCTGAGGATCGCATTGCAGCGTTACAACAAATGATACCGCCCGGTCAAGCTAGGGTGGGCGAAGGCTTGAGCGAATCCACTTACCGGTCCAACGTTCGCTCGTTGTTTTAATTTCCCGTCCTTCTATACTCTATCGCCGAGCCACCCTTCGGGGTGGTTTTATTGTGGCTACGGCGTCTTGCAACCGCATGGTGCGAAGGCTGTGCTTGCTAACGTGAACTTGGTAAACCTGTTGGTGGGTGATGTCCAATCCGGTTAACCAGCCACTCAGGGAATGATACGCCCCGGTGTCTATCCCCAGCCATCCGCAACCTTTAGCAAGCTGCCCGGGTTTGACGCCTTGAAAGGTAAAGGTAATCGTGTGACCGACAATGATGAGTTTATTGGGAAAATAAGGCTGGGAAATGCTGTGGAATGGCTCTCGAATCCAACAAAAATCTTCCGCCCCTTGCTCTTCGAGGGGCAGTTGGGGGTGGACTCCCGCATGAACTAACCACGCATCTCCTAAGTCCAGGTAAAGCGGCAGGGTTCGCATCCACTCTACGTCGTTTAACAATGCCTGGGTGGGGTTGGAATGGAGCGGCGGATAACTGGCGAGGGTGCTTTGCCCACCACTGTAGCGCCACCCTTGCATTGCGCCTGGGTTGATTTTACCGTTGCGACACACGTCGAGCAACAAATGTTCGTGGTTGCCGAGGAGGCATTGGTAAGAACTTTCGCGCACGAATTTGACGACTCTGGCGCTTTGCGGTCCGCGATCGATTAAGTCGCCGAGAAAGTACAGGCGATCGCCCTCACCGGGGGCGATCGCTTCGATCAGTCTCATCAGTGCATCGTAGTGTCCATGTACGTCTCCAATAACGATCCGTCGTCCCTTAGTTTCGCTCATTCCCTCTGCTCCATCCCAATCGGCGCTAGTCTTTGCCAAGGTTGGCTCTCTCTCATCCTAGCCCGTTCACTCAAGACTCTGAGTCCATCTTCGATGTTTCCCATCGGCAACCACCCCCTGAGTAATCCGGTTATCTGCTTTGATGAGAGGGGGCGCGCAAAGCTCGGCGAAATATGCCTGATTCGCACGCCCCGCTTCATAATCTCTTCTTACTGGCTCAGTGCCCGCAAGAAACGCTTAAGATTGGTCATCAATCCCGCCTGTTTCGGTGTGGAGGGTGCAGCCGTCTGAGTAGGGGCTTCGGCGCTTGTCCCCTCTTCCGGAGTGCCCATCGCTCGAGCCAAGATGCGATCGAGTTCGTCTCCTAGGGGTTTTTGCGGCGTCTCGGAAATCAGCTCGTACCCGCCTTGTGCAGTCTCGAGCCACACTTGCCAGGGGGAAGGATAGCAGCGGAAAATGGCATAGCCTTCTTTGGGTTTGACGTAGTAGCACGATTCGATATTGTTCAAAAAGCGCTCTCTGAGTTGCCTTCCGGCTAATCCAATGCCAATTGTGGCCACATTTTCCAGTTGAGGCAGCAGCAGAATTACCGGGCGATCGTCGGCTTGTTCGCACATTTTCTCTACGTCGTTGACTTCCACGGAGGAGGGTTCGACAAACAAAAAGGCTTCGTCCTCGGGCTGTATTTGCCCTTTCTTTTCTCCGATCGCGCGCACGACATAGGGGGTTTCGCCCCAGTCGCGACGGGCAAGGGCTGCCGCACCGGCATCGGGAAAATACACTTTCAGCCGTTCGCCGTAGCTGTCGGCTAATAGGGGAATAAATTGCTCGGCGATCGGTTGGACTTTTAGTTCGGGTATGACTATTTCCACTTGCAGCAGTCGATAACCATCGTCGAGTGCGGCTTGGGTGGCTTGTTTCGCTTGGGCGATCGCTTCGTCTAGGTCGTTCGGTAGTTGAGCCATCAATCTTCTATTTGTAAATAAACCTGCAATATCGCTCTGGTTTATACTCCATCTTAAGGAAATCCCATAACTCCCACAATGACATCACGAGAAGAATTACTGGTGGCAATCCTACCGACGGTGCGGGACTTGAAACTGGCTCTCCACCAGCACTGGTATCGCATTCCGGTAGCAACCACCGAAAAACTCCTCAAGAAGCGTTGGCCCCCCAAATGGCTGGCGTTCTATCAACCGAAAGTGTTTGGTCGGCAAGCCCACTCGATTTATTATTTTGCTCGCGTGGAAGGCATCCGCGAAGTCTTTCGCTGGGAATTGTTTCCGGAAATGCCGCAGACGAGCAAAAGTCAGCGCCGTTATTATCAACTCATTCTCTCGCCACTGGAACGCTTGAGCGCTCCGATCCACTGCCGACGCGGGCAGCGGCTGACTTTCATTCAAACTACCTGGGAAAAGTTTCTCGCGGCAGATGAGGTGAATGACCTCTACGATGATAGTGTGTTGGAGGATTTAGTTAAACTAAGCAATTCCGTCACCAGAACTACTCGTCTTCAGAACCGGACTTGAGACTTTCACCTCATCCGGCTCC
>NZ_JAJENT010000553.1:0-1544 GCF_035615515.1 Phormidium sp. CCY1219
GAAACCGAAGAACTGGGAAAGTGCTTCTTTTGCTTGCTGTTGGAGGGTTTCAGAGCCGAAGCTGCTGTAGTCGTAGTCGGTTTTGAGAACGAACGGTGCAGAGGTGCCCCGCTCGGCAAATGCTTGACCTGATTGAATTTGAGCTATCATAGTGGTGACTTATGTTGTAATGGGGCGGGTGATACCGCTCCTTTTTATTGATTCGCTGTTAAATGTTAGCATACTACCATGCTAGCATTTATAGTAAGGTCTAGGTGGTTATTCTTTGTAAACAAATGTGAATAATTCATCCAAAGACCTTAATTTGAAGTAACCCGCAATGGTTGCGAGAGTGTCCCGGTCTATCCTTCGGAAGCTGTTGTGCTGATAAGCACGGATTCCTGCTGGAGCAATTCCAGTTTCCTCGCTCAACTGCTGCTGAGTTAGTCCTCGTTGTTGCATTAACTCGTCAAGGTGGCAGATAATTTCAGGCTTTTGAATGTCCATTCGATCCCGTTGCAGAACGATACTATATAGCATTCAACAAGTATCGTAGCCTTCTGCTGACCTTCTAGGACTGGATGAAATTGAGGATGATGCATTGGATCCGCTGCTTTTGGCTGTCAAACGATTCGGAAATCTGAATCAGCGTGAAGCGAAGCTATCGCGCAGGGAATCGCGCCATTCAGGTGGAGCCACCACAGTCGGACGAATCCAGCCAGCGATCGAATAAGCGATCGCCTTGGGTGAGTCCCCGTTCGAGGCAAAGTTGGTGCAGCAGTTGCCGCAAATTTCGACCGATTTCGAGGCCACTGACGAAGGTATGGCGGATGAACCCGAAAAACTGGGATAGGGCTTGTTTGGCTTGCCGTTGCTTCGGTTTCCAAGCCGAAGCTGCTGTAGTCGTAGTTGAAGCTATTGTCAACGGGAAGGTGGCTAGAAGCCTTAGCCGTAGCGGTTTTAGGTGTATTCATGGTAGATTTGAGATAGCTTTTTTGGGAGCGGGGTGGTACCCGCTTTTTTTTTACTCTAGCTTAAATGTCTATCGATTTAGGCATCTTCTTTGTTAAGAATTGTAAAGAACTGGTCGAGGGAGTCAATCTCAAAATAGTCCAGCAGTTTTTCTAAGCTGGTCTTGTCGATTCGACTAAAGCGATTGTTCTGCAAGGCGCGGACAGTGCTCGGACTCAGCCCGAGCTCTCTTTTTAAGTCAAGCTGCGTTAGCCCTCGACTTGCCATTAATTTGTCCAATTTGCACTGAATCTCTCTTCCCACTTGTTTGTCCTTGTTAAAGTGTTTACTACTCTAGTTATCTAAATATCTAGAATAGTTGATGAGACCAAGCTCTCTGCCTTTTTTCAAGGGGTTCTCGATCTAGGGAGGTTCAATCGCAGGCAAATTGGGTGCGATAGTTGGCGGAAGCTGCGATCGCGATCGCGCGCCCGCTAACGAAGGTATGGCGGATGAACCCGAGAAACTGGTACAGTGCTTGTCAGCACCCCGCTCTAAAGAGACGGGGCTTCTAGCCCCTGACTTTAGGTAGCTGACCAGCCTAAGCCCTACGA
>NZ_JAJENT010000554.1:0-1077 GCF_035615515.1 Phormidium sp. CCY1219
ACGAAACCGAAGAACTGGGAAAGTGCTTCTTTTGCTTGCTGTTGGAGGGTTTCAGAGCCGAAGCTGCTGTAGTCGTACTCGAACCGGAGGTTCAGGGGAAGGGTAGAGGTCGCGGTGAAGTCCATGATAAGATGTTGAGTGGTTATTTTTAATGGATTTGGGGCGGGTAGTATCGCCCTATTTTTTTTCTGGCTTCAATATACGTTATTTGCGGGTAAATGTCAAGGAGGTTAGCGGGGATTATGAAGGGCTGATTCGATCAGTTTTTCTAACTGGGTCAGAGTGAGTTGAATTTCTCTGAGGGCGTTGTCTTTCTGGAGAATGAGCAAAATGTAGTCCGGTCGATTGGAAAAATCCTTGCCCCAATTTTCAATACTACGCTCTGATAGCCCTGTTGCTTCGGCGAGCAACTTGGTACAGGCTTGTCTGTAGCCCCACTCCCCAGGAGCAGGATCTACGATCCATCGCTGGCAAAATTCACTTGGTTCCACTTGTTCATCCTTAGTCGTCTTTTTATCGATGATGCACTTTTTGGTTGGTTGCAGGAATTGGTGAATCGATAAAATAGTCGTTAATTGCGTATATTAAAGCCAGTTTTTGAGTCGCTCCTGACGTTTGAGCTAAAGTTGATGCAGGAGTTGGTAGAAGCTGCGACCGATTTCTAGGCCGATGGTGAAGGTATGGCGCATGAAACCGAAGAACGGGGAAAGTACGTCCTTCGCTTGCTGCTGCAAAGAGGAGAAACCGAATTGGGAATAGTCGTACTCTAACCGCAGGCACTGACTTGAGGATGAGCTGTTGGATGGATTGGCGCTGCGAGTCGAACCAGTCGGAAATTTGGATTAATGCTCGCGCCATCCAGGTGGAGTCACCAAAATCGGAGGAGTCCAGCCATTTTTCGAACAGGCGATCGCCTTGGGTGAGTCCCCGTTCGAGGCACAGTTGGTGCAGCACTTGCCGCAAATTTCGACCGATTTCGAGGCCACTGACGAAGGTGTGACGGACGAAACCGAAGAACTGGGAAAGTGCTTCTTTTGCTTGCTGTTGGAGGGTTTCAGAGCCGAAGCTGCTGTAGTC
>NZ_JAJENT010000555.1:0-440 GCF_035615515.1 Phormidium sp. CCY1219
GGCGAATTCCTCCCCATACATAAATGACAGGGGTTTCCATTCGCCCCCCTTACCAACCCCTAATTTTCGATGACAAATCTGATGCATAATATTCCAATTGTTCTCCCGACAATCTCCGGGATGGGGAATTCCCTGGATTCTCTAAACATCCTGTTGGGGAATGCGCCGGTTAAGGGGATGGTGTTGGCTCAACAGGTCAGCGACCCAGAAATTTTAGATCGGATCAAAAGCGCTTGGGATTATTTTATTGCCTCTGGACAAGTCTGGGCGTTGATTGTGGGGATAATTCTCGGCTATTTATTCCGGGGATTTAGAGGAACTTGAGGCGCGCGGTCTTCCCCTGTTTATCACTATTCCACCATTACCGTCAGGGACTCCGTAGAAACCAACCCCATGTCTAAAGCCAGGGGCTTGTACTTCTAACCACCTGACCAGCCTAA
>NZ_JAJENT010000556.1:0-14679 GCF_035615515.1 Phormidium sp. CCY1219
TAGGCTGGTCAGGTGGTTAGAAGTACAAGCCCCTGGCTTTAGACATGGGGTTGGTTTCTACGGAGTCCCTGACTTCTTTTCTCTCCTCTCCTGAACTTCGGCAACGCAAAAGCGGAATTTTTCGTTGCTGGAATGCACCCCTGTACGCACCAGGGTTTTATCGCTCAATCTTGCAATGTTAGCGGGCATCGCAGCCTAACGTTTCGAGTCTTTTCTCCGATTTTAGTCTGACTTCCTGACTGTCATCAGTTCCCCCAGCGATTAGAATCTTTTCTTCCAAAACTTTGATATCCGTACTGTTAAAACTGCGGTTGTTTAATGAGTAAATTTCCTTACTGTGTTCTACCAACCGGGTGCCATTGGGGCGCAAAGGCCAGAGCATCACGCGCCCGTCGTCGCCGCCACTGACCAGATAGCAACCATCGGCACTAAATGCCACCGATCGCACTGGTTCGCCTTGATGTCCGTCGTTCCAAACTTCTCGGATTTCGCACTCACCGCCTGCAGACAAACAAGGCTGCATATTCCACAGGGTAATATATCCTTGATTGTCTGCCGTGACCACTAAATCTGGGTTAAATTCTGCCGTATCGATGCTGGTGATGTAGTTTTCTTTGCCGCCGTCGCGATAGGGAACGACAAATTGGCTATCCTCGATCCAGTCCCAGACGACAAAATTATTGTATCGTCCCACCACTGCCAATTTTCTATCGTTTCGCCCGACAAATTTTAAGGCCGAAATGGCAAAATCAAAGGGTTGACTGAGCATGGGTGGCATGGGTTGCAGGGAATTGCGATTTTTCCCGGCGGTCAAGTTAGATTTTAACACATCCCACTGATGCACCCTGCCACTGCCATGACCGCTAAATAAAAACCGAGAATCTTGAGTGAATTCCAAGGCAAAAACCCGGTCATCTTTTTCGGCGATAAATAAAGCCAGGGGGCGATCGCCTTTTTGAATCAAGTCCCAAACCAGAATTTCCCCATTTTCCAACCCCGTGACCACGAAATTGTTATTCACCGGGCGATAGCGAATCACTCGCACCGCTTTATCGTCGGATTCTTGCGGACGAAACAGTTTGGCAATTTGCTGGTTTATCCATTGGAAATAGCGGTTGCCGCGATAATTGATTTCCCGCAGTTCTTGGTTAGCGAGCGGATTAAAAAAGCCGGCTACATTCCATTCGATGAGTCGTTGGTCATTCGACCCGCTGACCAATCGTTCTCCCATGCCATTAAATTGCACGGAATTCACCGTATCTTGATGACCGAAAATCGGGTTTTGCGGATTGAGCCAGGAAAACCACCAGACCAGATAAATGATGCCTAAAATTCCCACAATTTGCAGCCAGAGGGGCGTGATGGGTTTAACCGACAGTTGCAAGCTGTGCTTGTCGTTGCGGGTATCCACTCGCCGTGCGGACCAGGAGGCTGCCACTTCCAGTAACAGTTTTTGGGTTTTGCCGAACCAGGGGCGTTTTTTGTCGGCAGTTAAGAAGAGTTGGCTGACTTGTTCGGGTTCGACTTGTGCGGTTTCGGGGGTAATTTCTATGGTGCATTTTCCCCTATCTTCGCCGCCAATTTCGACGCCGATTTCTTGATATAAATTGCTGGCGTTGTTAAATTCGAGGGTGTAGGTGATGGGGTTGGAGCGCCAAAATTTCCAGGCGAATTTTTCGGGGATGTGGTGGGTTTTGGGAGTGGCACTGAAGTCGAGAAATCCCATTGGCAGGACTTCCAGACGACCTTCGATTTGGGAGGCCGGACCGTTGGAATGAGTGGCTACGATCGCGAAATTGTGGAGTTGAGAGGGGGCTTGAATGCCAAACGGGGGTTGGCAGGTAAAAACCGTTTCGGCTTGTTTTCCCGGGGCCACTTGCAGGTGGCGTTCCGGGGTGGATTCGGTCCAACTGCCATCGATGCCGGTGAGGGTGAGGGTAACGTAAGTGAGCAGTTGACCCGGGTTGTAGACGCGCACCGGGATGCTGGCGCGATCGCCGGGATAAATCTGAAAGTCCTGGACGGGTAAATCGAGCTGTAACGGGGTTTTACCGATTCCTTGTTCGACGATTAAGCGCAGGATTTCCCGGGTTTCGTCCGGGAGTTCCAGGGAAAACACCCGCACTCTGACGTTCATTAGTCCCACGAAACCGGGCACCGGCGTGTCGGTGATGGAGATGCGAAATGAGGTGACATCCCCGGGGGGTTTTTTGCTGCTAACGGTAGGGGAGATACTGTACCAATCCGAACTGCGATTTTCCGCTGCACCGGCGGCGGTGAGTTCCACCCCAAAACTGGCAAAGCGATCGCTTCCATTCACCACCGTCACCTCCAACGATGCCGGCTCTCCTCCGGGAGTTAAATGAAGTTCCTTTTGCGAGACAATTGTATTGATTACCGCAGTTGCCATTGTATTTTCCCCGCCTTTTAACTATGGGTAGATTGCAATCCGAATAAGGTCGCCATGCGATTTTTAATCCAAGTCATGGGATTGCGATCGAAACTGTCCTCATCATCGAGCAGTCCCATTTTCTGTAGCAGTTCTTTTCTCGATTCTAATTCAGCTTTATGTTCGTGTAAAGCTTCGGCGATTTGTTCTGCCATATCTTGATAATTTCTCAGCAGCTTTTGCAACCCTTCTCTATCCAACACAAATAACACCGTATCTTCGCAGGTGCGAACCGTGGCAGTTCGGGGGATTCCCAACAACAGAGAAAGTTCGCCAAAAAATGCCCCAGAACCCAGTTTGGTGAGGAATTTATCGATTTTTTCCACATAGATTTCTACTGTGCCTTCTAAAATAATATAAAATGCATCGCCCGGTTCGTCTTCGCGACAGACAAATTCCAAGGGATAAAGGATTTTACGATATCCTAAATCGATGAGTTTTTGGATTTCGGCGTCGCTAAAATTTTGAAAATAGGAAACTTTTCGCAGTAAGTCTGCGAGATTGATATGTTGGTATTTATCGGCTTTACTGCGGGCTTTGCGAGAGCGCACGAGCAATTCTTGCAAGTAATCGCTTTCGGTGAGTTGAGAAAGCATGATGGCTTTTTTGGCTTTGTCGCTTTCGCTTTTGAGCTGTTGCAATTGTTGTTTCATGCCTTGCTCGCGGGCGTAGATGCGACTGGCCATATCTTGAAAGACGCGGGCGAGTTGGCCCACTTCGTCATTGCGTCGGGTGACGTCGGCCAGATTTTCCGGTTTGAAGTGTTCCGCTTCGATATCCTGCGCCGCCGCACTCAGACGCAGAATCGGTCTGATGAGCCAGCGGGCGATCGCAATTCCCAGGAAGATGGCCACCACCAGAGCGATCGCCAGCAGGATAATCGTCACCCGGGTTTGGGCTTGTACCGGCCCCATAAAATCCGCTTCCGGTACCACGGCGACGATCCACCAATCCAATCGGCGCTCGTCTTCAATCGGATTGACTATCACTAACTGGGATTTGCCATCCAGATTGAATTTGAGCGTGGTTTCGCGGTTTATCCCCTCAAAGCTGCTAAACCGTTCCATGACCTCTTGGGCCGTGGCTTGGATTATCGGATTCGTACTGGCGATCGCCGCTCGACGCTGCGGTTCGTCATTTTCCATGACAAAGGGGTCTTCCGCCGCCGATGTGGCGACGATTTCCCCGGCGCGATCGACAATAAAGACTTCTGCGGTAGGAGAAATGGTTAACTCGCGCAACCATTCGCTCAGGTGCGTTAGAGAAATATCCACCGCCAACACCCCCTGGAGTTGATTCCCATTCTGGTACACCGGGGTGATGGCGGTAATTGTCAGCACGGAGTTAAAAACGTCGAAATAAACGGAACTCCAGGTCGGTTCGCCCACTTCTACCGCTTTTTGATACCAGGGTCGCACTCGCGGATCCGATGGGGATTGACTGATTAACCCCAATCTGTCGCCGCGATCGTTCAATTCGTAGGTTTCTCGAACCTGTGCGGTAGTGGGGTCTTTAATCACGAGCAAGCTTTTCGAGTTGGCGTCATTTTGCACCCCGAGAATGTCTCCCTGTTGGTTAGCGTAATAAATGTAATCCCAGGAATCGGTAATGGTAGAGTGATACCAAAAATAGGGTTGGAGTTCGGTGAAATTGTCCAGATTCAATTCTCCCGCACCCACGCTGGCGAGGGTCATTTGATGAAAAAGGTGGGGGGCGGTGACGTAACTTTTGACTTCCGTTTCTACGCGATCGCTGATTTCTTCACCCAAGCGCGTCACCAATTCGTTCACCGACTGTTGAGTGCTGCGAAAAGACAGCCACCCGGTCAATCCGACGCTGACGACGATTGGGAGGACGATAACGGTAGGGACGATTTTGCGGATGGAAACCATAATTGCTCCTGAGGCTGCCTAAGTGCCATAGTTGTTACTCAGTTTCCTGCCTTTCCGGTTAAGATTCCCTCTCGGGAATGGCTTGCATTAACTGCATCATTTGCCGACGCGATCGCGCGTAATTGAGGATATTAATCCCCATCTCTTGGGCGGTGCGAATTGTTTCTCTACTCAGGGACAGCTCTTCATCCAATCCCCATGCGGAAGATAGATTCCCCAGCACTACAATAATTCCACCACCTGCAAGTAATTTAATCGATTGTCCGTTCACCGGGGGAAGGGCTGCAAATAAAAACGGTTGGGTTCGCAAGGGGTGAGTTCGACTCAAGCGATCGAGGTCTTCTAGAGGTTGACCGAGTTCTCGGGCAAAGGTTTGAAACTCCTTAGATAATTCGTCAATCTGTTCGATTAGGGATTCTTTTACGCCCTTAAGTTCGGTTTGCAATGATTCGGTTATTTCGGCAAAATTGGCGAGCTTTTCCTCTCGTTCTGGGTCATCTTTTGCCACAGTTGTTCCGTTCGCCAGACGATTCAGGGCTTCAATTAGCTGATACTGCAAGGAAATCAATTCTTCCACTTTGCTTCCCTGGATTTCCGCTTCGACAAATAGCACACCCCCGCGTTCTACATACTGTTTTAATATGGCTCGTTCCTCCGAGTTAAGGGAACGGGAGGGCTGACTTTTCAGATAAACCAGGTCATAAGTCACTAACTGTTCCAGTTCTTCTGTAGAACGCAAACTAAACTGGCCAATATCTTCCGACCCTTGCAAACGCGGATATAATGCCTCCACCGATTGTAACAAATAAAATAGATGAGAAAAATCCACCTCATCCTCGGCAGAATTTTGGGTAATTTGACCGAGGCGCACCAACCCTTGTGGACGCGATCGCGCTTGGGGCCGATAGCGCAAATCCAAATTATTGGAACTCGGATAAAATACATCGGCGGGCGGCGATAACTGCACTTCCCCGGGTTCGAGAAAAATGCGGCACAGTTCCACTTCCCAAGGTGCAGGCGGGGTATTTTTTTCGTCAATCCGAAAGGTTTCGGTCACCACATCGCCATTCCCATTAGTAGTAGTTTGGCGCTGCAGTTGGTCGGGGTCTACATAACTGACCACCAAATACACCATTAGCGCTTCTTCATGCACCACCTCGGAACTAATTCTAAAATCAATCGGTTCGGGAATCACAATCACATTGCCAAACAAATCGATAGCAACGCCCGGTTGAATCTGCACCCAACGATTGTCGCGATATTTGGGGATGACCTCGGCGGGGGGTTCGACGATTTGCACCCCCATATCGCTGACAATTCCCGGTTGATTGAGGGATTGAAAATGAGCGTTTTGCCGCTGACGATGGTACTCGTGGGCCAATCGCCAGCGATCGGCATTAATCAGCAATCCATCATCGACCTGTAAGCGATTTAAGGGTTTGACATTCGGAGGAGGCCAGGGTAGAGTCATGTTAAAATTACATTGCTAGCAATAAACAGTTAAAATCCGGGACTTGCTGCCAACTTCCAGTTAGCCATAATTCCATTTATTCTCCCGTCGGTTCGATATAAAGCTCGTAAGTACAAAATGCCGGCTTTTCTTGTTCGACAATTTGTCGCACCAACCTTTCATCAATTTGATTGGCGGTTGGGGGGCGCAACTTGACGATAAAATGATAGGGTTGACCGCCGCCAATAATCGTATCTTCGCCTAAGCGACTTTGTCCCATTACCAACCCTTGGGTAAACACTTCTTGAATGCTGATATGTTTTTCCGCTTCGGGAAGATGTTCGTCTAGGGGTAAATTGGTGTACAAATACAGATAAAACCGCAATCCTCGACGAGTGCCGCGCCAGCGATATAATTCGATCGCGTAGCGAATCAGATACCGCTGTCGGGTTCGACTCAAACGCGGGTCGATTTTCCACCCCACCCAATAGGCGAGAAATGGCAACAATGCCTCAGGTGCGGTTAGGGGGTCTAAATAGGCCCACAGGGCATCTAATGCCTGCACTGCCGGTTCGAAACTCTGCTCGAAAACCTTCAGCAACCGTCCGATAAAATCCACTTCCCGGTACAGTTCGGGCAAAAAGTCCAGATATAGACTTCGGGGTCGGATGTAAAGGGTAAAGGACGCCGATTCGTTTTGGGTTCTGGTGGTATTTGCGGCGCGAAAAGAGACGTAAATTCGTCCTTGATAATCCAACAGCAGGGATTGACCGGCTTGCAAGAATTCTTCGCGTTCGAAGAAGGCTTGGGGGATGCGAAAATAAAGGACGGCTTCAATTTTTCCCCCGGGGGGGATTTGGTTGCCTTCGGTTCGCAGGCGATACCAACTAGCGGGAAAATTGCCTTCGACGCCCACATTTAATTGTAGGGTTTGGCTGCCGATGTTTTCCAGCTTGACGAGTATTTCGCTAGGTTCTCCGGGGTAGAGGAGCAAGCCACAAGGGAGAGTTCCGGAGAGGGGAACCGCGCTGGTTTCCACGATATCGAATGCCTCGGCGAACCGTCCCACGGGCTGAATGGGAGCCTCTGGCAGTTGCATCGGCACCAATTGCACTCGTAAGGGTAGTAGGTCGCGGGCTTGAGTCATGGGAGGGTTGGGGTGGAGGTTGAGCGATCGCGGTTTTCCTGTGGAACGGGGGTGCGAGCCAATTGGCGGCGAATGGGGGAAGGGAGATGAGGTAGAGAGCCAGCAGGCGATCGCGTAGCCAGTGGGGGCTTTAAATCAAGCTAATCACGTGACCCGATCGCAAGCTGTCATTGCGCCAGGAACAGATCAACCCCACTGGTCCGGGATTAATCACGGGTTCGCGGGGCAAGGTTCTCACCCAGCCGCTATTTTGCCGACGCAGTTCGAATAACTGCACCGCTCCTAAATAGAGGACGCCGGGAGTATTTTGCAGCAGGGTGACGATATCCGAGGGATACAGGGGACGTCCGAAAGGCCAGCCGTTGCCCGTCGGTCCGCCGGTAATCGGATTGAGAAACCGATACAATGCCACCTGCATGGAAAATAAAATCTGTCCGGCGGCGGTGGGGTTTTGATATTCCGGTTCCAAGGCGACTTCGGTTTGGACGGCGACGCCGAGATATTCCGGTTGCCGACATTGTACTTCCACGCCGAGGAGTCGTCGTTCGTCGAGATAGGCGGTGACGCGCTCGATCAGGGTAGGGGAGAGGCTCAACTGTGCCGGGTCGATGCCGTAACCGCGTTCGATGCTTTGGGTATCGGGTTTGGGAACCAGCAGCAGGCGAACGGTGCCGGCTTGGTCTTTGCGGGTGGGGGAGAGACAAAGACTGCGGGAGATCGCGCCGCTTCCTGCTTCTAAGGCGAGGGCTTCAAAGTCTTCTACGGTAACGGCGCGATCGCGGGTTCGCAGCATTCGCGGGACGCGAATCGCCGCTTCCTCGAGAGATTCTCCATCGGCTCCATTGCGCGCCGCTTTATGATTGACCACTCGGGCCACATAGGGGACGGCAGATTTGACGATGCCAATGGTGCCGGCTTGCACGTTGCCTTTCACGCCTCCGCCAGTACGATAGGCGACCATCTGAATGGAGGCTCCGCGCGGGGGTACGGCTCCATGTTGCCGTTCCATCGATTCGGGGGGGGCGGCGTGCTGTAGGGCGTTGCCATCCCGGGCGGTGGTGAGGGCGGCTGATTCCGGGGGTCGGGTCTGCGATCGCTCCCGCCACCGAATGCGGGCGCTCAGTTCGGTGGGTTCTCGAATCAGCGGCCCAAACTGCACGATCCCGGTAATCGAATCTAGGGTATAGTGCAAATCTTCCGGCCCGGAGTCGGCAAAATCATTGACTTCTTGCCACCGTTGTGGTAAACCTCCCGATGGGGTGACTAAAATATATTCCTCTTCTCCCCGAGGGAGGATGGGCACTCCTTGCAGTTGAAAGCTCTGCCCGGGGTTGCCGTCGCTTTCTCCCAAGATTTCATTGCGAATACTGGTACTCTGCGATGCGCCGACGGTTGCGCCAATCGACCGGGCACTCAATCCGACGATGCGCGGCGAACTGCTATATCCGGGTTGATTCGGTGCGGGGGGTGAATAGACGCAGCGCACCCACCGCCCTCGGTAGGTGAAAAAGTGGGTGACGGGCCAGACTTTGGGCATGTGCAGCAAGATGTCTGCGCCGGAAAGGGGGTCGCCGCCTTGGCGCACTAATTGGCTATAGCTGAATCCCTGGGTTTTGTCGTCGCTTTCGCGCAGGAGTATGGGTTCCCAGGTGAGTCCGTTCCACCCTTGCCACTGTCTGGGGGGCATGTCGGGGTTGATGCCCGTGGAGGTGGCGGATTCTCCTTTCAGGTTGAGGGCGATCGCGTTGCCTTCGATGGGTTCTTCTCCATCGAAGACGAGATAAAAGCAGTTCCCCGGTTGCGGGCGATCGTCGAAAAATCCCAGTTCCGGTCCGTGCCAGCTTCCGTCTCGTTCCATCGTCCACAACCCAATGAAGCGATCGCGCAATATCTGTGGTTCGTCTTCGGAGGTCCCGGCGGTGAGCAAATGTCGAACCCTCGGATGGGCGATCGTTGCCGCAGTATTGGTACTGAACACGATCGCTTCTTCGGTTTCCGTGCGAACTGTGGCTACCTCGGTTCCCGCCGGTATGGTATAATTCTCCGGCAAGCTGGCACTCAAGTAAAAGGTGACGTCGGTTTGCGCCGGCGCTGGCGCTCTTAACCGGACGCCGAGCAGTTCGAGAAAGGTGACGTAGTTGCGACGCGGCACTTGATTGAACCGCATCAGCATTTGCTCGGTCATCCAGGCAAATAGTTCTACCAGGGTCATGCCCGGATCGCTGGGATTATAATTGGTCCACTCGGGACAGTAGCGCGGAATTCGCAACCGACATTCGTCTACTAAATCCTGAAAGCTGCGATCGTCTAAATCGGATTTTGGTAATTTCGGTAAAAAATTAAATTCCATTGCTGTTAAATTAACTTATCCCTCAAATATTTACCCGCCGCAATGCCCTCTTTCTAAGTAGATGGCATCAAATAAAACGGATAAACCATACTGCGAGAATCGTAGTTCTCTTTGAGGTGGTACTCGATAATAATGTTGACCCGTCCTTTTATCGGATCCGGTTCGGTGTACACCGCATCGAGGATGATTCGCGGTTCCCACAGTTCCAGCGCTTCCTCCACATACACCCGAATCATTAATAGGGTTTGGGTGTTCATTGGCGCAAAGGTCAGCTCGGATAGGCGAGACCCAAAATCCGGGCGATACACTCGTTCCCCAAGTTTGGTGTTCAGGATAATCCGAATCGACTCTTCGACATTACGAACGTCGGAACTCAGTTGCAGGTTGCCTTGGACGTTCACCCGCAAGGGGAATGCCCACCCGGTTCCCAGGTAATCGCGGTACTGACGAGTATTGTAATCCTCGGGCATGGATCGGTTCCCTGTGCATCACGGCTAGTTTACTAAACTCCCCCGATACCGAGTATTCGACGAAAGTCGAGGGTTCCAAATTGGCGATCGCGCTTCCCTTCCCAACCCCCTGCTTTTTATCTCTTAATTGCAACATCGACAGACAGGCAACACCCACCGCCCTGGGGAAATCCTCGGCGAAATTGATGTAATGCTTGCCATTACTTCCCAGTCGTCTTCAGCGCACTGTAGCTATGAGGCGGGGATTAAAATCCCCGTCTCTCTTGATTATGCACACTAGATGTAATACTTTATGGAGCAACCAACACCGAGACCCCGGTTCCCACCACCGGTAATGACAAGGGTACGGGTGGGATGGAGGCACTGACGCCAACGGCCATTGTTAGGGAATGAGCCACGGGACGCCCCATTGCCAACACTGTCACCGAACAAGGCATGACCAATGCGCCAGTTGCCATTGGTGCGCCGGCTACCACATCTCCCAAACAAGCTACCGGACGCCCCATCACTAACACCGTGGGTGCCCCCGGACCAACTATGGGACTCCCGCCGGCCACATCTCCTAATACCGCTATGGGTAACATGCTTTTTCCTCCTGTTTCGGGTTGGGCGATCGAACAATTACCCTTCGATTCTGCATCCCCCTAGAAGAATGCAACATTAGCCATTAGTCGCAATTGCCCGGGGCGATATTATTGCGCCCACACCCTAACAATTCAATCGGATTATCGGCGCTAAAATGCCCGCACTGGCACCGGCACTGACTTGATATGCCGCCCCAGAGGTCATGCTCATCGCCGCCCCAGAAGTCATGCTCAGCGACCCCGCCGCTTGAGAACTTAACGAACCGCCAGCTTGCAAACTCAATGTCCCCCCAGCTTGCGCGCTCATCGACGCCCCTGCTTTGAGTCCCACCTGCATTCCCGCCTTCACGTCCACATTCATCCCCGCCTGTAGTGCAATTTTCGCCGGGGATTTAATCTCCACCCCCGTTTGTCCGGTTACTTGCACCTTGGGACTGGTCATTTTAATCGCTTGATTCGAGATTTCAATACTACTCGGACCGACTTTTAACACAATTTTGGTCGTTCCCGTCAGGTGAATTTCCCCCGCATTGACGTTCATTTTTCGACTGCGCCCGGAACCTCCCGTTTTGACATTCATATCTCCTTTAGACACCACATCTATTTTCTTACTCCCGCTATCGTCCATCAAACACTGATGTCCGCCAGTGGTTTGTAATTCTACTTTCTTCTTTTTATCGTCAAGCTGCAAATAATGCGCGCCACTGGTTTTTAACTCGATATTTTCGTCGGTATCGTTCATGTGCAGTTTGTGTTTTTTCCCTTTAGCCGTTTCTAGATAAACCCCTTGTTTGCTGCTGCTTTTATCTTCTTCCACAAATTGCAATTGATGTCCGACCCGCGTTTTAAAAGTTCGCAGGCGCACTTTTCCACTAACCACAGAATCGGCAACTTTTTCGGGGGTTTTATCTTTCCCATTCCATACCCCGCCGAGTACGTAAGGGCGATGAATATCCCCATGTTCAAATGCAACTAGCACTTCGTCATTTACTTCGGGCAAACAGTCAAATCCGCGCGCGGAACCCGCCCCGATCGCCACCACTCTCGCCCAATTACTCTCGTGTTCTTCGGTTAAGGTGGGAAACTTCACTCGCACTCGCCCTAACCCATCCGGGTCTTCATTTTTAGAGACAATTCCAACTAAAAAAGTTTGTCCGGGTTCGAGACCCTTTTCCGGCGCAACACTATTGAACACATCCTCCCCGCGCAATCCTCTAACGCTAAATTCGGTACTGTAAACTCCATCTTGGTACAGATGTCGGGTTTCGGTGATATAATAATTCCCGCTGTATTTCCCCATCTCTGAGAGTTTCACCCGCTTCCCGACGCGAATTTTTGGATCTCCATCTGCAGTGGCATCCGCTTGGACGAATTCTCCGCCAATTTCGTCGCACAGTCCTTGGGCAATTTTATCCGCTTCGGCGCTACTAAATACGGGCCTATCCACGACAATGGTTTTCGGCGATGAGGGTTTGCCGTTAAATGCAGAACTGGTTTTTGTCCCGGATTGATATTGGTTGGAGGTCAATAATTGCGGGGAGTTTTTAGTGGAAACAATCGCTTTTTTTTGCTTGTAATCCCACCCGCGTACTTCCACGGATGCTACTTGTTCGGAACTGCTGACTCGCACTCGGAAGGTGCGGATGTCTTCTAACCATTGTAAGTTTAAGGTGTCTCCCGCTTTCGGTTTGCGGAAGTTTAATTTAC
Organism: Phormidium sp. CCY1219; assembly: GCF_035615515.1. Lineage (GTDB taxonomy): Bacteria > Cyanobacteriota > Cyanobacteriia > Cyanobacteriales > Laspinemataceae > CCY1219. Next base: position 12,050 of record NZ_JAJENT010000556.1, read on the forward strand.
CATCTTGGACGAACAGTTCAAACCCATTTCTCGCCGCGCGTTCCCGCAAAAATTCCATGTTGGTTTGGTTTTCTTGAAATACGTAATCATGCGCCGCGCCACTGGAATCTACGCTATCTGTGGAAATTCCTACTTCGGATGCAATTTTTTTCACGATGTCGCTGTCGCTGGCATTCTGGAAAGACCGATTGTGTCGCCCTCGGTGCAGTCGGTGGGAGACGTCATACCCGCGAATTATCATTGTGGCTTGCGATCGCTCGTTGAAATTGCTCTCAATACTGGTAATCTCCCCCACAAACAAACTTGGCTCTTTATTCTCTTCGGAAAACTCCTCCGCTTGGGTTGTACTAGCACTAAAGCCAATTTCTACAGACTGCCCGATTTCAAACAGTTTCTCGTGTCGCCAAGGGTCTCCACTCCCAGGAAAATAATCGTTATTGATTTTTAACTCAAACATCCCGGGTTGATGAATGCTCTCCTCTACCGCGATTTCCACTAAATCGTCAACTAAATCATCCGATATGTTTTTCCCTTTTATCTTGACAATCGGTTGGGCAATATAACGTGTAGCCATAATTATTTATCCCATTCAAATCACTATATTCGTTTCCTATTTTTTGGGAATATTCTCCGGTATAAACGCTTCGGAATATAATTTCTACTGTCGTCCAATCATTTTTCCCCTTGCTTATCAGTTATCGCGCTTTTCTACAGGGTTGAGTGATATCTGGATTCCCGCCTGCGCGGGAATTACAGATTTAGAAAACGTACCTCCTCCACTTATTTACCCGTAGATTTATCAATCTCGGTTAAAGTTAAATCCACGCGCGCTTGCACTGGAGTTCCATCGGATAAAAATCGCGTTAACCGATAGCTCAATCGGGTGACAAAACAGCGAATATATTGTTGCTGTCCCCAAGCGAAAATATAGAAAGGGGGTCGCTTTTCTGCACTTTTCCCTTTGCTGGAAAACTGTACCGCTTTTTTCAGCTTGTTGATATAGTCGAGAACGCTGGTTCCTGCTTCGTAGGTGTCAAAAATAATGTTGCTGATGCTTAAGGTGCAGGGGTCTCGATAGGCAAAGCTGACTTTCGGCAAACCAGAAGTGGTGCGCGCCCCTGCTTCGGAATTAACGTTCACTGAATAGTCAAACGTCAGTTCGGTAGGATTGAACATAAATTCAATGGTTTCGCTTTCGTCGGATATCAGTTTGGCTTTTTCTAGCTTTCCAGATGCAACGCTATTTCCTTGGGTTGGCATAAGTATCCTCACCGCATGAATTTTACTTCGTTTACCGTTTGCTGATGCTTTTTTCTGCTACAAGGGAGATAGACTTACCAGGACAAACGCCGTCCGTAGCGTCCCGATCGCTCTCGTTCCACTTCTAATCGCTCTTTAATCAGTTTGTGGACTTTTTGGGCAATCACTTCGATATTGTCCGCCTCTTTTTTCTCGGTACCATATCCCGGGGCGGTAATCGTCACTTCTCGGGTTCTCGGGTCACTACTGTCATAACTGGGAACAACTGACTGGGGAATGGTTGGATTAACTTCACGGTCTGGTTGAATCGGTTGCAACCCAAAGGGGGTAAATTCCCATTCCGTTACAGAATTTCGGGATAGGGATTGGGGAAAGATGCTTACTGAAGAGGCGATCGCAGGTTCTCTCGGCTTCCTTACCCCCTCTGACTGGGCGATCGCGACGGGCAATGCTTGCAAATTCCTCATCGCCCTTTCTCCCACAAATTCCCTTTGCCCGACTATCTCTTTTTGCCCTAATCCCTCTGGCGGTTGTGACAGCAAGGGAAATTCTCTGTGTGCTGCTCTCTCTCCAGCGCTGTCTTGATTCTCCTCATCCTCCCCTGACGATTCTGGCATTAAATCCACTATCGCCTCTAGGTCAAACGTCGTTATAGAATTTGCCCCCAACGGTTCGAGAAACTGTGGTTTTATTCCCCCAGTTGTCTGCAATAAGGGGTTTTTCAGTCCCAGGGGTTCCCGAGACATGCGATCGCCGTTTTGATGTCCACAATATCCTGCCATAATCACCCTGACTTAACTGCTCAGAAAGAATCCACCAGAATCTTTTGCCCGCCCGTTGCTATGAATTGTCGCACCTCCGCCCATCGCCTTTCCACTACTTCCATTCTCATTCACTACCACTTTCAATCCTTCAAATGCCAGCACTAATTCTTCAATCGCCACTGTCGCCGCATCCGCTTGTAACGGTGGCGCAGTCCACCCCACGGGTACCGCCCCAATTAACGTCCAGCATTGTATCGTTTCCCCCGCTTGGTTGAACAGCAAAATATTGATATTGCGCCGATGCGGACTCTCTTGCTTCCCATCCAATTGCGTCAGCATCCGCGACGCCCAGGCCCAAAATTCCGCATCGTTCGTCAACCCCCGTTTCAGGGTCACTTCCGAAAATTGCGCGTTTCCTAAAATAATTCGCTGCTGATGGTTCACCCCTCCTTCAAAATAGGTGTCGTAGTTGACTTTAACGCTCAACCCCGAACATTCCGTAAAACAGGCACTAATCGCACTGCTTTGCTCCATTTCTACATAAAATCGATTGGCCGTAATATAGTTGAGGCCATGTGTCTGAGTAGAATTACTTTTCGCCATCGG
>NZ_JAJENT010000557.1:0-11572 GCF_035615515.1 Phormidium sp. CCY1219
TAAGCAATAAATAATTGAAGCCCACCTTCCCCGCATCAATGACCAATAACCGCAGCCCCCACCCCCGAACCAATGACTAATGACCACCCTATTTATCGGAGGACAAAATGAAGCCATCATCTCGTTTTTTAACTCGGGATAACCATTGGTTGCCCCACATATTTTTTGCGATTTAGCCTTATTTGATAAGGTCATTTTGTGGTGGTTATTTTTGGGTATAAAACTTTGTGTTTTTTGAATAAAATTCCGTAAAAATACGGAGGTGCGGAATGGTGACAAAAGGTTTAATAGAGGATGAAGACAAATTGGTGTTGACGACGGAAGGCGATTTGCAGTTCCCGCACGTCCATGCTAACCCAGGCCCTAGTCAGGAGTGCCGATTGTGTCCACCCTCTTAAATAGTTGTTACAAAGTAATTAAGTCCCTATTCCTCGGTTGTACGCTTCCTTTGAGCAAGGCGGACAGTTTTACTTATTCAGTAGGATATAAATGGGGAACTTTAGAAGCAAAGGTGCAAAAAGATGGAATTTCGGGGATAGTGCAGGGAGGATAATTTTGAGCGGCTAGCTGGTAACTTCTAAAATTAAGCAATATTAATTTGAGGAAAATTCAAGCAACAGTTTAATGAATAAAAGCAATCTTGAAAATGAAATCGGCGGCGAAAAGTTTGGTCAATATGAACCCCTTGTAGTCCGCTTGGCAGGAATTCTTGGAGACTACCCTGAAGGGGTCGGCATTATCAAAGAGTTAATTTAAAATGCTGATGATGCTAAGGCGCAACGGATAGAGTTCGTATTAGATTGGCGGACTCATCAAGCTGAGAAACTACCCGACGATCGCACGATCTCTCTTATGGGACCAGCAATACTCGCTTACAATGATAGTGAATTTACCCCAGAGGATTTTGAGAGCATTCGGCGTATTGGACATAGTGTAAAAGCGGAAGACATTCAAAAAACAGGTAGATTTGGCGTCGGCTTTAATGCAGTTTATCATGTAACAGATTATCCAAGTTTTATTTCGCGAAATCGGATCGTTTTTTTCGATCCACATGGAACGGCGATTCCTGGAACCTCAAAAGAAAACCCGGGATATACTTGGGATTTAGAAAAAGACCAATGGTGGGTAAAATATCCAGAGTTTATGAAGGTATATCAGGGACATGGTAAAAAATTTTCAGGGACTCTGTTTCGGTTGCCACTGAGAACAGAACAACAAGCAAGTCAAAGCGAGATTCGCCAACAAGTGTTTGGAAACTCAAGTATCCAAAAAATCCTAAAAGAGCTAATTAATTCTGGTGAAGAACTACTGCTTTTCCTCAAATCTCTTTTAGAAATTCGCTTTTCTGAAATTCCCGCAGATAGCGATGGAAGAAAGACAGAATTGCTGACCATACGGACCAAGAATCCAAAACAGGTAAAGGATGAACGTACAAAACTACTTGAGGCTATTCCAGATCGCACGAATGCGCTGCTGGAGAAATGCCAAAATGAGTCTGGCGCTTTAGCTTCAGTATCTTACCGTCACGAAATAGAAAGCATTAGCAACGAGGGGATAACCAATACAACCTGGAGAGTAGTCAGTCTTATTGGTAGCGATTCACAGGGTGAAATCACAGAGGCGATCGCACAGATGCAAGCTCAGAGAGAAAAAGCGGTTCCTTGGGCAGGCGCTGCTGCTCGAATTTATACTTCTAAAGCCGAGGGTAATCACAATTTAGTCACAGGTCGTGCTTACTGTTTCTTGCCAACTCCGATTGAAACGGGTCTTCCTATTCATATCAATGGATTTTTTAACTTAAATAGTGCCCGAGATAACCTCAGCAGCGATAGTGGTCAAAGTGGAAGAGACCAGATAAAACCATTATGGAATAAGTTACTTGTCCGCCATGTTCTATCTGTTGCCTGTGCCAATTTAATTGCTGAATTAGTATCGGATATCGGGAAAGAAAAGCCTGATAAATTCTACCAATTGTGGCCTGTCAGCACTCACAACAAGGTGCTGGAAGAAATACCTGGCCGTGTCATTCAGCTTTTGTCCCAGAAGAGAGTCATCCGTTCGGCGGTAGAGCATGTGGGAGTTGAGACAGACAATGGTAAGAAAATACTTCGTAAAACTAAATGGGTGATGCCCCGCCAAATTAAAGTTTTCTCTTCTAAAAAATGGTGGAAGAGCTTATTGGAGCCTCTGAGTGCGGATGGAATTGACATTCCAGATCCGCTGGTACCTGATGAGATTATAAATGCTTTCAAGAATGCTAACTATGGGTTAGAAACATTAACTCCTGCAAAATTACGCGAACACTTACACCAAGATAAACCTCTGGGCGTTCCTTTGCCGGAAGCACCTAAACAAAGCCTAAGCAATTGGCAGTGGATTGTTAATATGCTGGGCTATTGCATAAGCGATAAGTCTAAAGATGTGCGAGGTTTGCCTTTGGCAATTCTCGCCAATAACACCCTGCAAGTCTTTGGATATAACGCCATAGGAACTATCTACGTTGCAGATTCAGAAATCATGCGAATATTCGACAATAAACCCGAATGGTTTCTGCATCCCAATTTAGCTCGAGAGGTTCCAGAAATAGGACAGTGCATCGGCGTGTTAAACATGAACGCTAAAGAAGTAGCCCGGCGACTGGTTGATGTGATTGGTTCAACCGAACAAGGTTATCCTTGGCAGCCTGATGGGGTTAATTCTCCAAATTCAGAATGGTTGACTCAAGTTTATCGTTATTTCACCAAGGTGAGCACATTACCAAATGAAGAATTGCGAGAAGTCCCACTGGTGCCGGGAAATGACGGAAAACTTTACAAAGGTGGATTGGTTAATACTCCTTTGTGGTGTGGTAGAAATATCGATCGAGAAGAAGTTGAAGCCCTAAAATATTTTGGCGTGCCTCTTGTTCAAGCTTCACCCAAGCTAGAGGAGGCGATCGAGCAATTTCTCCAAAAGCATCCTCAGAAATTTATTTGGTTTGTCACAGGCCCGGATGTTGTCAATACACTCAAGTCACTCGCTCATTCTTTACCTTCGTCGTATAACCAAAAACATCATCCTTCTCTGCTAAATTTCCTTGCTAACCCCCTTTGGATAAAGGATAGAAGCTATAATGAAGAGCAGAAAACAATTCTAAAAACCTTACGAATTTATCCGACAGCTTCTAATGAACTCGTTTCTTTAACCGATGATAAAGTCTACCTCCCTGGTGGATACAACCCACCAGCAGTGGCAGGCTATCTAAAACTGCTCCGCGTAAGAGATGCGGAATCGGAATGGTTGTTATTGTTAAAGCTACTAAGGGTTGGGATTCTCAACCGCGAACGTCTAATTGTTGAGTGTTTATTGCCCAGTTATAAATCACTGGTACCTGAGGAACAGCGAATTGCACTCGAATGGATTCGAGATAATTTAACTCAAATTAAACAGGAAATAGAAGGAGCCGGAGAAAGTTCTAAAACTCTTCTGAAAATACTAAAAAAAGAATCTCTGCTGCGCTGTAGTGATGGTGAATTACGGCCAATACCCGCTGTTTACGAGCCAAACAGTGATGCTCGTCAAATGTTAGGGGATAATATTCCTTTACCCGATATAGCATTCTACTCTTCAGATTGGGAATTGTGGCGCCGGTTTTTTAAATTATTAGGAATTCGGGAAACTGCCAGTGCAGATGACCTGTTAATCTATGTAAACGATCTAATTGAGACCGCGAACAAAAAGAGTCCAGATGCTGTGGCCGATTTTTGTATCAAAGTTTTTGACTACATGGGTAAAAAGTGGGAGCAATTAAAATCTGATAAAATTGCCAAGACTGGTCAAACTCTGTCGGAAGCGCTTAAAGATAAAGCCTGGATTCCAGTAGAGCGAGATTTCAATCAACTCAAGCAATATCCAGGGGCTAAAAGCCCTGAAGCAAGATTATATCGTGCTGAGGAAGTCTGCTTTATTGATGATGCTCAGTTACTAGCTAGCCAAAAACCTATCTTTCATTATCAGAAAAGTAGAATCAAGCCAGAATTCCGGAAATCCTTGGGATTTCAGGAAGTCAATCCCAAAATGGTTCTAGACCACTTCGACAGATTAATCGCAATTTTGGAACGCAAATGATGATGCCAATCCTACCCATGCCAAGCCCTAAGCAAGATGATTTACTAAAATCAATGCAGGAAATTTACCGCTACATCTACAATAATTTTGTAGATAGTAATCGTGCCGATCGCGAACAACAGCAAAGGCTAGAGAGAGATTTCCAAAATCGCGAATGCCTTTGGGATGAGAATACCGAAAAATTTTGGAAGCCAAATCACGCATTTGAAGAAGATGTCTCCTTTTTTGGCACTCATCGCGTCACCATACCTTTTTCTCATCGCACTGGGGAAGTTTATCGCCTTTTGGGACAAAAGCCACGACCCGATGTAGATGACTACCTAGACTTCCTGCAAGACTTAGCGGATGAGTACAACACTTCGCCTCTAACGGAAGAAGACAAAGATTGTGTCATACAGGTTTTACACCGTCTGGAATCTAAATGCCTAGAATCCAGCATTAGCTCAGAAATTGACCTGGGTAAAAATGTACCTGTACTTACCACTGGCGGTACACTTCGCGTTGCCCAAGAAGTTCTCATTCCAGACGCGCCTTGGCGACAAAGTTCTATTGAGGAAAACAGACTCCTTCATCCTAGAGTTTCTGTCACCCTGGCAAAATCAGCCGGGAGTCTCTCTTTATTACGAGATGTAAAGGAAGAAGTTACAGAATATCAGCTAGATTCGGAGCCAACAGTTAACGATTGGTGCCGCGAGTGGCAAGCAACTCTCAATTCCCCAGAGTTTCACTCGGGTTTAAATCGGCTGATTTTCCACGAATCCAATGATTTTAATCAGCCCGAGATGACTTTTCCAAAAATATCAGTTTTACCGGCTCACAGCATTAAACTCAATTTGTGGCTAAACAATATTAAGGTAGCATCCGATGTAAACGGAGATTATTACTTTTATGAATATTGCCTAGTGCTTTATGTAATATCTGCCAAAAATAAGGAAACAATGGTTGGATATATTGCCGAAGCTCTAAATAATAGTCTACTGGATGATTTTTTACTAAAAAATTTGTGGCCACTGGTCAGAATTTTGGATACTGACCCTGCGAAAATAAAGGGTTTATTAGATGAGTTGCGAATCAGGGCATTACCGGGTGATGAAAGCGAAAAATATCGCGAAACTGATTCACATGAGGAACCAACGCCAGACACACAAACTCCAGAAGAAGAAACCACACAAGCGCCAGATCGGGAGACCAAGCCTTCCACTCAGACTGATACTGGAAGAAGCGAAAATTCAATTTATTGGGGTGAATTTGGCGAAGCCTGGGCTAAATGCTTTTATACAGCATTCGGCTATAGCCGCATTGATAAGCAGCCTGATTGGGCGGGATTTGATTTTCTGTGCCAATGTTCGGGAAAACCCCAGATTAAAGCTGAAGTCAAAGCGATAACATCCACTCGACCTAACATTCCAATAACTATTAATGAATGGTCCAAAATGGTAGAAATTGGAGAAGCATATGAGTTACTCATAGTTAGTCATCAAGGAGAAACTGTTTCTGAAATCATTCAAGTTAAACATCTATGGAAAACCATACAGAATGATTTTTTGGGAAAACTACGGCAAAAGAAACCTACAAAATATGCTGGGGAGGAAGCCGAGGTTTTACTAGGATTTAACCTAAATTCAGATAAACAACGAAATAATATCATCATTAGCTGGCACAGGTTATGCGAAGGAAATATCAGTGACAATATCAAAATATATCGTCCAAGTTCGTCAAATTTATCTTCTGAAAATGAAGAAGTTAAATTTAAGCTTTTAAACCCATGAACAAAGCTAAAAAAACATTAAGCAGCTAGTAAATAATGGTAAAATAATGAGATGATGAGTATCGCCCTTCCCCCACCCAACTCGAGTCAACACTAAACCCCATAAAAACATGGCCCAGCGAAAAACATTAATCACGATCGCAGTTTCCTCAATTGTGGGAGGAATCATCTGAGCCACCCTTGCTTCTCCCGTTTCCTACACTCTTTATGAAAGCATTCCGGGTCAAGGTTATTCCCGCAATTGCAGCCCCAGCGATATGATTGGCAATTCAATGAGAAGTCGAGAAATATACTCCGGGCGAAGCTATAGCAGCCGTTCATTTATCGCCAGTGGAGAAACCTTACAGCAGCAATTAATTTACGGTGCAAGTGGTGTGGCTGCTGGATGCATTTCCAGTTCTTTGGTAATGGCTATACTAAACCGCAAAAAGAGCAAAGCGACCTAACAATTGGACAGGGGAAGTCCCGGTAATTATTCGACGATCGCCACTTCAAACCCGCCGTTTGAAAAGCCGCGCCAGGGTAGCAAACCCAAACCCACATCGCACAACCCATAACGCGCTCCACTTCCCGGCCAACTTGCAACCCCATCCACTCATTAAACCGCTTCATCCAGAGTTTTGCCTCGCGATCGCAGAGCGCATCATCTCCGACAAAATAGCCATAAAAAAATCAATCCGCGTAGGCCCGGGAATGTGGCCTACGTGCAATTGCAATCCCCCGGTTGTACGGAGTACCCGCTTAGCCGCGCACCGGAATAAACGGGGCGCGAGGGGAGGGAGGGGAGAGCCGCGATCGGACTTCCAGACCTTCAGGGGGGCGGCGTTTCCCCGGGGGAGGGCTGACCCGGGGAAAAGCTTGACGCGCGCCAGTCTTCCACACTGCAAGCGCAACAGAATCCGAGTTGCAGAGCCTTGCAGTTTGGCAAACCCGGAGGGGCGATTAGCGAGACAGCTTCACCAACGCATCTTGAACCGTTTCGGGGAGTCGGCGCATGATGCGACCCTTTTCGATATCCACCGCCACCAGAGTGACCACCCCGGTGACATAGACTTCCAACCCATCAACCGACTGGATTTGATATTCCCAATTGAGGCGCACCCCATCCATTTCGAGCATTCGGCTTCTAACGATCGCATCATTGCCCATCCGCATGGGTTTGTGGTAGCGCAACGCCAGTTCCACCACTGGCAAGTCGCATCCCAAAGCCACCAACTCGGCAAAATTAATTCCAATCGAGCGCAAGGACTCCACCCGCGCTTCCTCCATCCAGGTCAAATAGGATCCATGCCAAACAATTCCCGCATAGTCCGTGTGGTGAGGGTAGGCCCGCACGGGATATTCGAACCAACCGTCGCTGGTTTTCGTGGTCTGGTGGGCGATCGCGCTGGTGGGAGGCAGTTGAGCTTGCTTGTCGTTATCTTCACTCATGTTACAAATCGATCCAAAACTCTACATTTCTACAAATTTTAAGTAAGTAATAAGTCTTACATTAAACTTTACAAGCCTTAATCAAGTCGTAGCAGAGGCAAAGTCCCTCTAAAGTAGGAAGTGTGCGGTCTGCCCGATAGATTAAGCTGACCACTCATAAATCCCCATCTATTGTTACCAGGAGAACGAACCATGATTCAAAATATTTTAGTCACCGTCGCAGGGCGCGGACTCTGTGAAGAGATGCTTAACATGCTGATGGACATCCCCGGATTCCAAAGCGCATCCGTGACAGTGCTGCACGTGGTTTCGCCGGAAATCAGCTCCGATGCCATGTCCGACAAATTGGAACAGGGGGGGAAAATCTTAGCCGAGGCGGTCAAATCGTTAAAGGTAGACCCGAGCAAAGTCAATCCCCGCCTGAAACAAGGAGACCCGAAAAGCATCGTTTGCGAAGTAGCCGAAGAAGAAAACGCCGACCTGATTATCATGGGGTCGCGAGCCTTGGGACGCTTGCAAGCCATTTTAGAAGGTTCCGTGAGTCAGTACGTGTTCCAGCTTGCCAGCTCTCCGATGCTGCTAGTCAAGGATGATGTGTACGTCAAGAAAATCAAGCGCGTCATGGTGGCGATGGATGCCTCAGACTCGGCGAAGCAGTGCTTAGATTTGGCGCTGACGATGGTCAAAGACGTGAAAGGGGGGCAATTAGAGCTAGTGCGGGTTAACCCCAGCAAACCGGGCGAGAAACCGGAGGAAAATCCCATTTTAGCCCCGGCGGTTGCTGAAGCGAAGAAGTATGGCATTTCCTATCGCTGCCACCTTCCGGAAGGCAAACCGGGAGAAGAAATCTGTCGCTTAGCGAATGACTTGAATGTGGATCTGCTGATGCTCGGGTCCCCCGATCGCCGTCCCAACATTGCCAAAAGCTTAGTGGATCTCGATCGCTTGCTTGGCGGTTCCCTCTCTGACTACGTGCGCGTCTATGCCAACTGTCCGGTGTTATTAGGTCGCACCCCGTCCTAGTTTCGTTTTTCCGCCCCTGCGGTTCCCAGGTTCCCCCTGGGAACCCCTCACGGAGGTCAAAAATGGCCATAAAAAAGGTGCCTCGGCGTGACTTCCGGACACCTTGGACGAGAGATCGCCAGTAGCAATTGACCGATGGGGATTGAGGAAAAGCGCCTCAATCCGGGTCAATTCGGTGGCAATCGCCTAACTCTTATTGCCTTCTCGGCTACTGGTTTGAATATAGAGAATCAGCAGGAACACTGCCGGCACTAACACAAACAGAATCGTGGCCACAAAGCCGAGATCGTTAACTTGCATACTACCCCACCTCTATCTAAATCTGAAAATTCAACATCATTAGAATATCATTATTGGCGCTAAGTACGATCCTGCCACGGTCTCCACTCATCCCATCGGTGCGCCAATCGGCATCCCCAGTGAATGGCCAATGACGCATCGTAGATAAACAATTGATTACGGCTTCGTCTTCACCGTCACCGGACCGTTCACCTGAGTTTGGCAAGCCAGCCGATAATTAGAGGGCTTCTTCTTCAGTTTTTGATTTTCCGCCTGGGTACGCTCGGAAAGATTTTCCATCCCTTCGACGATTTCCACAATGCAGGTACCGCATTGTCCGTAGCCCCCACAGTTCATCAACTTTCCGACAAACTTGTAGATTTCGATGCCATTTTCCATTGCTTTGAGCCGTAGGTTGGCACCATCAGCAACGACAATTTCCTTATTTTCGTTGACAAACTTGATATTAGGCATGAGTGTTTTCCTTCTCGTGGGCGATCGACACTGCCAGGGGCTGAGCGGTGTGCCGTAGAAACTGGCGAAACAGAGAGTTACCAACAAAGCGCAAAGTATTGAGCTTGCGATCGCGATCGCGCCTTTGGTGGCACTGGGAAAACGCGATCGCCATTGCTTCGACTAGAGTAACCTGCACTCCGATCGCCGCCTCAGTTCCCCCCGAGAGAAGCGATCGCCCCTCAATAACATTACCTTCCCCTCATTCTATGACGAAATATTAACAACTGTAAAGACCAGCTTCATCAAAATCCCCCAGCTTGCATCTCCATGCCTTCCCTCCAGTTGCTACACCCTGACGCACCCGCAAATCTGCCACCTCCCGCTCAACCCCCCCCCACCAACATCACTTACGGAACATCACTCAAAAACCCGCCATCGAGATTAGTAATCGCCCGCTCCATCGCCGCTAGCGCCCGATTGTAACGCACGATCGCCTGCAACCGATTATTCTGAGCGCGGGTCAATTCCGTTTCGGCATCGAGTACATCCGACTGAGTACCCACCCCCGCCGAAAACCGCAATCGAGCCAAGCGCAAACTTTCTTTCGCTTGCTCTACCGACACATTCGCCGTTTGAATATTCTCGAAATTCGATCGCAAATTAAAAAACGCCTGTTCCACCTGCAGCCGGATTTGATTGCGAAGCTGGGCAAACCGGGTTTCTGCAATCTCGATATTCTTTTCCTCCTGCGCCGCCCGCGCTCTCGCCGCTCCCCCATCGTACAAATTCCACTGCAACCGTCCGCCCAAAGCGTAGCCATCGGCTAAATTCCGTTCGTCGTCTAACACCTCAAGCACGTTATAGTTCGCAAACAAGCTCACTTGCGGACCGTTATTCGCCAGGGCCAACTCCCGCTGCTGCTCGCTGATTTCCCGTTGCACCAACAACTGTTCGAGTTCGGCGCGATTTTTCAACGCCAGCACAATGCTTTCTTCCAAAGACAGATTCCAAATCCCCTCGATTTCCACCTCTTCGGCGGCGGATAAATTCACCACCGGAGACACATTTAAAATCTCCGCCAACTCCCGCCGCCGAATCCGCTGCTGAGACCGCGCCTGGGTGAGGGCTTGTTCCGCATCTGCAAGCTGCACCCGCGCGCGCAGCACGTCAAAGCGCGTGCCCAACCCGGCCCGTTCTAACGCTTGAGCATCCTGCAAGCTCTGTTGCGCGCTCTCCACCGCCGACAGGTTGATGCGAACGCTATCATCGGCTTCTTGCAAGTTGTAATACGCATCGCGCACGTCCAAACGCAATTGTGCTGCCGTCTGCTCGAGTTGCAGCTCGTTCAACCGCACCTGGGCTTCTGCTACCCGAATTTGCGCCGGACGCCGACCGGAGGTGTAGAGATTATAGCTCAATTCCACCGTCCCATCGATCGCGGTACTGGTTTCATCTTGCTCGTTGGCATTATCCCCAAATTGCGCCCTAGCGCGCTCGTTTGACAGCTCCACGTTGGTGGTACTCGAAACGCTCGCGGTGGAGCGCAAATCCAAGTTGGGATAAAGTGTGGCGCGCGCTTCGCGCAAGGCGGCACGACTTTGCTCGAGGTTGAGCAATGCTTCTTGCAATTCCTGAGAGTTTCGCCCGGCGAGATCCAGGGCTTCTTCTAACGTCACCGGCTGGGTTCCGACAATTTCCACATCCGCCGGTTGGGTGGGAAACTCGAGGGGATTTGAACTGGGTGTCAAGTAGTCTGGCGGTTCTTCCCAGCGGCGGTTTCCCTGCGCTTGCAAGAATGGCTCCGACTCAGGAGTGGAGATGTGGTTTTCCCGGCGATCGCGTCTGATTGCGCCGGTGGGTTGTCTGTCTCCGGGGCTAGCTGGTGCTATTTCTCCGGGAGGTGCCACGGGGACGCTGTCGCCGCCTTCTAGGGGGACGCTTTCTGGGGATAGGGTTTCGGGAGATTGAGTTTTGGGGCGTTGGGGATCGGACTGGATCTGGGACAGACCCCCATCCATATCGCCCAAGGCGATGAGGGTTCCCACGCCCACAGCCATCAGATGACGAAACGTTCGCATAAGTTTTTGTTTTGATGTGCTCTTTAGGGACACTTGCAGGTTCGGGCAAACACTCTTAAGCAGAATAACGGATTGCATGAGTTTGAATCATCAACCAGAAGAATGAGTGCGATCGCGCGGTGCTTTGCGCCAATGAGTGCCCTGGGCGAGAGATTTCGGTCTGGGCCGTTACCAGAAACCCCCAGGGGGCGATCGCGCTGTTCGAGTCCGAGTAATGATTCATTCTCCTCGGAGTGTTTTCCCGTCTTGCTGAGCCACTGGGTTGCTTGTGGTGTCCCTTCTGAAAAGACCTGTATCCCTCCCCGGAAGTTGCTTCCTTGGCTACAGTTATCCCCTGAATCGGTAGATGCGATTTGTTAAACTAAGCAATTCCGTCACCAGAACTACTCGTCTTCAGAACCGGACTTGAGACTTTCACCTCATCCGGCTC
>NZ_JAJENT010000558.1:0-2408 GCF_035615515.1 Phormidium sp. CCY1219
GAAAAAAACTATTCCGATGAGCGGAATAGTTATTTATGCTTAGTCCAATTCCCGGGATGGGAAAAAACTATTCCGATGAGCGGAATAGTTATTTATGCTGTAGCGCCCTATCGGTGAAAAAAGCTGTGGCGATCGCGCCAGATTTATAAGATTTTCATATAAGTAAGGTAGAGAATTTTTCATTTCGGAGGTGCAAGCGCGGTAATGAATATTCGGCTACGTACCACATCAATCTGAGAAAGGCTATATTGACCCTCTAACAAGAATTTTAATAGCTTTTTGGCCGCTTTGACCTACATTAACAATACCTTGCCTTTTGGCTAATAAAATTAACGGAGAGTTAGTAAATAAGGGCAATTTGAAGCGTCCCCCTAAGATGGCAAACTGGTTTACTGGAGTTGAAGAATGGGCAAACATCCAAAAGCCTTCAAGGGGGTGGCAAAGCTCTTCAAGCGGCAAGAAGGGAAGTGCGCTTACTGTGGATTACACTTCAGGGAGGAAGATGTGTTTAAAATCGAGCATATCACCCTCAAATCAAAAGGTGGAAAGGGTGAGTACAAAAACCTCTAACTGCTACACAGAGATTGCCATGAGGAAAAGATTGCCAGAGATGTAAGTTTGAAAGGTATTCGTGACAAGAGACAGGTTATTGAGGAGACCTGTGAAAGGAAACTTTCAAGCAAGGCTGGCTTTGGAGACGAGGAGGGGAGGCGACTTCTGTGCGTAGTTTAACTTCACAGCGTCAGCAGAGGGCGGATCTGGAGGGGGAATGGGTGGGAGTGGGGTCAGATTTGGCTTTAGGTATTCATCGCCGATCGCCATCCCGGATTAAATTTTTAATCGGAAAATTGGAATTGACAAGGGTGGAGCAGGGGCAACGTCCCTTTTGCAAAAGACGTTGGCTGCATTCCACCCTTTGTTGGTAATGCTGTGTGGTAGGGATGCGCCCTGGTCTCGAACATCTCGCACCCTTACACGAGGCCCCAAGACATGCTATCTGATGCGGAAGACCAACCCCCGGTTCTCGCGGGTATTTGCATGGTTTCGGGGCGCGTTTCAATTGCGATCGCAGCGGTTGAAAGTTGGGGGTTAATCGATTTTAGAGCACACCGCGCAATCCTTAACAACCCACGATCGGCAATCGAGAATTTGTTTTCGCTGCCCTATTGCGGTCCAAAGACCATTTGCAGGATCATCGGTTCTCCATCATCTTGGTGATAGCGATCGGCCCACTGACGGATGATTTCATCCAACTCATCCATTGCTTGTTCCATCCGATGGGGGGGGATATCCAATTCTTCCAACAACCGCATGGTTTTCGGTTGTCGTTCTGCCCAATCCTTCATCAGACGGAAATAGCGTGCTGTATCCTCCACCATGACATAAGTCCGCTCGTGGTCATCCGCCGGGGAGTAAGAAGAGCGGGTCAGAGCGTAGAATGGCATACCCCAAGGGGAATTAATCCGGGTCACGGTTCCCGAGTAGATTAACCGACGCTTGATATGTTCCGCCAAAGCTTCGCTCAAGGGCATTCGCCGTTCTGGTGGAAAATCTTCCTGAGAGCGACCGTGGAGAAATTCGATCAGTTCCATGAACTGAAACGAATTGACCAATTGAGCGTCGGGTAGATGCGGGGGCAACTGACGTTCGATTTGGCGCTTCTCGTCACTGGTCAGATTATTACCTGGAATGCGCGGACGTCCCGGCATCCAGGGATACTGTTCCAACCAAACGTAGGGAAACTGGATCAGATAGCGAGGCTCTTGCGAACCGAGCATCTTGAGCAACTTGCCTTCCGTCAGCGCTTCTCTGACTTCTTCGACAATTGCCTTCACCCGCTTTGGTTCGATGTGATGCAGATGACCTGTCATTCGCAGGTTTTCGCCCTGTTCCAGATAGGTCATGTAAATGGCGCATTTAGCTGCTGTTGCCGCTGCATCCAGAAATGCCCCATGTCGGTGTCCGCTTGTCCTCATGGCACTGAAGGCCAGATATAGCATGATCTGATCCATTGCGCTGGGGCTTAGGCTTTTGATCAGATCTAAGTCGTTGCTCATCACATTCCTCAATTACGGATAGGTCAAGGTAGTTGCACCCTTCTCCGTTTATTGTTGTCCATGATGGTTGCAACTCATCCGGCGATTTATTTGCCGGTAGTGGCTTGCATAGCAGCAGCCAGACTCGCAACCGCCGCTCCTCCCCTTCGGGAGAATTGGTTTATTGGTGGATAAAAGTAGCTTACCGCATCGGCAAAGGTCAAGGCATTCCCTCGGTTTCCTTTCGGGAGTTGCAGACACAAGCGCGTCCAGTGCTTGCCTTTAGCGATCGCCGTCATGGCTACCAAACTTAGATAAGTCTGGTCTTCTGGTCAGGTGAGCTTGGGAAAATAAAGTCTTACCAAGCCCCTC
>NZ_JAJENT010000559.1:0-318 GCF_035615515.1 Phormidium sp. CCY1219
AAAGATGTCCCCACATTACTCACGCAGGTAAGCCAGTTATTCAAGCCCGGGTCAATGCCTAAAACATTACCCCTATCAACATCTGATTTTACGGGTTCAGTTTTATAGACTAATTCCAAATAGAAAGCACCGTTTATTGGCAATATTCGATACTCTCGAATTTATTGGGAATTTAAGTTGGACGGCATTGGCAGATAGAAACTATCGATTCCAAACCAAGTTTTAACCAGTTTTCAAGCGCGGAAACCGCAAACCTGCTTCTTTCAGTTTGACCGCTTGTTTTGGATAGGTGACAAGGTTCAATCCGGGCTTTCTATA
>NZ_JAJENT010000560.1:0-3349 GCF_035615515.1 Phormidium sp. CCY1219
CTGCCATCAAACCCATTCCAGCCAAAATTAATCTCCCCAGTAAAGTTTTCCCCTGGCGTAAAGACTAATTTGGCTAATTCTGCCACGTCAATTTCTTGGTTTAATTCGATGAGTTGACCATTAAGTTTCAGAGTGCCATTTTCCGGGAGAGCGGTGATTTTGATTTTCTGTAGTTCGTCTGACTCGGTATCGGTAAATTGACTGATAAAATCTGTGGGAGAAAACGGCAGGGAAGTGTTTTGCTTTCCCGACTTACTCAGATTGGCGATCGCCGGCGGGTCATTGACCGGATTGAGGTTGACCTCAACCGTTCCACTATCAACGCCATACTCATTGCCATCAAATCCATTCCAACTCCAACTAATTTCACCAGAAAAGTTTTCCTGGGGGACAAACACCAAATCGCCGATATCGGCCATCTCAATTTCTTGCAGGTTTTCCACTGGCTGGCCATTGAGCTTTAGGGTACCATTGGTAGGCAGAGAGGTAATTTTAATTTTGCTCAGGTCGTGGTTATCTTCATCGGTAAATTGGCCGAGAAAATCAGTGGAGGAAAACCCAATTGCCACATCTTCGGTGCCCGACTTGAGGACTTGGCCAATTTCCGGGGGAGTATTGACCAGAACCGTGGCGATCGCGTTGGTATCGGTACCGTTGTTATTGCTTTTGTCCGGGTCGAATGTCGTCGCCGTGGCCAAAATTGCATTCGTTAACGTGCCCGCAGTGGGCGGGGCCGTTCCCGTGATGGTATAGGCGATCGATTCCCCATTTTCCAACAGCGGAATACTCGGCCAAGAAACGATGCCGGTTTGCGGATTATAGGTTCCCCCATCACTGGCACTTATCCAATTGAAATCCGTGGGAAGCGGATCGAAAATAATTACATTTTCCGCCGGATCCGGTCCGTTATTCGTTACCTCAATAGTGTAGGTAATTTCCCCATTGGGCAGTACGGTTAAAGGTGCCTTTTTTGTCGCCAACACATCCGCCTGTTTTGTAGGCGGTTCTACGGTTTTCACCACCAAATTGCGGATTTCGTGGATATTGGTATAAGCCCCGGTCGAACCGCCAAACCCAAATTTAAACGTGTCCGGAATCGGTCCGTTGGGTTTGATATCTCCATCCTCTAAATCATCAAAATCCCCATCGCCATTCGCATCCCGTCCGTTAACGACATCAAAAGGAGGGATGACTTCTTCCCCCTCATCGTTACAATCTCCATCGTTATTAAAATCAATGCAAATCGAGAGAAACCCCTCTTGAGTTAAGATGATTTTTGCCGTGAGTTTCGCATTTTCGCGATTGGTTTCATTGGGAAATGAGAAAGAATTGTCCAAGGATTCTGTCCCGGTTAAGTAAGGATAATCCGTGGTGATATCTCCCGCGCTTCCGTTACCGCGACCGCGAATCGCCACCGCATTGGATCGCAGGTTAGGCCAGCCCCCCACGCGACCTTCTCCCGCCCGAGAAAAATTGCCAAATGAATCGAATCCGATGCCGAGATATCCGCCTTCAATCCCGTTGACGGTTTGATTGGTTTGGTTTCTTTGCGCGTAGCCGAGAGAGCCACCAAATCCCCCCGCGACTGTGGGAGATTCGTTCCCATCAATTAGAAATAAACTAAACCCATCTGCTCCGGTATCGTGGCTGCTATCATAGGCAAACATTTCAAAGCTAATTTCCAGTCCCGCATCCGCCGGAACCGGATTGTTGTAAATCACAAAAGTGGCTTGGTTTTTGATGTTTGAAGTTAAGCGCAGCGCTCCTTCACCGGGTTGGTCGAGGGGCATGTCTAAACTTGGAATAACCCCAGCGCCAATTCCAGCCGTTAAAACGGGAGTGGCCGAAGTTTCATTACCGGTGCCATAAATCCAAGGCCCGACTACGGCGCCTTCGGTGAAGGTTTCTTGAATTAAACTGGAAAAAACAAACGGATAGATTTGTAATACCTCTAGCTCAAAGGCTAAGGCCGATTTTAGAGTCGATTGGCTTGGGTAAAATCGGCTTGTATTTCTCTCGGGCGGCCTTTTTTTGGCTCGGTTAATCCTTCTAGAATAATGAGGATTGTCTGGTATTGTCGCAATCGGTAATTGCCAATTTCCGCCTTTCGCCGCGCTTCCAACTAAACTATCGGAGGCGGCAATATTTAATCCGGTTAATTGACTCAGTTGGGAGAGGAATTCAGCACCGATTTTCCCGGCGGCTACATGACATGCATAAAGCAGCAGCGAGGGGGAAGAATGGGGAGGGGAAAAAGCATTTTTCCACTGTTGCAAGCGAGGGGCATACTGTGCGAGGCTGTGTGAATTGAGTTCGCGGTTTCCCAGGTGCAAGCTGCCCGGTTTGCCATGACAAACTACATGGATGCTCTGGATGTGAGTGCGATGTTGTAGCACGCGATGGATTTGTGCCACGCCATCGCGGCGATCGTCTAGGACGATCGCTTCATATCCCGGTTTTACCCCACGGACCAGGGTGGCGCAATCTTGAAGTTGCGGGTCGATAAACACCAGGTGAGCGATCGCGCCTAAGTTTTTGCCTTTCCCTCCTGGGGCGATCGCCCCCATTGCGGATAGGGTATCTCCCGGGGGCAAATCCTCCGGGTCCGACAGCGGAGGGATAACGCCGTCGGATTGAGATTGAGTCGAATTTAAGATGCAACCGTTCATAATTTCTCCAAGGGCAACACTATTGCAGGTGAGAATATTTACTCGCTCGGAAGTGCCCTTGGCGATCGCGCGATCGCGATGCCTTGTAACAAACTCAATTAAATCAAGCACCCCGATGACGAGTGGATAGTTTCCACTGACTTCTCACCATCACGACAGAACAGCAATGCACCCTGATGAACCCATCGATGGCGGTAAATTCTCGGAACTCTCTGGAGATACCGTAGAATCACTCGAATCAGTTTCAACTGACTGCCACTATCCGTAATTATACGGTACTTTTCGGCGTTCTGTGTCCGGTTTTTGGGTGATTTTTTCGCACTCAACCTGCGATCGCGATCGCATCTGTCGGTGACTTACCGCTTAAAATCCTTTCCTGGTAAATATTTCAGCGATTGCTGAATTGCACCCGCTTTGGGTAAAACCACTCAGGGCTATCACCCCCCACCGGGCATTTTCCCTGGGGTAAACCCGGAAAACTTAATTATGTTTTAATCTTTCGGCGGTTTTTCGCCCCTGTGTTCTGCCCCAATCCCCGCCCGGGTACGCGAGGGTATTTTTGCGGTAAAATAAAAGATTACACGCTTAAACAAACCACGACTGAGCTGTCAGCACCCCGCTCTAAAGAGACGGGGCTTCTAGCCCCTGACTTTAGGTAGCTGACCAGCCTAAGCCCTACG
>NZ_JAJENT010000561.1:0-2268 GCF_035615515.1 Phormidium sp. CCY1219
TAGGCTGGTCAGGTGGTTAGAAGTACAAGCCCCTGGCTTTAGACATGGGGTTGGTTTCTACGGAGTCCCTGACGGGGTATTATTCCTCCAGGGCAGCGGCTTCAGCTTCTTCCACCGATCGCAAACAGTCCATAAAGGCGCGCGCCTCGGGGTGTTGCGATCGGATAAATTCTCCTCGCGTCCCCAACTCCACCATTTTGCCATCATCCATCAACCCAATGCGCGAAGCAAGCAAGAAGGCTTCCTGAATGTCGTGGGTGACGAACACCACCGTTTTCCCAAGCTGCTGCTGCAACCGCCGAAACTCCTGTTGCAGTTCCACTCGGGTAATCGGATCGAGGGCCCCAAAGGGTTCGTCCATCAACATCACCGGGGGGTCGGCGGCGAGTGCCCGGGCAACCCCCACCCGCTGACGCTGACCCCCAGAGAGCTGACGGGGGTAGCGTTTGGCGAAATACTGCGGATCGAGTCCCACCAATTCCAGGAGTTCGCTGACTCGTTGGTGAATGCGATCGCTATCCCACCCCAACAACGAGGGTACGATCCCCACATTGCGCTCGATCGTAAAATGCGGAAACAAGCCATAGGCTTGAATCACATATCCGATTTTCCGGCGCAACTCAATCGCATCCCACCGCGTGGTAGGTTTTCCTTCCACCAGCACTTCCCCAGTGGTGGGGACGTACAGGTGATTGATTAACTTCATGGTGGTGGTTTTGCCGCTACCGCTGCGTCCCAGCAGTACCAAAGCTTCTCCCCGGCGGACTTTGAAGTTCAAATTAGAAACTAGGTTTCGCCGCTGTATTCGGTAGGAAACGTCGAGAAACTCGACAGCGTATTCGTTTTCGGATGACATCAATTATTTTTTGAACTCATACACAGCCAACAAGCCGTGGGACGCGCCCAAGCCCTGCTGTAAGTTCCATTCTACCTCCCTGAGCAAATAGGCCAGTTGCGGTTCCACTAAATTGGCGCGCGGATCGTCTATCCGCAAAGAAGGTGCCATTCTCACCGCTAGGCGAATGGTGCGGATGGCATCTTGTACCACCGGCGGATACCCTGCAAGTGGCTCGAGTTCTAATTTTTGCGGCGTGCGCCAGCGATCGAGTGCTTCGATGCAAGCGTACACTACCGCATTCCACGAATTTTGCAGGTTGTCGAAAAACCGATTCAAATGCGGGTGGTTCGGTTGGGGGTGGTACTCGAAAATCAACTGCGAGAGATCGGTGCGACAGTTGATTTGGTGCAGGGAGTTCACCGCCGCCCGGATCGGTGGCGCTTCCGGATTGAATTCTCGAGTGTTCATGTGCCGACCCACTAAAATGGAGCGATCGCACAGTCGCCGTCTGATAACTTTGGCTCCTTTGTCGGCGGCAATCTCCGTAATAAACCGATCGAATTCGGCTCCTCCCCAAAAGCGAATCGGAAACCGTTCTACTTCAATCTCCCCTTTGGCATCGGGCGGATAAATATACGACATGGAATAGGTATTCATCTTGCTCCCATTGTCGTTCGGGTTGCCCCAATATCCCGGCCACTCGTAGGAAAATCGCCCCAGCATATCGGCAACAAAAATGCCGCGATCTTCGATATGCTTGCAAATCTCTCCCACTAATTTTCCGAGGGCTTCATCGTTCAGGTGGGACAGCGCCCCGTAGGAGGAAAAGTAAACGTCATAGGGGGGTTCTCCCATCTCGATGGGCAGTCCTTCGCTGAGATCGGCTACCTCAAAACTGGCCTGCGATCGCTTCTCATGCAGGCTTTTGGCTTTCTCGATCATCGCCGGACTGATGTCTACCCCTTTGTAGTGGCTGATGTCGCGATAATCCAATACCTTTTCTAGCTCGGAATCTAGATTTCTCGCTCTTTGAGGCAAACTGGTCAAAATCCCCAGTCCTTCTCCCGCACCACATCCTAGGTCCATGACCCGAATTCCGCTGCTTGACTCGCGCTGACGCTCGACCACTGGCGCGAGAAACTGGCTCATTACCGTGCGGTTAAATCGATCTTCCCAGTAGCGCCGCACGTTATCGTGTTTTCCAAATAAACCGGGAGAATCGCTGTCATAAGCACCGATGGCGACAGCTTTGGCGTAGTTTTTCAGTACGTCTAGTTGTTTCATCGAAAATTAGGGGTTGGTAAGGGGGGCGAATGGAAACCTCTGTCATTTATGTATGGGGAGGAATTCGCCCCCCCCTTACATAAACAGCAGTCCGACAGGACTTCCTTTTTTTAGAAAGTACAAGGCTCCATTTCCCGGTGTACGAC
>NZ_JAJENT010000562.1:0-201 GCF_035615515.1 Phormidium sp. CCY1219
GGGGAAACAACCCGGTGTTCCAACGAGAGTATCGAAGCTCTTGAAGAGACAAAAAGGGAAGTGTAACCACTGCGGACTTTATTTCAAGGAAGAAGACACTATGGAAGTAGACCACATCATCCCGGAAACCCTAGGTGGAAAGGATGAATACAAAAACCTCCAACTTCTTCATAGACATTGCCACGATGTAAAGACTGCCAC
>NZ_JAJENT010000563.1:0-268 GCF_035615515.1 Phormidium sp. CCY1219
CCCGATTTGAGGCAGACTCATACGGATTTAGGCCAGGAAGGTCAGCGCATGATGCGATTGATGCCATATTCAAGAAGGTTCATAAGAAACCTAACTGGGTATTAGATGCAGATATTGCAAAATGTTTTGACCAAATTAACCATGATTACCTACTGTCCAAACTAGATTGTCCATCCGTGTTCAAACGGAAAATTAAACAATGGCTTAAAGCCGGAGTTCTGGACAATGGCGTATTTGAGGCAACAGAGTCAGGCACTCCACAGGGTGG
>NZ_JAJENT010000564.1:0-38001 GCF_035615515.1 Phormidium sp. CCY1219
GGGCGATTAAAATCGCGCCTAGGCGAGCAAAGTCCGCCTGCGCGGAGTATTTTTTGAGCATTATTCCGTGGGATATAATATCAGTCGTCTTTAGACGACTTCAGCTATGAGGCGGGGACTTTTAGTCCCCGTCTCCCCCACAATTTTACCGGAGAACGAACCGCCTTAAACAGAAATTAGGAAATCAGTTCGCCGATCGCATCCATGATGCGATGCACTTGTTTTTCCCACGTCCAATTTTGCATAAAATCGGCGGCGGTTTTGCCGCGTTTTTCCGCATCGGGGCGATTTTGGTAGATAAATTCCAGAGTTTCCACCACTTCCTCAATCTGAGATTCGCCCCATCCATCTACGCCGGAAAAATGGCGGGTGGGTTGCACGGAGGTTTGCGATCGCAATGGATAGCAGCGCTCATCGCCTATTAAATCTAAATGCCCGGTATTCGCCGATAAAATTGTCGGAATTCCACAAGCCATACTTTCCATTGCCACCAAATTCGTTCCGCCTTCGCAGCGGTTGGTAAATAGGGCCACATCCGCTTCTCGGAGGATTTGACCCACGAGATAATTGGGAATTGCACCTAACTCGATAAACGAGTCAGCATTCAATCCATTGGCGATTAACCATTCGCCGATTTTCAACTGGCGATCGCGACCCATTTGTGGCAATCCCACCACATTACCGGTGCGGTCCATGCCCAGCATAAATTGCGGCCAAAAATTGTGCCATGCGGGAATTAATAAAGCCTCTGGGTGGCGGGATTGAAAGGCTTTAAACGCGGCGACAACAATATCTTGCCCCTTGCGATATTCCAGTTTGCCGCCGCTAAAAATCACAAAGCGATCGCCGAATAAATTGGATTTCGGTGCGGGATGAAAAATTGTCGGGTCGATGCCTTGGGGAATGGCCCGCACTCGTGGGATGTCATTGGCTTTTAACACCTCAGCATTCCAATTAGAACCCGCAATAATCAGCTCGTATTCTAACGCTTTGGCGCGTTTTTCGGCGGGGATATTCGTATCTTCAAAAAAGATAACGCCAATATTGTGTTTGCCGCCAATTTGTTGTTGGGTCGCGACGCTGACGAAGTTATTCCCCAAAGCGTGCAACACGGGAAAATCGCACCAAATGGGTTTGCCCGGTTGTTGGGCGAGTCGCTGTTGCAGGGTGTGATAGCGCGCCAGAACCGGTTGCAAGCGCGATCGCTGCAGGGGATTGACTAACCCAGACACATCGGGGGGCATGAGTAACATGGGCTGAAATCGGCCATTGTGCTGCAATTGCAAAGCGAGATTGGTGCCGAAAATGCCCCAGCCGGTCATTTGATTCAAGGGCCAAGAAATGCCAATCCGAATCGGTTTGGGGGCGGATTTGGCGGGTTGCAGGGGTTGGGAGGTCATGGGAGAAGGGGGTGAAGTGGGAGTAAGCGTTGGGGGCGGGGAAGGCGGTGAAAACGGGCGCTGTGCAGATAATGCGCGCACTACGCGATCGAACGGGTCTTGCCAATCTCCGGGCTGAGGTTGGCGGAATAAACGCATGGTGGGATACCAGGGGGAATCTTCGCGATCGCGCATCCACCGCCAGTCGGGCGCAAAGGGCAACAGCACCCACACCGGCTTGCCCAGCGCCCCCGCCAGATGTGCCACCGATGTATCCACGGTGATGACTAAATCCAATTCGCCGATAATGGCCGCCGTATCGGCAAAATCTTCGATTTGAGGCGCGCAATCTCGCACGAGGGGAGAAGGGCGACGAGAGGCGGGATTCGCCGGATCCCGGGGGGCGGCTAACCGGGCAAAATCCTCGAAGCTGGGCACTTTCAAGCGCAGATTGTCCCGCATCACGCGAATCTGCTGGCGCGCTTCTAATTCGGTGAGTTCTCCCACGCGCTCTCCTTTTTGCAAACTGTAGAGCGACAGGTTGGGAAGATTGGTGAGCGTGAGAAACTGTTCTAACCCGCAGGCGCGATCGCGCTGATTGCCATACCGGGGACTTCCGGCCCAGACGATGCCGATTTTGTAGTGAGTATCCTCCCGAATCGCCGTTAAATCCAGGGCGGGGCGGGGCGGGGGGGCGGATAGGTAGGGAACTTCAGCGGGAATGCTGGTTAAGGTGGTGCGGAAAATGCGCGGTAAGCTCATCAGAGGCGCATGAAACTCAAACGGCGGTAACGGTTCCCCGGTGGGAATCGCGCGATCGATACCCGCCACGGTTTCAAACAACCGCACTAATTCAGGCGGACATTGTACTATCACTCGTCCCCCGCGTTGGGCGACTAAGGGAACGTAGCGAATAAATTGAATGCTGTCGCCAAACCCCAGTTCGCAATGCAGCAAAATCCCGCGCCCGGATAGTTCCGATCCGTCCCACAGGGGAACGTCAAAGCGTTGGGAGTCATTATCTTTACGTTTTCTGCGCCATTCATATTCGGCAAATCCGCGCGCATAATCCCCGATCGCTAGCAATGCAAATCCGAGATTGGTATGGCTATCCGCATCCTGGGGATTCAGCGCCAGCACTCGTTCGTATTGCCCGATCGCTGGTTCGATTTTATTGCATTCGAGCAGGGTATTGGCTAAATTATAACAGGCATTGGTATAGTTTGGCTGTCGGGCGATCGCCTGTCGATAGTGAGCGATCGCCTCCTCTATTTTTCCCTGCTTTTTCAACAAATTGCCCAAGTTATAATAGGCGGCGGCGCAGTGCGGTTGCTGGGCAATAGTTTGCCGCAGAGTAGCCATTTCTGACTCGAGAGCTTTATGGCGATTTGCCACAAATTCTGCCACGTTTTCCTGCAGTGCTGTGCCGACGCGGCGGAATAATTCTGCCCAATTCCCCGGTTGGCTTTGGCGGAATACCCGCACGGTGGGATACCAGGGATTGTCTTCGCGGTCGAGCAACCAGCGCCAATCGGGAGAAAAGGCAAGCAATACCCAAACTGGCTTGCCCATTGCGGCGGCAAGGTGCGCTACGGATGTGTCTACAGTGATGACTAAATCCAACTGGGCGATTGCGGCAGCCGTATCGGCAAAATCATGCAAATTTGGCGCTAAATCGCAAATCTTCAAGGGTTCGCTATGTTGGCTGAGTTGGCGATCGCCTTTTTGCAAACTGTAGAACCGAATGCCGGGAATTCCTAACAGGGGTTTGAAGTATTCCACCGCACAAGAACGCTTGGCATCGTTGGTATGTTCTGGAGAACCGGCCCAGACGAGACCTACTTTAAAGCGATCGCTCTTCAAACTCTCGGGAAATGATTGATTTGGCGCTTGCAAATACGGAATATCGGCGGGAATGGTTTCCAATGTAGTGCCGAAAATATGCGGCAAACTCATTAACGGTGCCCAGGTATCAAATTCGGGCAAAGGTGCATCCACATCCATCACTTCATCAATGCCCGCTGCATTTTCCAATAAGCGGATTAATTGCTTCGGAATACGAAGGATAACTCGCCCCGCAAGTTGAGCCACAAATGGCGCGTAGCGGATAAATTGTAGGGTATCCCCAAATCCTTGTTCCGCATGGAGTAAAATCGTTTTGCCCTGCAAATCCGACCCATCCCAAATCGGGGCCTTCACCGGCAGGGGCGACAGACTCGGAATCCGCCAGCGCCATTCGTATTCGGCAAACCCGGCGCGCAAGTCTCCCGCTAATAGTAACCCTAACGCAAGATTGAGGTGGGCGTCGGGAAATTCCGGGTTTTCTGCTAGGGCATCTTGGTAACTGGCGATCGCCTCCTCAATGCGGCATTGATCGTGTAACAAATTGCCGCGATTCACTCGCGCTTCTATATAGGTCGGATCCAAGGCTATGGCGCGATCGAACTGCGCTAAAGCCTCGTCAAATCTGCCAATTTTTGACAGAATATTGCCCAAATTGTTGCGACATAACAGGTAATTCGGGTTCAGTTCTAGCGCCCGCTGCATACTGGCAATGGCGGCGGCGGTTTCTCCTTTGTCTTCTAGGGCATTTCCTAAATTATAATGGCTTTGCACGTGGGTGGGGTCGAGGGCAATAACTTTTTTGTAGCTGGCGATCGCTTCGTCAATTTTGCCTTCATCATACAAGGCATTTCCTAAGTTATAATGCGCCGGAATGCAGTGGGGAATCAGGGCGATCGCTTGCTGCAAATAGGCGATCGCTTCGTCGGGTTTGCCCAGGCTTCGCAATGCCGCCCCGAGGTTGATATAGGCGGAAATTTGCTCTTCGCTGGCCTTTCCGGACTGGGAAATGGCGGCGATCGCCTGTTTGTAGTACACCACGGCGGTGTCTAATTTGCCTTGCTGATGGGCGATATTTCCTAACAGTTGCCATGCGCGATCGGCCAGGGGTTCTTGCTGCACGATTTCGCGGCAAAGCTGTTCGGTTTCGGCGTAATTTTCGGCGGCATACTCGGCGCTAGCTTGATGGAGTTGCTGTTGGATTGGAGGAGCGAAATTCATCGGCAATTGAGGGATAGAAACGGGCAATCTTTTTGGTTCGCTAAGGCGGCGTTTTAAGGCGGCAGAAATGCGCTGGAATACGCCGGGCCAGTCGCCGCGCTGGGTTTGGCGGAAAATTCGCAGGGTGGGATACCAGGGGGAATCTTCGCGATCGCGCATCCAGCGCCAATCTGGGGCAAAGGCAAGCAGCAGCCAAATCGGTTTGCCTAATGCCCCTGCCACATGGGCGACTGAGGTATCTGGACTAATGACTAAATCTAATTGGGCGATCGCTGCCGCCGTATCGGCAAAATCATTAAACTGCGGCGCGCAATCCACAATTTTTCCGCTGTTTAATGCCTGGGGATAATGGCTCAATTCGTCTTGCCCTTTTTGCAGGCTGTAAAATTGAATGCCGGGAATTTCTAGCAGGCTAAAGACATAGGAAAAGGGCACCGATCGCGTGCGATCGTTCGGATGCTTGGGATTCCCGGACCAGACGATGCCTACTTTTAAGTGAGAGGTGTCGCTTGGGGCGGGGAGGGAATCGGTATTCTGAGTGGGTGGCGCGAGATAGGGAATGTCGGCGGGAATGCTCTCTAGGGTAGTCCCCAGCAGGCGGGGCAAACTCATCAGCGGGGCCCAAACATCAAAGTGCCCCAACTGACTGAGAGAGGCGCTCACTTTATCGATACCTTGCAAAGTTTGGCAAAATCGTTCCAGGGGTTTGGGGACGCGAACCACCACGCGGCGGGCGTATTGGGCGACTAAGGGGGCATAGCGGATAAATTGAATGATATCGCCAAATCCTTGTTCGCTGTGCAGCAAAATCGTTTTGCCTTGCAGGTTAGAGCCATCCCACAGGGGCGCGGGAATGTCCGGCATGTCGGGACCGACACTCACGCGCCAGCGCCATTCGTATTCGATAAATCCGGGTGTGAGGAAGCCGGCAAGCAGCAAGGCAACTCCGAGGTTGTTGTGCGCTTCCGGATACTCGGGGTACAGGCGCAAGGCGGTTCGGTAGCTGGCGATCGCGGCTTCCAGGTCTCCCAGTGCTTGCTGCGCTAAGCCGAGGTTATTGTAGGCTTTGGCAAAATTGGGGTTGAGATTTATCGCCTGGGTTAAATAGGCGATCGCTTCTTCCGGGCGATCGCATTCTTGCAGCAGCATTCCCAAGTTATTATACGCATTCAGATGTTCCGGTTCCCGGGCGATAACTTCGTGATAGTGGGGGATTGCCGCTGACTGGCGACCCGCTTCCCATAGGGCATTGGCTAAGTTATAATGCAGCGCCGCCCGTTCTTCTGGGTAAGCCGCGATCGCGGTTTCGTAGCAGGCGATCGCTTCCTCGAATTCCCCGCGTTCCTTCAGCGCCATGCCCAAGTTATTCAGCACCATCGGATGATGCGGCTGTTGCTGCAAAATCCGCCGATACCCTTGCATTGCCTCGGCTAACCGCCCCGCCCGATGATGTTCGATCGCTCGCTCGATTTCAGCGGCGATCGCTGCTTCCGGGTTCGTTTGTCTCTCGATGTTTGACGCCATAAGTGCTTGTGTTTTCTCGGGTTTTCGCGTTTCTTGAGTGACAGTTCGCTCTTGCCCATTGGCTAAGGCTATTTTAATCCGTTCCATCGCACTTTGCCAATCCCCAGGTCGGCTTTGGCGAAACAGCCGTAGGGTCGGATACCACGGGCTGTCCTCTCGGTGCAGCATCCAGCGCCAATCTGGGGCAAAGGGCAGCACTACCCATACCGACAAGCCCATCCCCCCGCCTAAGTGCGCCACAGCCGTGTCTACACTGATGACTAACTCCAGTTCGTTTATCAATGCAGCCGTATCCCGAAAGGTATGAAGCTGGCCGCTTAAATCCTTTATCCGCTCTTCGCCGTAGCGTTTTCTGGCTTTTTTGATTAACGTTTTGTCTGCAACTGGAATTTCTTTTTGTAGCACATAAAGAGTAATGCCGGAAATCTCTAGCAGTTGCAAAAATGCCCCTAGGGGACAGGAGCGTTTGCCAGCAGTGGGATTTTGGGAATTGGCAGCCCACACAATGCCGATTTTTCGCGGATGTGCGAGGGGCGCGGGGGGCAGGGATGCCCGGTGGGTGAGGGGAATATAAGGAACGGTTGCCGGAATTGTCTCCAGCGTGGTGCCGAAAATGTGCGGCAAGCTCATCAAGGGGGCATGAAGGTCAAACTCGGGCAAGGGGGAATGGCGGGCGATCGCGCCCTCGATGCCCGGGAGATGTTGTAACAGGGAGACCAAGGGCGGGTGACATTCCAGTATCACCCGCCCGCCTCTTTGTGCCACCAAGGGAACATAGCGGATGAATTGCAGGGTGTCTCCCAATCCCTGTTCCGCATGTAGCACAATTCTCCGCCCTGCCAAGTCGGATCCGTCCCACTGGGGTTGTGAGAAGGGGCGGGGTTGGCGATCGCGCAGGTGCCAGCGCCACTCGTATTCCGCAAACCCGCGCACATAGTCGCCGGAGAGCAACAGGGAGAGGGCGCGATTCCAGTGGGAGGACACCGATTCGGGATCTAGGGCGATGGCGTTGTCGTAGGCGGCGATCGCTTCCCGCAAGTCGCCGCGATCGTGCAGGGCAATTGCCAAGTTATAGTAAGTGTTGGGGTCTTCTGGGGTCAGGGCGATCGCTTTCCGGTAGTGGGCGATCGCTTCGTCGAGATTGCCGCTGTCTTTTAGGGCATTTCCCAAGTTGGTGTGAATTTCTACATCCCGGGGCATTTGCCCCAGGGCCTCCCGGTAGTGGGCGATCGCCTGGGCGTAGTCTTTGCGCTCTTGCAGCAGGTTCGCTAGGTTATAGTGGGCGTTGGCATACTCGGGCTTTTTGGCAATGGCTTCGCGGTAGTGGGCGATCGCGCGCTCGATTTGCCCCGCTTGCTTTAGGGTGTTGGCAAAATTATAGTGAAGTTCCGGCAGGTGCGGGTGAAACTGCACCGCCTCTTCATACCGCGCGATCGCCTGCTCGTGGTTTCCCCGACTTGCCGCAATCGACGCCAACCAGTACAGCGCCTCTAAATTCTCCCGTTGCTGTTGCAAGATTTCCCCACAGGTCTTTTCTGCCTCCTCTAAGGATGCGCTTTCATACTGCTGGCGGGCTTTTTCCAGCAAGGGAAGCAGGCGATCGGCAGCGGTGAATTTTGGACGTTTTTGTGCAACCATTTCCGAAAAGTGTCACGAGAGAACCTAGGGAATTAGTTTACCAAGATTTACCCAAAATTTTCCAACTCCCTCCTCATCCGCCTCCCCTGCCCCCTGACCTCCATCGGCACCACCTCCACCGCGCGATCGCCGATATTATATCTCAGCTTCTCACAATTAAGTCTCACAAATGAAGGCTTCTCACGCACAAATGACGCTTGCGAAACTGGCGCAACTTCAAGCTTTTTTTCCCGAATTCCGGACACAGCCCAGTAAATCTTAACAGAATATTCTCTAATGGCTGAAATTAACATGAGCGACACCACCAGTGGTCAATTCTACCGCGCGATCGCCAATTGGAGCGGACGTTTAATTTTACCCGCTCCCACTGAAAGACGGGGAGACGGCGGCGTATTCGTGGAAGTGGAAAATACCCCCACCGCCTACCGCCACCTGAAAGGCAAAACCTTGTGGGTTCGATGGCACCTCGCCTCCATGCACCAAATCTGGCTCCAGCGCGCCCTCACCGATATCCAGTTCGATCGCATGACTCGTGAGAGCATGGCGAATCACAACCTGCACCCGACGCGCTTAGATGGCTGGTCTAATGTGAGTCCGTTAGAATCCCTCGCCGGTGCCCGCCTCGCCGACGACGTACAGGTAGAACTGGATGTGTTAAGTGTGGAACCAAACGGAGACTCCTGGGCGTTAAACATTGGCGACGAACCGATCCAAATTGTCGGCGTGCAAAAAGCCCTGGTGCAGTTTGTCGAACCGACGGGAGACAAGCACTATCTCGCGCAACACTATCATCCCCGCACGGGAAAATTTGACGGGCCGAGCGAAATTCTCGCCTTTCCCGATGCGGGAACTCTTCATCCGGGACACCAAGTAGAACAAAGTTCGATCGCTAACATCGAAAACTCGCCGTTAAATGCCTCTGGCTGGTACGTTTACGGGGAACGCGGCGCGAACGATACATTTAACGTGCAAGCCCTCGAACCGGTGGAAGCCCTCCAACTGTCTCCCACCAAAATGCTCAGCGGGCGGGAAGAAACTCGCCATTATTTTGTGAGTGCTAAATGGCAGCACATCCCCTTGCACCGGGTGGAACGCATCCTGATCGATAACAACGGTCCGCTGATGCTTCCCTTTGGGCGATCGCCCGAAATAATGGAAAAGCGCACCCGGGAACTGTGGTATAAAAATGATGTGGCGTTAGTGGTTCATACCTTTGGTTGGCGCGGCGGCGAAAAAGGCGACCCGGCTATCTTTGGATTGGTTCCAGGACATTTTTCGTTCGGGTTTGCGCGCGTTGTCAAAGATGAATTTAACGGCGAATTGCGCTTCGATTTAGTTTACCGCCAAGTGTACGGGCACAACCGCGAAGGTGTGATTGCTGGGGCGCAGCGCTGGCACGCTTATATGGGCAGTCTCGCACGTGGGTGGATGTACACCTTGCCCGTCTCCGACGTGACGATTCGCATTCCCGAACTCACAATGCCCTATTACTTCGGCGATCGCTCCTTCGACCCCCTACAACCCATCCAACAAGAACTCGCCCTGATGGCGGCGCGATACCGCACCGGTCCGGGTAATGGCGCTTCCGTGGTCACTCCCTCCACCTCCTGCGTCAAAGATTCCAGTCAAGCCCTGTTTTCCGCTATCCGCCGACTCAAAGAAGATGTGCTAAGCGATGCACAGATTAAACGGGAATTGGAAAAAAGCCCGAAGAATTTTCACACCCAGCGCTTCCACCGAATGGTATCCCTCCTGGAAGAAGTGGAATCTTCCCTGCTGATTCCGTTAGGATACGTGCCGAAAAATTGGCGCGGCGATAACGAAGAAGTTGCCATTTATCGCCGCGAGGCTTACTCTAATACCGGCGGGGCAATTCTCGAGGCGTTAAAAGCCTGGAAAACCATGCTTCCCCGGCGCGCAGAAATCGAATTGTTGCGGATTTTGATGCAATATGGCGCAACTATGTTTGATTTTAAATCTGCCAACATCGGCGGAGAAATCCCCGGCATCGAACCCGATCCACCTGGGGTAATTTTATAAGGAAAAAATGCCCGCACCCCCAGGTGGGGTTAAATTCAAACCAAGCCCGCCTAAGCGGGCTATTTTTATTGATAATTTTCCCAAGCCAATATCATTTTTTCTCTTATTTATCTCCATAATATATCAATTTTACACCCTCCTCCCTCGCCGACCAACCCCCTGGGACTGTTTCCCCACAATCGAAAGGCTAAATAGTTGGGACGCTGCTTTAAAAATATGCTAAGATAAAATAATCGATAGTAACCTGTTTGATATCATTTCCGATGGATGGCGAATTCAAGCAAGCAATTGAAATACCGCCTTGGCTTTCTCAATGCCGCAACTCGACTCTGCTCGTTGTACGCCTACGCGGACTAATTTTTGTTACATCTATCACTGCGGACAGGATATGACGCCAATTTTCAGCCGAACAAATACCGGACAGTCAAAGGGTGACATAAAATATCTGCATTCTACTCTATTTTTTTGAGGTTAAGGAGTTTATAGCTATGACAAAACAATGGGGTTATACGGCGATTCTGGTGTTGGTAATGACTGTGGCAAATTCCAGCGCCCTGGGTCAATTTATCCCACCTAGTTTCGGTCAAAATCTCGCCCGATCGCCAGAATTCAAAGAGAATGAACCTTCCTTAAACTGGCGCGGCATTCCCCTGGATTGTTACCTTCGCGTCGGGCCTCCTTCTCCCTCTCCCGGCCCGATAATTTTAATGGCAGAAGCCACCTCTGGATATTTAGCCGAGGTGGCCCTGGCGTATGGAAAAGCGGGAAAGGTAGAAGAAGCGGTGGCGGCGATCGCGCAGATGGACCACGATTTAATTCCCTACCAAACCTTGGTAACATTAGCAGAAAATTTAGCAATGGCGGGTGACTACCAGCAAGCCTTGCAACTCACGGAAGCGGTGAACTACCGAGAAGAAGGTCTGGAACAAAATGCCCGATTTGTGACCGAAATAATGGCAGTAGTAGCGCGGGAATACGCCCGCTCTGGGAATCGGGAAAAAGCGGCAGAACTTTTCTCGGAAGCGATTGCTTTGGCGAAGAATTTTCCCGACTTTATCCAAACCAGCGCTCTTGCCGAAATTGCCGGGGAATATGCCGCCGCAGGGGAAGGCGATCGCGCCATTGAATTAACCCAAACCATTGAGGATGAAACCTACCAATCTCAAGCGTTAGGCGAAATTGCTCAATCGGCAAGCGATCGCCAACTGAACGACCTGTTAACTCTGGCCAATGGCCTTGCAGATAATTATAACAAAATCCAAGCCTTGAATGAAATTGCCAAAGCGGCAAAAGTGGAGCGATTAAACGCGATTTTGCAAGGCACAAATGAGCTTACCGATGAAGATAAATCTCAGGTATTGGCCACCCTTGCCGAAAGATATGCCGCCGCCGGAGAATTCGATCGCGCTTTGCAAATTGCCAGTGGGATTGCAGGGGAGTATGAGAAAGGAGAAGCATTAACAGCGATCGCCCAAAATGCCACCACCCGCGACAACCTCGATCGCCTCCTCTCTCTCGCCCAAAATGGCGGCGAAAGCGCTTTGCCAACTCTCGCCGGTGGATATTCCCAAATCGGGGAATTTGACCGGGGGTTGCAACTCGCACAAACTGTCGCTGATGAAACTTTAAAAGCTGCCGCGATCGCCCAAATTGCCGCAAATTCTCCCAGCGATCGACTCCCTGAATTAGTAGCAGCAGCAAATCAGTTTGAAGATGAGTATTTGAATCGCGCCGACGCCCTGGGGGCAATCAGTTTGCGCTACGCTCAATTGGGAGAATACGACCCGGCGATCGCCCTGGCAAAAACTATCAATTCCGACTCGCCGAAAAAAGTGGAGGTATTAACTCACATTGCCGAAGAATACATGCTACAGCGCGACAATGTGCAATTGCCCGAAGGCATCGATTTAGAAGAAGTGCAAGTGCGGGCAACTCTAGGCGCAATTCAGGCGATCGCCCAACAATACACCGAAGCGGGAAACTACCGCCAAGCCTTAGAACTGTACGATCGCGGCTTGCAACGGCTAGAAACTATCGATACCAACGCCATCAACGATCCGAGCTATCAAGAGTTTGTATCGCGCCATCTCTTTAACCTGAAAAACCACTATATTCCCTTAGTCAATTGTGCAATTAATAAAGCAAAAACACATTAAATTATGGCCACTCATTTTTACAAAGATAACCAACAAGCATGGTTTCACGATGAAGGACATACCTCCGGATTTTTTCATACCTACGACAGCTTACAACTCGGAGAAACTGCACCGAGGAAGGTGCATATTTTTCTCCCCCGAGACTACGAAACCCAGACCCAGCGATATCCGGTGGTGTATGTGAATGATGGAAATACGGCGTTTTTTCGCGGTGGATTGGCGAATAAATCCTGGTGGATGGCGGAGGTGTTAGAGGGTCTTTATCGACACAATGAAATTTGCCCCCTTATCCTGGTGGCAATTCATCCCTTGAACCGGGATGTAGAATATACTCACGCGCCTGTATTCCATCGCCCGAGCGGAGTGGAAGCCTATGGCAATTATGTCAGCCACTTCGTCAAACCCTTTGTCGATCGCAATTATCGAACGTTACCCCATCGAGAACGCACCACCATTTTAGGGTCTTCTCATGGGGGACTAGCTGCCTTTTATATTGCCTGTCGCCATTGCGATCGCTTTGGGAATGCAGCCGCCCTTTCTCCCTCTTTTTGGGTAGGTCTGGATACCGGAGTGGGTATGTTTTTTCCCCTGTCTAAATCCAAGTTAATCCAGATAACTGCACCTACATTGCAAAATCGACAAAACCGACCCAAAATTTGGTTAGACTGGGGACTGTTGCGCCACAATGGATTCCATAACTGGTTTATCGAACGTCATGCGACGAAACGGGGACGGGAAATGGCAGAACTGTTGCAAAAAAAGTTTAACTACGTTCTCAACCGCGATTTATTTGTGTGGGAAGACGAAAACGGGGAGCATACAGAAGACGCTTGGTCTCGGCGTCTCCCTTTCGTCTTCAAAGCATTTTATTTCAAATCCGATCGGGTAGCTTAAAAACCTGTTAAAAAGGCGATTTATCGCCTTTTTAACAGTCGCTTTTTAACTCGTTTCCAGCACATACTGGGAACGCCCACATCAAGGCTATGCCTACCCAAAACCGGCCAAATAAATGCCCCGTTTCAAACCGTTTTCCGTGGTATTTGTGCGGTGGAAACCTCCGGATATTTGTCCGGACAAATGTCAGCATAGGGACAGAACGCACAGTTTTCCGCCGAGGGTTGTGCGGCGTAATTGCCGGCTAACAGGTGTTGCACGAGGGTTTCGGCTTCTGGCGTTATCGCCGCCAACTGGCTGCGGTCGAAGGAGTATAAAGTATCGTGACGCAGATAGGCGATGTAAGCGCGATCGCTTCCCGTCGCTTTGGCATAAGCCCAAAGCTGAAACCGATGGTGGGTCGGTATCATTTCGCGATCGGTTTTGAAGTCTAACACCCAATTCTCACCCCACAAATCTACCACCCCATTGAGAGTTAATCCTTGGAACTCCAGGGAAATCGACCGTTCCCGGCGGGTCATGGTTTTGTGAAAGGGGGCAAAGTCCTCCACAGTATCGAACCGTTGCGCCAGGGCGATCGCCTCTGCTAACTGTTCCGGGGGCAATTCCGGGTCAAAGGAACTCAGGGCTTGCTCATCGCGAATGCCGCGTTCTAAGGCAATGTGAACCAAGGTTCCCACCCGTTGTGCGAGAGGGAGTCCTTCGCCGATGCCGGGATGCCCATGTATAAACCGAAATTCAAACCGTTTCGGACAGCGCGCGTACTCGCTCAGGGCGGTGACGGGCAAGTGAAAAATCCCCGAACCCACGGCGTTGAGCAGCATTGCGGGCGGTTGGGGGAAGGGTGCCGGTTCCGGCGGATCGGGCGATCGCGCCGCATCCGGATCGAAGGGAATCGGCTGCGTGAGAATCTCGGCGGCTGCCAAACCGGGGCACAGGCGATCGAGTCCGCTTCCCTTTTCCTCAACTGCGGTTAGCAGCAAGCGATCGCGAGCGCGCGTGAGCGCCACGTATAGCAATCGCACCGCCTCCGCCTCCTCTCGCTCTTGTTGCCACTGCTCCAAACATACGTAAAGGGCGGGTTTCACCACCTCTCCCGCGTCATTTTCTCCAGTGAGCGCCACCCCAAATCCCGGATCGAAATATACCGCTTCGGTGGTATTGCGCTGCTGGCGCGTTAAGTCCGGAACCACCACCACCGGCCATTCTAACCCTTTTGCCCCATGAATGGTGGTCAACGCCACCGCATTCGTGCCTTCTAAGGGCAAGCGCGGCACTTTTACCCGATCGCCGTCGGTTAACTGTTTCAGGCGGCGCACCACGCCGAATACATCCCCCGCTCCCCGTTCTAATTGCCGCACCAGTGCCTCGAACCCGCGCCAGTCAGCCATTCGGCGCTCTGCACCGGGTAAATTGGCGATCGCGCCACTATATCCGGTGAGGCGATCGCTCAGTTGCAGGAGCCGAGTGGGCGGTTCGCTGGCTCTCGCACCGAGTAGCTGTCGCAGCACTTTTACCGCATTTCTCACCTCACGGTTGTCTCCAGTTTTTAAGTGTTGCCACCAAATCTTATCCTTTGGCAAGGTCTGTGCTAACTGAAACAACACCCGATCGCTCACGGCGAAAAACGGACTCCGCAACAGCGCCACTAACGCCAAATCATCCGCCGGATCGGCCAAAAATCGCAACAGCGCTAAGGCATCTTTTGCCTCGCGGGTATCTAACAAATTATCCCCCCCCGCTAACGCCACGGGAATTCCCACACTACTGAGGGCTTCGCCGTATAATTCTAACGGTGCCCAAGCGCGAGACAAAATCGCTATATCTCCCGGGGCGATCGCGCGCAACTCCCGGGTTTGTTTGTCCCAAACCGTCATTTTCGAGTCTAGCATTTCCTTTAATACCCGGGCAATGTGCCGCGCTTCTACCCGCTGGCGATCGCGTTTTAAAATCCCTTTCTCCGCCTTGACCCCATACACTTGCAAATGAGGTCCACAATGCGGCACATCTTGGCGCGCTGCGGTTAAATCTTGATGCAACCTTGCCAAAACTGGCGCAAACACTGTATTAATTTGACTGATTAATCCGGCGTGAGTGCGAAAGCTGGTATCGAGAATGACTTCACAACCGCCTGCATCAACAATTCGCGATCGCCAGGTTTCAAACACCTCCACATCCGCCCGCCGAAATCCATAAATTGCTTGCTTCACATCCCCCACAATCGTTAGCGTCGCCTTCTGCGTCAGCGCTTGCAAAACTTCTCCCTGAATCGGATTCGTATCCTGGAATTCATCCACTAAAAACGCTTGCCAGCGGGAGTGATAATACTCGCGCACTTCCGCATGTTTCAACGCTTCCAGGGCATGAACTTCCAAATCCGCATAGTCCAAAACCCGGGCGCGTCTTTTCTCTGCATCTAGCTCGGACTTGACCTGGGTAAATGCTTCGCGCAATGCAGGCAACTGTTTTAACAACTGTTCGTCTGCCTCTCCAGTTTGTAAATTAATTAAACCCGCTTTTAAGCTATCGTTAACGACGCTTCGCAACTGTTTGATGGCCTCTTTGACTTTTTCTAATGCTCCGCTTTCCCAGTTCTTTTTACTGCCAACAGTGAGTTTAATTTTGGCAATCTTCTCCAAAGCGGCGCTCGTGTCTTGTCCCGCTTCTAAATCGGCGATCGCCTTCAGCGCCACTTGTCGTCCTTGCTTTTCTAACTTATCTTCCGGTTTGCCCACATAGTGGTTTAAAACCGCTTGACAATCGTGCAACGTTTCATCATTTAATAACGCTTCTCGCGCTTGCTGTCTTTTTTCCTCCACTAATGGGAGCCAATCTTCTTTGCCTTTGGCTAAAGCGCGTTGAGCGGTTAGCGGGTCTTGTAACAACCCTTGCAGCGATCGCATCAGTTTAGAATAAGGAATTGCCTGGTAAATCCATTCTGGTAAGCGTTCTAAGGCCAATTCTAGCCGTTCTTCCATCCATAAAATGCCCTCAATTTCATCTAATATGGTAAAATCTGCTGGCACTGCCGCAGCTTCGGGATGTTCGCGACAAATGCGAGCGCACAGAGCGTGTAAGGTTCCAATTTGGGCGGCTTCTAATTCGGCAAGAATGTCAAAGCGATCGCTTAATTCTTGGGCAGCTAGGGTGCGAATTCGCGAGCGTAATTCCGCCGCTGCTTTCTCGGTAAATGTGACCGCCACTACCTCCAATGGCGAGAGTTCCTGTTGGCGCAAGTGATAAAGATAGCGTTCTGTCAGCATATAAGTTTTACCCGTTCCCGCGCCAGCGGTAACGGCAACGC
This sequence comes from Phormidium sp. CCY1219, assembly GCF_035615515.1. Lineage (GTDB taxonomy): Bacteria > Cyanobacteriota > Cyanobacteriia > Cyanobacteriales > Laspinemataceae > CCY1219. The sequence goes on from NZ_JAJENT010000564.1 coordinate 15,999, forward strand.
TTCCGGGAAAATAAGCGGCTATCTGTTGTTTTTCAGTTAAAGTCATGGGCAATTTATCCTTTGGTTTTGAGACGGTTTGAGGGATAATATTCGGATGGGCTTCATTCCTGGAAACCCAATCATTTTTCTGCGTCGGATTGACTTGCCAAGGTGCGATTTACATTCCCCGCGTTGGGGTAGGTTTCACCTATGGCGATCGCCGATATTTCCGACTTAACCGCGCCCCTTTGCGGCAGACTAAATCGAAGGAACAGTAGCGACAAGCCTGCTGGTTGATATCGGGATTCACGGGATACTGTCCTTTTTCTAAATGCAATTTTACCTGATGCAGGATGGATTTGACCGTTTCCGCATCGGGCATTTTTTTAGACAGGTTTTTCCCTTGTGTGAGAGAATAATACTCGGCGCGCGTTACCGATTTATCTGGAAATAGAGCGTTTTGTGCTACTTGCAGGTAGAGGGGCATTTGAATGTCTAAACTGAGCCGATCGCTATCATCTTTTACTTTCATTGAAGTGGTAGAAGACCCGGTTTTATAGTCGATTAAAGCCACGCCATCGGACAGTTCGTCCACGCGATCGAGGGTGCCGCGAATTTTCAAGCCCAACCATTCGACTTCAAACTTGTGTTCTAGTGCGATAATTGTAGCACCGTATGACAAAAAATCAGGCTGTGCGATCGCGCGCTGCAAAATTTGCAAGTGTTCCAATCGCTGACCTTGCCATCCGCGCACGGCACGCAATTCTAACTCGGTCTCGCTTTTGGCGATCGCATCGTCTAATTGGTCTTTTGTTGCTTGCCGAATATCTTCGGCTGACATTGCTGCCTTCACCGCTAGTTCCAAACTGCGATGATACAGCCGTCCTTTAAAACTGGGGCTGAGTTCTACTTCCGCTTCAGATAATTCCGATAAGCGCAAAAGGCGATCGGCGAACCACTTGAACGGACATTGACCCAAAGCGGCAATTTGTGAGGCGCTAAACCTGTGAGTTTCCGGGGCGATCGGCAATCGCACCATCCCATCGTACTCGTCCGGGGGGTGGCCGGATTCCCGTCGCCGCTCCACTTGTAAGGCGCGCACTGCATGAGGCCACACCGGGTCATCGCACATAGCCTCGCCGCGCAGGTTGGCGCGCCGCGCTTCTTCCCAACTGGCAATCGGTTGCGGGGGTGCGGGAATCGGTTCTACACCCAAGCGCGAGAGATAGGGACTGGGGAGGGTGGGGTCTTTGCCGCGCAGTTGCGGGTAGGACAGGGTGAGTTGCTGACGGGGAGCATGCAGCAGAGTATAAAAAATCGCCGCTTCCCGGCGGGCGGCTGCGGCGGCACTTTCCAGGGGGAAACCCGCGCGAATCAGCGATCGCCGCGCGTGGAAGTCGAGCATCGGGTCGTCGCGGACTGGGGCGGGTAACACCCCTTCTGCCGCGCCGAGGACGAACACATACTCGTAATTGCCGCCCATCAAGGACCGGGGCGAGTGCAGTTCCACGCCACCGCGTCCCGGTTGTGCGGGCACGGTTAATAAGGCCAAGGTATCGAGAATATCCCGGGCAAAGTCGGCAAAGGCGATCGCCTCCCGTTCCGGTTTGGCTAATTGCACCAGTTGCTCTTGCAAAGTATAGTAAGCCACGATTTCCCGCGCCCATCGTCCCGCACGACGCCTCAGTTCAAAAAACTCATCAAACGCCTGTTGCAGTCGTTGTACCCAGTTTTCCCGGGTATCGGAAGCAGGCCAGTTCAGGGGAGACAGGTCGATCCCATGCTGCTGCCATCCGGCCAAGCCTGCCGGATGGGTAGCTCTCACGTTTGGCCAAGTGTCCCGGTCGAGTTTGGCACCTAACGGATGGCGCAATAGTTTGGCCGTCACCTCGAAGGGAAACTGTTCCGCGATCGCTTGTAGCAAAAGCTGCACCCAAGCTCCCAACCGGGTATCATGTAACGGAGTGGCATAAAGCGCTCGCACCGGCAGTTCGTATTCCCAGGCCACATCCAGCACCGTGGGTCCGTAGCTCACTTCGTCCCTGACCGCGAGGGCGATCGCCCGGGCAGAAACCCCTTGGCTGAGCAGTTGTTTCACCCGCGCCAAGGTGCCTCGCACTTCCGCTTCTAGGTTGGGGTAGGTATGGGCAATACAGTGAGCGGGGGTGGCCCGAGAGAGAAACGCATGTTGCAGGCGATCGCCCAAAGTTGGCGGCGCAGTTACCGCTTCCGCCACCTGCCATCCTTGCCCCTGCAACCACTGCACCGCCTCCTGGTTCTCCGCAAACAGGGGGTCATCGGCACAAGGGAGTACTATCTCACTACCGGCAGCGGCGATCGCATCGATAAATGCCAATTCATCTCGGCGCGGGTTAAAATACCCGTAAATCGACAATGGCTGACCGGTGCCCGGGTGGCGACTGGCTTGCCACAACAGTTCCGAGGAATCGATACAACCGCTTTCCGCCAAAGCGTTTTTATATATAAAAACGACCCGGGCGAGCTGCTGGATGCGCGATTCGCCAACGGTTTCGAGCTTGTGCAAGTCAGTGCCAGCGCGCAAAATTGCCTGGAGTGCCGGGGCGATCGCCCGGGCCGTCCCCTCCACATCCGAGGGAGCGATCGCCGCTCTCACCGCCCGTTGTAACTGGCGATGTGCCTGTAACGGGTTAGCCACCCGCACTCCTCGGTCTCGCAGGCCCTCTTGTGCGAGATTGGGCAAACTTTTGTGCGGCACCTTTAATGCTCTTGCCCCTACGGGCGTCGAGGTGATGGTTAAACGCTGCCCTTCTGCAATTTTGCTTTGCATCAAAGCATGGGGCAATATCTGCAAATATATCACTCGTGTCATAGGATAAAATCGCCATTTAGCTCCGGTCAAAAAATACACTCAAAAGTCAATAAAAGCCATCTCTTCCATTCCCCATCGGGTATGACATAGATTGCCTTAAACTTTCTGAAGCTAGTTTATAACAAAATTTCCATTTTGCATAGAAGACCGTGGCATCGCTTCTCAGACGCCCCTGCCCATTAACCTCCTCAAGCGCGATAGAGGAGCCAAAAAATCGACTTTTGACCGCCAATTTTCCCTCAAACTGCGCCCAGCAACCCCATCCAAGCTTAGGGTTGCCGGGGCGATCGCCAAAATGCTTGTGTTTCGACACCCAATCGACTATCCTAAAACATGATGCATCGGTGAAGTAATTAGTGACGCAATTGGTGGAACGCTTACCCCTGTTAAAACGCGCTGCCCAAACTGTTCTGACGCCCTCGCCAGAACCTCCCTCCCCCGCGAGTGTGGTTGAGGCACTGCTAGAGTGCGAAAAAGCAGCCAAAAAAAGCAAACAACGCTATGAATTTAAAGAGTTAATCGGCACTTGGCGCTTGTGTTTCATTACCGGAACCAAAAAAACGCGCCAGAGGGCAGGAATAGTCATGGGTTCTGGTCGCTATTTGCCGCGTTGGGTAAAAATTCAACTCTCTTATTCCCCCGCTACGGCATCAGAAGTCCCCGCCGAAACGGAAGCTATCGCGGGTCAAATGCACAATTTCGTTCAATTCGGTTCCTTACAGTTTGCCTTAACCGGGCCGGCCAAATTTCTCCCCGTAAAAAACATTCTCGCCTTCGATTTTACCCGCATGAGTGTAAAATGTTTTGGGATAAAATTGTACGATGGATTTATTCGCGGCGGCGAACAAAGCGAAGCGCAGTTTTATGGCAAACCCGTCAAAAATCAAGCATTTTTTGCTTATTTTCTGGTGACGCCAGAGGCGATCGCTGCCCGAGGACGCGGCGGAGGTTTGGCTCTGTGGGGGAAAGTAAATGACTAGGGAGTGCTTCCAAATTGTTAGAAAATGTACCGCCAAAAATTGTATTAAAATTAGAGATAAATTCTAGTGGGTAACGCCCAGCCCACAGCAGGTAACGAGTCAAGAGAAACCCTAACATGATGAATGCTGCTTCACGGTCTTTTTATCCCCTGCGCCATCTTTCGATTCGGGTTCCCTGGCATGATGCGGGATGGAATGGGACGGTTTGTAACAATCCGAAATTCAATGGGTCTTGTTTGAAATTAGATAATATTGCGCGGCATCGAAATGATGCGGCGGAAGATGTGGTGGCGGGGTTATCTCTCGAACAGTTGGAACCCCATCAATGGCCCTGTTGTATTGCCGAACGGGGTACCTTTATGGCACCATTTGAGTATGCGAGAAAGGTGCGACATCCTTATGTAGAAACTTCCCCCAAAACTCACGGTCATTTTGCCCCGACTCCCCTGCGACATCCTCCCTATTCCGCACCAGCCATTCCCTTTTTATGGCTTCGCAGGGAAAACTTAGAAGAATACAGTCGAATTTACGGTATTGATACCAATATCGAGTGGGAACCCACCTTGCCATTTAATACGGGTTGGGTGCAAGATTATCGCAATCATTCTGCAGTGTTAAATTGCTTTTACGGACATATCAAACCGCAACAGTCTCTTTGTTTTTTCTATGCGAAACAAGTGCCATTTGTAGAAGATTATCGCCGGGTGATTGTGGGCGTGGGGCGAGTGCTGCATATCGCGCCATTAAGCGAATATAACTATCACCAACCGGGGAAAATTCGCTCATTGGTTTGGGATAGATTGGTGCAGCATTCGATTCGTCCAGATTTTAAAGATGGGTTTTTGTTACCCTATCACGAAGCACTGAAATTTGCCGAAATCAACCCGGATTTTGACCCGGCAGAAATTGCGGCATTTGCACCGGATGACCGCATGGGAGAATTTTCCTACGCTACGGAACATGTGACCCATGATGGCGCGATCGCCAGTTTGCTCGCTTGTGCCGCCTCGTTAAACAAAGCCAAATTGTTTCTTCCCGGTCCTTGGGGGCGCTGTCTGAAGTGGATCGATACGCAACTGGCGCAAGTGTGGAAAATGCGCGGGCCTTGTCCGGGATTGGGGGCGGCATTATGTGCCTTTGGCGTGGAACTCGGCACCTTTGTAGCGCGAGAAATTGCCGCCAAACTATCAGAAAATGAAGACCCTTGGCCGCTAGTAGATTGCGTTTTTCGCGACCCAAAAACCCACTTACCGCCGGAACTATCCTCGCAAATTGGCAGCACCTTGCAAAGAACCTGGCAGGTGCTTCCGCCAGAACGGCGATCGCTGCTAAAATTGCTCAGTCGTTTAGAAATTACCCCAGATAAAGCCAGCTTGATTTACGTGCAAGAAGTGCGCGAGCAACATGGTATTTTTTGTCAAGATGCCGACTTGCTGAACAATCCCTATTTAGTTTACGAACTCACCCAAACTACCATCAATCCCGTCAGCGTTTGGACAGTCGATCGCGGCATTTTCCCCGACGACTGCATCCGCGAAAACCATCCGCTGCCCGAACCCTCTGCCTTAGATAGCGGTACGGACAAACGGCGAATTCGCTCTTTAACCGTAGAAATTCTAGAACAAGCCGCCAATACCGGACATACTTTATTGCCGGAAAAAGATGTTATTTTAAAAATTCGCGACCTGGACTTGGAACCGAGTTGCGATGTCAACCGAGATTTGATGAGCGTGGCGCAAGAAGGTTTCGCCTCCGCCATCGATATCGTGGAAATCGAAACCGCTGGTTGCGAATCGGATCCGCGCCGCAAAAAAGCCTATCAGCTCCATCGTCTCTCGCAGATGGGAAATGCGATTCGCAGAGCAGTCAATAAGCGGATTAAAGGCAAGCGTCATCAGATTCCTGCCGATTGGCGATCGCGCCTCGATGCCACCCTCGAAAGTGCGGAAGGAGTCGGCAAAGACGCCGTAACCGATGCCGCCGAAGAACGGGCCAGACAAGAAAAAGCCGCCGCCCTGAAAGAATTGGCAGAATCGCGCTTATCCGTGGCGATCGGTCCTGCCGGCACCGGCAAAACCACCCTGTTATCCGTCTTGTGCGGGCAACCAGACATTGCAGCCGGTGGCGTGTTGTTACTCGCCCCCACGGGCAAAGCGCGAGTGAGAATGGAACAAGCAGCAAAAGGCTTTAACTTAGAAGCTTATACTTTAGCCCAATTCCTCTATCGCTGCGGCAGATACGATACTCGCACTCAGCGCTATCACTTATCCGACAAACCCGCAAGGCATTACGCCCGCACGGTAATTGTGGATGAAGCTTCCATGCTTACCGAGGAAATGCTCGCCGCTTTGCTCGATGCCCTGAAAGGGGTTCATCGCCTGATTTTAGTCGGCGATCCGCGACAACTTCCCCCCATCGGTCCCGGGCGTCCCTTTGTGGATATTATCGCCAAACTCACTCCCGATAATGTAGAAACTATTTTTCCCCGCGTCGGTCCGGGTTATGCCGAATTAACCATCAGTCGTCGTCAAGGTGGATTAGAAACGGAAGATTTGCAATTAGCCAATTGGTTTAGCGGGCAATCTTTAGCCCCGGGAGAAGATGAAATCTTCGATACGGTGGTCAAATCCGGCAAATCCGAGCGCGTGCGCTTGGTTCAGTGGCAAACCCCAGAGGAATTTAAAGACCGCTTGCTGGAAGTGCTGGTGGAAGAATTGCACCTAGAAAGCAGTCAAGATATCCAAGGATTCGACCGCTCTTTAGGAGGCAAACCGCGCGGCGATTACACCTATTTTAATTTAGGCGCGGCGAATCAAGCCGAAGCATGGCAAATCTTATCCCCCGTGCGCGGTTTATCTCATGGCGTCTCGGAAATTAATCGCTTAATTCACCAGCGCTTTAAATTCAAAGCAGTGGAATTGGCGCGGCAGAAATATCGCCGGATTCCCCAACCGTTAGGCGCGGAAGAAATCGTCTATGGAGATAAAGTAATTAATGCCATCAATCACTCGCGCAGTGGCAAAAAAGTTTATCCGAAAGAAGGCGCAACCGGATATATTGCCAATGGGGAAATAGGCATCGCGATCGGTCAGTTTAAAACCCGAAAAATGCGCGGATTGCCTTGGTTGCTTAAAGTCGAATTTGCCTCTCAACCGGGGTTTCAATATGATTTTAGCAAGGGCGACTTTAATGAAGAGTTCAATAACACCTTAGAATTGGCCTATTGCTTGACAATTCATAAGTCCCAAGGGAGCGAATTTGATTTGGTCTTGTTGGTGTTGCCTAATCCCTGTCGGTTGCTGTCTCGAGAGCTGCTTTATACCGCCCTGACGCGCCAGCGAGAGCGGGTGGTGATTTTACATCAAGGCGATCGCGCTGACCTAAAACGATATGCATCCGATGCCCTTTCCGATACCGCCCGTCGCCTGACCAATTTGTTTCACATTCCCCATCCGGTGGAGGTGTTTTTTACCACCGCAGTGGGTCAAACCCAAGTGGAAAAAACGGAAAGTCGGTTTTTAGAAGACCGCCTGATTCATCGCACGATTCGCGGGGAAGCAGTGAGGTCTCATTCGGAAGTCACCATTGCCAATCGATTGGCGGCTCATCAGTTAGAATACACTTACGAAAAGCCTCTAACTATTGGCAACAGTACCAAATACCCCGATTTTACCCTGGAAGATGACGAAAGCGGCATCAGCTATTATTGGGAACACTGCGGCGTTTTCAACGACCCCGCGTATCAAGTCCGCTGGCATGATAAGCTCGAATGGTATCGCCACCATGATATTTTACCCTATGAAGAAGGCGGCGGCGATCGCGGCACCTTAATTGTCACCCGCGACAAGGAAAATGGCGGGATTTCAGCGGCGGAAATCAACCGCACCATCCAAGCGGCGATCGCACCCTAAATCCCGCGCGCTTCCTCCACTTCTCTAGTCCTCATTTATTCTTTGTTATGACCTCCAACTTGTACGAAAAAATCCAGCAATTTTACGATTCTTCCTCCGGTTTATGGGAACAAATCTGGGGGGAACACATGCACCACGGCTATTATGGCCCAAATGGCGATCGCCAAATCGAGCGGCGACAGGCTCAGATCGATTTAATCGAAGAATTGCTCCACTGGACCGAAGACAACTTGTCTCGCAATCTCTCCGAAACGGTATCCAACATTCTCGATGTCGGTTGTGGAATTGGCGGCAGTTCTTTGTATCTGTCGCAAAAATTTAACGCCACCGCCACCGGAATTACCCTCAGTCCCGTGCAAGCATCTCGCGCCACCCAACGGGCCGAATCTGCCAATCTTCCCTGCAATTTCCAAGTCGCCAATGCGTTAGAAATGCCCTTTGCCGATAATTCTTTTGACTTAGTATGGTCCTTAGAAAGCGGCGAACATATGCCGAATAAAAAGCAGTTTTTGCAAGAATGCTATCGGGTACTCAATCCTGGCGGAACCTTGATTTTGGCCACCTGGTGTCATCGTCCCGTCACCCCTCCCGCCCCGCCATTGAGCGAAAAAGAGCGGCGACATCTCATCGAAATTTATCGGGTTTATTACTTGCCTTACGTGATTTCTCTGCCCGAATATGAGGCGATCGCGCATCAGAGTGGTTTCCAAAATATTCACACTGCAGATTGGTCTGCGGCGGTAGCTCCCTTTTGGGATATCGTGATTGATTCGGCATTCGACCCCAGTGCTATTTTTGGCTTATTATTCTCCGGTTGGGACACCATTCGCGGCGCGCTCTCTCTCGGTCTGATGAGCGAAGGGTACAAAAGCGGTTTGGTGCGCTACGGTTTAATTTGTGCTAGTAAATAAAGTATAATTTAAACCCCCCTGCTACTGACTCGTTCCTAGGCTCTGCCTGGGAACGCCTCCCCCGAGGCTCTGCCTCGTAAAGTATAACACAATCGCCCCTGCTAGGCTCACTTAAAATAAAACCCAAACTTCCCAAAAAGTTATCTGTAAACCAGCAGCCACGGCAGTATTTCACTCTCCCGCGTTTTGCAGGCAATCCAGACGCAATCTGATGCCCAAATTCAGCCGAAAACCACAATCGGGGGAATTTTTCCCCGGAAAATCCGGTAAGATAGACCTTGGCAATTCAGCTCAATCGTCCACCCTTAACCTACTATTAAAAGTGAAGATGAGCCAATCTTCTGTTTCGCAAACCAATTTAGTCCAACAGTATGCCCCGTGGCTTTATTCCTTCTGGAAATTTTCCCGCCCGCATACGATTATCGGCACCAGTTTGAGCGTTTTCGGACTCTACGCGATCGCCATCGCCCTCTCGGAAACTGCGGTCACTTTCGTGGATTCTCTGCCTGTGCTAGGCACTTGGATTGCTTGTCTGTGCGGCAATGTGTATATTGTGGGACTCAATCAACTCGAAGATATCGAAATCGATCGCATTAATAAACCGCATTTGCCCGTAGCGGCGGGGGAATATTCTCTGCGCCAAGGACAAGTCATCGTCGCGATCGCGGGAATTTTAGCCGTAGTGTTGGCGCTGGTACAAGGCCCGTGGTTGCTAGCCACCGTGGGCATTAGTTTGACCCTGGGAACCGCTTACTCTTTACCGCCAATTCGCTTAAAGCGCTTTCCCTTTTGGGCCTCTTTTTGCATTTTTACCGTGCGCGGCGTGGTGGTTAATTTAGGCTTGTTTTTGCACGGGATTTGGGTGCTTTCTCAGGACAAAACCGGAGAATTGTGGTTCACCCATCTCGCGCAAATGCCGCCAATTCGGCTCTCTATCCCGCCATCGGTGTGGGCGCTGACCCTGTTTGTGCTGGGATTTACCTTCGCAATCGCGATTTTCAAAGATATCCCCGACATCGAAGGGGATAAGCAGTACAATATCAGCACCTTTACCATTCGCCTGGGCACGCGATCGGTCTTTGAATTAGCCCGCTGGACGATAACCGTTTGTTATCTGGCGATCGCACTTTTCGGACTGCTGCGATCGCCGGGCGTTAATCCCATTTTTCTCGGCATTTCCCATATAATTGCCTTGGCTTTATTGTGGTGGCGCACGCAACAAGTGGATTTAAGCAATAAACTGCAAATTGCCAGTTGCTATCAATTTATTTGGAAGCTGTTTTTTGTGGAATATATTATTTTCCCTCTGGCTTGTTTGCTCGCTTGAACCGATATTTTTTCCTCGGTTTAAAAAAAAGAAACTGCCCACTAGAAGTTGTTAGTAGGAATGCAGGAATGACGGAATCGAAAACCCTTCGACAATTGCCCGCCCAATGGGTAACGCCAGAAAACTTCCAAGATTACGGACAAGTGATTTTTCCCGCTTCCGATGGCGAACCCGATCCGAACAATGAGGCGCAGTTAAACCTCGAAAACGGCACGCCGCGACTTTATATCATGCGCCTGGATTGCAGAGGGCGAAAATTTCACCAGATCGCCCGCCACGTGGAATGCACTCAATGTTTGGGGGCGCGAGAAGGGAAAGACTGGTTCATTGCCGTTGCCCCTCCGAGTCAGGGCGATCGCCCGGATCTCGATCGCCTAATGGCATTTCGCATTCCCGGCGATTGCTTTATCAAATTAGAAATGGGCACTTGGCACGCCGGTCCATATTTCGATTGGGACGCGATGGATTTCTATAACTTGGAACTCACCGACACCAATATCGTGGACTTTGGTACCTACAACTTTAAAACCCAAGACAATCTCGAGTTTGAAATTGTCTTATCTTAACGGTTTTAAATCCCGTTGGATATCCCCATATTGTCCCGAAAAAGCAGTGCCGTTGTCCTCGATTATAAGGGCAGAATTTAGGGTGAAAAACCGAGATAAACGGCGGCCCAGTTGTGGTTAAATGGAGGAGAGGTTTACGGTCAATTTGGCCAACGGTGGTGTGGGAATCGGCGACACAAAAGCACAGATACGCCCGCCATCGAACCGCGAGCGTAAAACATTTAAAGACGCCCTAGGGAGGGCGTCTTGGCGAAAACAGCGGCACCGTAGGAGGGAGTAGTCTGCCCCCATCCGAGGAGATGCTTGACCACCCAATCCGTCAACGGCTGGTTTTAATAGAAACTAGGTAGAACCCGGGGTATTGGGTTGTGCTTCATAGTTAGAAGCATAGGTTTGTAACAAGCTGCTGACTTGGGAAAGCACTTCCTTGCCAGAACTTTTGCCTAACGCCACCCGTTCCGGGAAAAATTCCGGGCGGTCCAGGTTGCGCGCGATCGCCTCATCCACTTGTTGAGCGATTAGTCCTTGCAATTCCTCCTTCGCCCTAGAACGCTGGTAGTTCGCACCTTCTTCCGTCGTTGCATAAAGCGGCGGGAGTCGGTTGAGCGCGTAGGCGGCGATATCCCCCACATCCAGAGTGCGATCGCTAGTCGCCTCAATTTCTGCGACCCGGGCGATCGCTTCGGAGAGGACCAACTCTTCCATCACGTTAATAAACTGCTTGCGTGGTAGAACCACCACTTCCCCAGTCAACAGGGATCCCATCAGGCGATCTAGAGCCATGTACTCTTCGATAGAAAGTTCCGAGGCGGTATTGCAAATTCTTCCCACCTCCGCTTCCATCGCTGGCGTCAGATATCCATCCTGTAGTGCCTGTTCGACTATTTTTTCGATACTCATAATGCCTCTGCTGCTCCACGGCACTGTCTTCATTTGACCTGAGATTTTAACTCCCCGGCTCGCGCCCGATCGTGCTTTTCCCGGTCAAAAGGGCAATCATTGATTGATTTTGCCCTACAATCCGCCTGAAAATCAATCTAACTCCAGAAAAAAGCCTTTTTCTGCCCTTGGGGGTATGCCAGTGGCTCATTCCAGAATGGGCGATCGCAGTTATTCGACTCCCTCAAATCGCCACGGAACCGGATCCACAGCTTTTCCATGCACGTACAATCCCCAGTGTAAATGAGGTCCAGTGGAAGCGCCGGTAGAACCCACCCCACCAATGACCTCACCGGCCCGTACCATCTGACCCTCTCGAACGTCTATGCGATTCAAGTGCAGCATGATACTGGTCACGCCTTGCCCGTGGTCAATCCCCACGGTATTGCCGTGAATTTCAAAGCCGTCCGATTCTCGTCCCACCAACGCGATGCGACCTGCCGCTGGAGCCACCACCGGCGAACCATATCCACCCGCATAGTCTACACCGCGATGGTAATAGTTTTCTGCGAATACACCATTATAATAGCGGCGAACGCCGTAAATCGTCGTTACCGTCCCCCCATTCGGGCGCAGCAACGGACCGTTCCAAAACCGTTCTGGCGTCACCAGAGCTTTAAATTCCGCCACCCGGTCGAATTCATAGTCCGTACCTTGCAGGTCATCCTTACCCGGAGGAAGCCAAATCGATTGCGTGGGAAAGTCGCGATCGCTCACCCACACCGCAATATTGCGCGTTTGCCCTTCCCCACTCACCTGAATCACCCAACGTCCCGGGCGATCCAGCGGCGTGGTCGGCACTAGCGCCCGAAAGCGGTTCGCCCCCACGGCAAATGCCTCAATCTCGTCCTCTTGCGCCAAAACCTGAGGAATGTCTCCCCCACTGTTTTCCGTCTCGATGCTCACCGAGAGGGTATCCCCCAGTTGCGGATTCGTGGGACTCACCCGCACCTCTAGCGATCGCACCGGTTCTGCGATCGCCAACACTAACGAAAAAGCCAACATTAAAAAATTAGCCTTCGGACTTTTTCTCGGCAATTGACCTGTGGGTTTGGCCGGTCTGGAAAACCACCCGCGCCATCCATTCCTTACCGATTCCTCGTAATGCAGCTTCTCGATCATCGTTCAGTTCGCCTTTTCCATATTTGCTCGCTAGCCTAGGTGAAAAGTGGAATCTGTTTCCAATGGAGTTCCTCGGATTTGGCACCCCAATGGTACCGTTTTCAATGGCTTTATCCGCCAAAGAAGAAAACTCCTAAATTTTACCACGATCGCTCCCGTTTCAAAAGCGATCGATTCCCTCGGTCAAAACCCGATCGCAACAGTGGCAATCTCGGCAATCTTCTCTGGACAATGTTCCCGAAAAACCCACTTCAAAAACGGCGTTCCACCACCCTGTCTAGCGCCTTATCTTACAAATTTCGTCCCAATCTGTCGGGAAAAATCGAGGGGTTCAAATTTTCCCTTTTTCCCTGGAAAACCCGCTAAAAATCTCTCTTTCCCCGAGGTACAAACTGGACAAGCATCAGTTTGCTCCGAGGCCATATCCTCCCCAGTGGGATTTACCCCTCATTCACCCCCCACCCATCGGCGATCGCGCTTTCCATCCCCCACCAGAACTTGCCACCCCCGAACACCTCCCCAGGGCAATCTTCCCTTTCTACCACCCTACACCCCCAGAGCGATTCCACATTTGTGCCCCACCCTCCCCATCGCCAAAAAATCGTTATCCTAAACTGTTATAGACCCTCCTATTTCCTCTCAATTTTAAAATAACCGTGCAAGAAGACTTCAGACTCATCCTCGACTTAGTAACCATGCTGGGTGCCGCCGCTGTAGGTGGATTGTTCGCCTCCATCCTGCGCCAACCCGCAATCCTCGGCTATTTACTCGGCGGGATAGTCGTCGGTCCGGCGGGTCTGGGATTGATAAAAGAACTCATTCAAGTAGAAACCCTGGCTCAATTTGGGGTCGCCTTATTACTCTTTGCCCTCGGCGTTGAATTTTCCCTAGCAGAACTGAGAAAAGTAAAATTTATCAGTCTCGGCGGCGGTGGAGCGCAAATTACCCTCACCATCGCCGTCACCAGCGTTATTTCGGTAGTGATGGGGTGGTGTACCTCCTGGACCCAAGGCATCTTCTTAGGCGCGATTTTATCCCTCTCCTCCACCGCCGTAGTCCTCAAATGCCTGATGGAACGCAACGAAACCGACACCCCCCACGGGCAAGTGATGTTGGGCATATTAGTGGTGCAAGACCTAGCATTAGGGCTGATGTTGGCCGTGTTACCGGCATTGAACGAACCCGCAGAAGCCATTGGAATGGCAGTAGTTTCGGCATTGCTGCGAATCGGACTGTTTGCCGCCGGCGCGATCGCCTTCGGCACCTTAGTCGTCCCCCGCTTGCTGCGCCTCCTGGCTAAAACTGAAAGCCGCGAATTATTTCTCCTCGGCGTGGTGGCATTATGTCTGTCCATTGCCTTAGTGACTTACTATCTTGGCTTTTCCATTGAAATGGGCGCATTTGTCGCCGGGTTGATGATTTCAGAAGTGGAATATGCGGACCAAACCCTCACCTATGTAGAACCCTTGCGAGATATTTTTGCCGCCCTGTTTTTTGTTTCCGTGGGCATGCTCATCGACCCCGTGTTTTTATGGAACCATTGGGAACTGATTTTAGAATTGGTATTTTTGGTATTGGTGGGCAAATGCGCCATCGTTACCCCCGTGGTCAGAGCGTTTGGCTATCCCCTGCGGACTTCATTGTTAGCGGGGTTGGGACTGGCGCAAATCGGGGAATTCTCCTTCGTCCTCACCGCCCAGGGACAGGCGATCGGGTTAGTGCCCCGGTCGGTTTATTTGTTGATTTTGGGCACCACTGCTGTCACCTTGGTGGTGACGCCGTTTGTCTTGCGCCTGATGCCGCAAGTTCTCAACTGGGCGGAAACCGTCCCTTGCCTGAGTTGGTTTTTTGAAGAAACCAGCAGCCCCGTGGCGGCTTCTGAAGAGTTGCCCAGACAAAATCACGTGGTAGTCTGCGGTTACGGGCGCGTGGGTCGCAATGTGGTGCAATTACTGCAAGCCCATGATTATCCCTGTGTGGCGATCGATTTATCGGAACGGGCAATTCAGCAACTCCGGACCGCAGGAATTCCCTATATTTACGGCAATGCGGCTTCTTTACACGTGCTAGAAGCGGCAGGGGTCGATCGCGCCTGTACCCTGGCGATCGCCCTTCCCGACCCCATGAGTACCCGCCTTTGCCTCAAGCGCGCCCTGGAACTATCCCCGGATCTCGATGTGGTGGTCCAGGCGAATCAAGTCCACGATATCGAACTGCTTTATCAGCTTGGGGCCTCGGAAGTGGTGCAATCCCAATTTGAGGTCAGTTTGGAACTGACGACTCATCTGTTACTCGCGATCGGTCTGCCCCTTCCCGCTATCCGCCGCGATGTGGAGCAAATTCGCAATCACCACTATCTGGATTTTCGCCCCTCGCGCAGCGCCGCTCAGATTTCTCGCGAATTGCAAGTGGCTGCATCGGATCTCAATAGCAAATGGTACGCTTTGCCAGATGGGTCTCCCCTCGCCGGCATGACTTTGGAGCAAACGGACCTGCGCCGCATCAGCGGCGTCAGCTTAATGGCAATTCGCCGCGCCGATGGGGAAGAAATCGACTACCCGGATTCTCATACCCCGTTGGAAGCAGGGGATAAGTTTCTCGTGGTGGGAGAACCGGAAGAACTGACCATTTTAGAGCAGTTGGCCCGAGGAGAAGTGGCGCTTCCGAAAGAGAATACCTCCTGTCAGTGGCTTCACGTCCCCGAGGAGAGTCCGGCCCCGGGCAAAACCCTGTCTGAGTTGGATTGGCGGCGCGAGTATGACCTGCAGGTGCAGGCGATTCGTCGCGAAGGTCATTTCATTCGCTTTCCCCACGGTGGGACCACTCTCCAGGCCGGCGATCGCCTCCTGGTTGTCGGTAAGCTTTTGTCTCTCAAACGCCTCCAGCGCTGGCTGTGCCCTAACGCCGATTCTTCCCCTTCTACTTCTACCCCAGTGGCAATGGCTAAAGCACAAATTAGCGAAACTGTCAAGGAAATTATCTCTTCCGATCCGGGTTAATGGGGCGAAAAAAACTCCTCTGAAACCGGGTGAGCGCTTCTCCCTCGTCGGTGAAAAAGCCTCGCGTTCGATTGAAAAAAGCGCGAGCTAGAAGCTCGCACTCCTGTTTTACCTAATTTAAACCTGCTCGATTGTCAGCATGATTCGGTGCAATTTTCTCTGCTTTATTCTGAAAAAATTGCCGAGGGTGAAGTCTATAAAACTCGATAATCAAGCATCAGAAATGCGGGGAATCTCTGGCGTTAAACTGTTGCGTAGCCCTCGGGAGTCGAACCCCTTTCGGTTCATCCAGAAAAGGGTCAGGACTTAGGCTTGAGATAAACAATGGATTGTCGCCAGACAATGGTCTGCTGGTCGTAATGATCCAACAGGGAAATGCACTCTTTATCCTGCCAATAAATTTTGCCAGCCAGCAAATCTCCGGTGCTGAGTTTGAGTTCCACCTCTTTTTTGTCTTTAATGATATTTTGAACTTGGCGAATGCTGGGTAGGTTAATATCGAAATCAGTCATAATCTAGATCGTTCCTATGGCTTGTGGATTGGAAAACGCGAAATAACGCGATCGCTCCGGGCAGGGAAAAGCCGAGACATTCGCGATCGCTTCATATCCGCGATCGAATGCGTCAGCATATTCCCCCGTCCCGGCGAACCTTGCCTGCCAGATTCAGCCGGGGGGTCGAAACCTGGCAAGTCAGTCTAACCTTTAACGGAGACTTTACAGTAAAATTAGGAATTCGCAATCACGCAGATCTCAACGGACAGCACAGACACAATGACAATCGAGTTTATCAAATACCAGGGTCTTGGAAATGACTTCATTGTGATGGACAATCGTCACAGTTGCGACCCCATGATAACCCCCGAGCAGGCGCGTCAGCTATGCGATCGCAATTTTGGCATCGGGGCCGATGGGGTAATTTTTGCCCTCCCCGCCACCGGATCCGACACGGACTACACCATGCGGATTTTTAATTCCGATGGGTCAGAACCGGAAATGTGCGGCAATGGAATCCGCTGCCTTGCGCGCTTCTTGGCCGATTTAGAAGCCACCTCAGACCCCGGGAGTGCCGCCCAAGCGCCGAAAAAATATCGCATCCATACCCTCGCCGGGGCGATCGCCCCCCAATTTGACCCGAGCACCGGACTTGTCACCGTGGATATGGGAATGCCCCGCCTTCTCGCCGAGGAAATCCCCACGACCCTAACCCCCCCGGGAGAAAAAGCGATCGCAGTTCCCTTGGAAGTGGCCAGCCAAACCTGGACCGTCACTTGTGTCAGCATGGGCAACCCCCACTGCATTACCTTTGTAGAAGATGTGGACGCCATCCCCCTGGCACAGATAGGTCCACAATTCGAGCATCATCCCGCTTTCCCCAAACGCACCAATACCGAATTCATTCAGGTGATTGCACCGGGACACCTAAAAATGCGAGTCTGGGAAAGAGGCGCTGGGGCAACCCTCGCCTGCGGCACCGGTGCTTGTGCGTCCCTGGTGGCCGGCGTGCTCAACCAACGGTGCGATCGCAAGGCAACCCTGGAACTCCCCGGTGGCTCTTTAATCGTGGAATGGTCCGCGTCCGATGAACGGCTTTACATGACAGGCCCGGCTGAGCGCGTCTTCTCGGGCAGGATCTAACTGGATTTTTCTATAAAAACCGTAAAGCCAAACCAATCAATAAGGGAGAAAATGAATGGGTGGAGGCATTTACCTCATTCAAGATGACGATCGGCTTGTGGAAATGATCGAACAAGCCTATGACACCGAAGATCGACTGCAAGAATTACTGGAAAAATACCCCAACCTGGTGGCCGGCGACCAAATCGATCGCGCCACCCCCCGTCAGTGGTTATTGATTTCCCGGGAAATGCCACTTCCCTCGGATGACGAAGCGGATGGGCGGTGGTCCTTCGAGCATCTGTTTCTCGACCAAAACGCCATCCCCACCCTGGTGGAAGTCAAAAGCTCTCCAGAAACCCGCTTCCGACGCGAAATTGTCGGTCAAATGCTCGACTATGCCGCCAATGTGCTGATTTACTGGCCCCTCGAATCTATCATCGCCCAGTTTGAATCCAATTGCAGAGATGTAGACCGCGATCCCGAACAGGTTTTTGAGGAATTTCTCGGCTCTGATGCCAATGAAGAACGCTTCTGGCAAAAGGTGAAAACCAACCTGCAAGCCGGCAAACTTCGCTTGGTGTTCGTTGCCGAAGAGATTCCGCCGGAACTTCGTCGAGTGGTGGAATTCCTCAACGAACAACTCGACCCTACAGAAGTATTGGCGGTTGAAATCAAACAATACGTCAGCCAAGATGGTCTCAAAACCCTGGTTCCCCGGGTCATCGGTCAAACCGCTGAAGCCCAACAGAAAAAAGCCAGCGCCACTCGGGAAAGACGGCGATGGGATGAAGAGTCATTCTTTTACGAGTTTGAAACCCGACAAGGGTATGAAGAAGCGCAAATGGCGCGCAAGATTCATCAATGGGCGCGGCGCAAAGAACCCACCATTGAGGTGGTATGGGGCACCGGGGATATTTATGGCGGTTTTGCCGCCAAGTTAAAGCAAAAAGGACGCAAGCCTTTTTCTCTGTTTACCGTGGGCATTTCGGGGGAATTCGTGATTTCCAGCAGCAGTTATGCCTCTCAGCCCCCCTTTGATGAGGAAGACCACTGGCACGAGTTGCGATCGCGCTTTAGTTCCGTGGGTTTGTCTCTCCCCGCCGATCCCGCGGAAACCCGGGTGCCCAGTTTCCGCTTGTCTACCCTGCAAGATGACAGCGCTCTGGAAAAGGTGCTCGAAACCTTTGAGTGGGTGGTGGAGCAAATTCAATCCTCCAACCCCTAAGTGGCATCGGCTTTTCCTTGCTCCACCCCCGC
The DNA here is from genome assembly GCF_035615515.1 of Phormidium sp. CCY1219. Taxonomy (GTDB): domain Bacteria; phylum Cyanobacteriota; class Cyanobacteriia; order Cyanobacteriales; family Laspinemataceae; genus CCY1219. Next base: position 34,460 of record NZ_JAJENT010000564.1, read on the forward strand.
CAGGTTCATTCGGACGCCGAACCTCCCTCCGGGGAGGCGTTCGAGCGGGATTATTGAATATCTAACACAATCCCTCTCAATCCGTTGCGCTCGAGCCGTTCCATCATTTCGTCTACTTTATCTTGGGTAGCAAAGGCTCCCACTTGCATCACCATCCGCCCGTTGATTCGGGTGCGAAAGGCATCCGGAACCACCCGCCGCACCCGGGCGCGTTCCCGGGAACTGCTGGCTTCCACAATCACCCGGTAGCGAAGTCCCAAGGTGGCGGCATAGCTGGGCGGCGGCGGCGGTCCGTCGGTGCTGGCAGTGCGGGTATCTCCCACATCTGGCACGCTACTCCCCCCATTGCCAATCGGCGCGTTGGGGTCGGGCACCGGTAGCAGGCTGGGTAAGGTGTCGCCGGGACGATTGCCAATTTGAGGATTTGAATTTTGCCGGGTCGGCGGCGGTGGCGCGGTGGACGCAGCACTGTTCTGCGGCGGCGGAACGGGGATTTCTATGGCATTCTCGGCGGTGGGCACCGGAAGGCTGACGGCAGCCGGTGCCGGGTCGGATTGCGGCGCTATGGCACTGGGCGCGGGAAAGGAAGAGGTGGACGGCGGTTCTGGCGCAGGGGCAGGAACGGGACGCGGCGGCGGTATGGGACGCGGCGGTTCGTTGCGCGCCACGGTGGTTTCCAGTTGCGGATCGATCGCCCCGTTTAAGTCTAAGCGCCCTGCAGTGCGATCGCTGGCAACTTCGTTTCCAAATGCCGGAATAATTTCTCCGGTGGCGCTCACGTTAATGTCTAACTCTCCATTATAGCGCACCACATTGCCCCCAGGTTCGGCAGTGGTTCCCAAGTTCGGACGGGAAGACCCCACCGCCACAACTCCATGCTCTCGATTTCGCTCGATGCGATTGTTCCGCAATATCGGTTTCGCTTCACCGTGAATCACCACTCCATCTCGATTGTCGGTAATTTGATTCCCAATCAACAGCGGTTGGGCTTCTCCGCCAACGTTGATGCCAAATCCGGTGCGCTCTACGATGTTATCGCGCACTTCTGCCCGCGCTGTGCCATAAATTGTCATGCCATTGGCCCCATTTTGCACGAAATGATTCTCGCGAATCGTCGGGGTGGCATCCCCCACCACGGAAATCCCATCATGGCCATTTCCGGTAAAGGTGTTCTGCATCACCGCGATCGCCGTGGATTCTATCCACAACCCATACCCGCGCTGGTGGGGGTTCCTCACGGTAACACCAGACAAACTGGTTCCATTCGCCGCCACGATCGCTACATTTTGACTGGCTGAACTTCGACTGAGGTAATTCCCTCCCCCCTCAATCGTGATTCCCTCTCCCCTTTTGTCTGGATTCCCTTTAATCCGCACCTGGGGTTTGAGCATTAAGGGAAACCGTTCCCCATTCTCGGGAGTGTAAGTCCCCGGAGCGAGTACGATTTCAGTGTTGGGTTTGGCTTGTCGCAATGCCTGGGTAATGGTTTTGAACGGCTGGTTTTCACTTCCGTCCCCCGTCTGGTCATTCCCACTGCTAGGATTGACAAACAAGGAGCTGACTTCGGCTTGCTCCTCGGTGCCATCGCTCTGCGCGATCCCCTGCGGCGGTGCCATCTGCGCCCATGCAGCGGGCCAGTGCAGCCAAAATAATGCTGTGGTGGCAACTCCCAAGCGGATTAACTTGCCACTCGGGTTGAGTTGAGATCGAATGGGGTTGATGAAACTCACGACTCTCCTCCAATTTTGAGTTGAACGTTTCGCCAAAACTATTTCCCGTTTCTTGATGGGGACAGGGTTGGGGGTCAACCGATCGCCCGGTGGGGTTTTACCCTCGCACCCGCGAACCGGTTGATTTTTTATGTCAAAATAATTTAATCCCTGAAAATAGATAAAAAAATCTCGGTCTATAAGAACAAATTTACCTCATTACAGTTGATGGATCTTCACTCGGCTAGAAAATGTCAAACTTGATGCTTACCACCGAACAAATGAATGGGGGTTGCAATGGGTGAAAAACACAGCGGTCTCGCTAAGGTGCCGGAGTTCGTTACTCCACAGGCACAGCCCGCGCTTTGCCGCATTTTAGATGCGAATTTAGACCGCGCTCGCGAAGGCTTGCGAATTCTCGAAGAATGGTGTCGCTTTGGCCTCGAAAGCGGTTCCCTGGCTAATGAATGCAAGGAGATGCGCCAGGAACTCGGGCGCTGGCATAGTCCGGAATTGCGGGCGGCCCGCAATACCCCCGGAGATCCGGGCACGGATCTGACTCATCCAATGGAAGAACGGCGCGAAAGCATTCATACCCTATTACAGGCGAATTTCTGCCGAGTGCAAGAAGCCCTGCGCGTGCTGGAAGAATACGGCAAGCTTTATCACCCGCAAATGGGTGGGTTGTTTAAGCAGATGCGCTATCAGGTTTATTCCCTGGAAAGCTATTTATTGGCTTACCGCCGTCGTCAGCAACTCGAGCGCGCTCAGTTGTATTTGGTCACCTCCGTTAGCGATCGCTTGTTCTCGATTATAGAAGCAGCGGTAGAGGGCGGCTTAACTTTAGTTCAGTACCGTGACAAAAATACAAATGACGCTCAACGCCTCCGGAATGCTGAAAAACTTCGCGAAATCTGTCACGATTACGGGGCGCTGTTTATTATGAACGATCGCGTGGACCTGGCTTTGGCTGTAGATGCTGATGGCGTCCATCTCGGTCAAGATGATGTTCCCACTTCCCTAGCTCGTCAGCTCCTCGGTCCTCACCGCTTGATCGGTCGCTCGACCACCAATCCGGAAGAAATGGAACGGGCGATCGCTGAAGGGGTGGACTATATTGGGGTCGGTCCGGTTTACGAAACCCCCACCAAGGAAGGCAAACCACCTACGGGTTTATCTTATGTCAGATACGCGGCGGAAAATTCGCCGATTCCTTGGTTCGCGATCGGCGGAATCGATATGCACAATCTCAATGAAGTCCTCGACTCCGGTGCCGATCGCGTGGCTGTGGTGCGCGCCATTATGGAGGCGGAACAACCCACGTTGGTCACTCAGTATTTCCTCTCGCAAATTACTCGCATCCAAAACCTGAAAGCTCTCGAAGAACGTCACCCTCAGTCTCATGTCTGAAATCTCGCTTCACGTTAATGGCGAACCTCGCAGTTGCCCCCCAGGAACCTCTGTGCCTCAATTCCTGGAACTCATCGGCTTGAATCCCCGTTTGGTGGCGGTGGAGTACAATGGCGAAATCCTCCACCGCCAATTCTGGAGCGAAACGGAAATTCAACCGGGCGATCGCCTCGAAATCGTTACCATCGTCGGTGGCGGCTAGTCGTCCCTCCCCATCTTCCACCCTGGGGGAGGCAATTTGCTTGGGAGTTGTCCGTTCTCTATCTCGGTTTTTTCACCCCAGGTTCGGTAATTCTCCCCGGAATCCTTCGTCAGCCCGATGTCTGCTTTGCGAAGAAAGCGATACATTAGCTTCTCGGCGGGAAGCCCCGCGCTCTACCCGTGCTTGGTGAGCGTCGGGATGAGAGCCAGGGGAAATGGAGG
>NZ_JAJENT010000565.1:0-24733 GCF_035615515.1 Phormidium sp. CCY1219
CCGCCTACGCGGACTAATAAAAGGCGGGCGATTGAAATCGCGCCTGGGCAGGCTAAGTCCGCCTACGCGGACTAATATAACTGATAGAACTCGTTCCCAGCATGTGCTGGGAACGGGCAATCGGAGGCTATGCCTCCTGTTACCCATTGTGTTCCCCTAGTTGTTTGCGGAGGCACTGGGATAGTGCTGCAAGACTTGCTGCAAATAGTGTCCGGTGTAAGAGGTGGGATGTTGGGCGACTTCTTCGGGGGTACCGCAGGCGATCGCTTCCCCGCCTTTGTCTCCCCCTTCCGGTCCGAGGTCGATTATCCAATCCGCACAACGAATCACATCTAAATTGTGCTCGATAACTAAAACCGAATTGCCTTTATCCACCAACCGTTGCAACACATTTAACAACTGATGCACGTCATAAAACGATAACCCGGTGGTGGGTTCGTCAATTAAATACAGGGTTTTCCCCGTGGCGCGACGAGACAATTCGGTTGCCAATTTTACCCGTTGCGCTTCTCCCCCGGAGAGCGTTGGGGCGGGTTGTCCCAAATGAATGTAACCGAGACCCACATCAACCAACGTCTGCAAGCGGTTTTTCGCTCTGGGAATATTTTTAAACAATTCTAACGCTTCTTCCACGGTCATATTCAGCACGTCAGCAATGGATTTTCCCTTGTACTTCACTTGCAGGGTTTCTCGATTGTACCGCGCACCTTTACAGATTTCGCACTGCACGTAAACATCGGGCAAAAAGTTCATGGAAATTACATTAACCCCTTGTCCGCCACAAGCTTCGCAGCGTCCTCCTTTGACGTTAAATGAGAATTGTCCCGGTTTGTAACCTCGCGCTTTTGCTTCGATGGTTTGGGCAAATAGTCCGCGAATCACATCAAAAACCCCGGTATAAGTTGCCGGATTAGAGCGCGGGGTTCTGCCAATCGGCGATTGGTCGATGACAATCACTTTATCCACGGCATCTTTCAGTTGTTCTTCTCCTGGGGCGTCCAAGGCATCCATTTCTTTGGGAAAGGGGACGCGACGGGTGAGGTGATGTTGCAGCGCCGGATAAAGCAGTTCGTTAATTAAGGTGGATTTGCCGGATCCGGAAACCCCGGTGACGCAGATTAATGTTCCTAATGGAATTTCGACGGTAATCTGTTGTAAGTTGTTGCGGCGACAGCGTTTCATTACCAGCGATCGCCCATTTCCGCTTCTTCGTTCTGCCGGGGTTTCGATGACTTTGCGCCCGGAAAGATATGCCCCGGTGAGGGAGTTTTCCGCCTTTAAAATTTCCCCTAAATCTCCTTGGGCGACAATCTCGCCGCCATGCACCCCGGCACCCGGACCGATATCGACGATACAATCGGCGCTGCGAATGGTATCCTCATCATGTTCGACCACAATCAAGGTATTGCCCAAGTCGCGCAACTTGGTTAAGGTATGCAGCAGACGCCCGTTATCGCGCTGATGCAGTCCGATGCTGGGTTCGTCGAGTACGTATAGCACGCCCGTCAAGCCGGCACCAATTTGGGTGGCGAGGCGAATGCGCTGGGCTTCGCCGCCGGAAAGGCTCATGGCGGGGCGGTCTAGGGTGAGATAATCCAATCCCACATCCAGGAGAAATTGCAGTCGGGCGCGGATTTCTCTGAGAACCAGTTCGGCAATTTTGGCTTGCCGATCGCTCAACTCCAATTGCTCGATCCGCTCTAAAGAGTCGCCAATCGAAACGCTGGTTAATTCGCTAATCCCATATTGTCCCACGCGCACGGAAAGTGCTTCGGGTTTGAGGCGTTTTCCCTGACAACTCTCGCAGGGGCGATCGACTAAATACTGTTCTAATTTTTGCTTTTGCAATTCGGTGGCGGTTTCTTCATATTGCCGCTGCAAAATTGGCAGTGCTCCGCTATAGCGTCGGTAGGCATCCCACTGTTCGATCCAGATAGCTTCATCGGTGCCATATAAAATTGCATTTTGCTGGTCGCGGGTTAAATGCTTCCACTGGGTGTCTAGTTCAAAGCCATAGATTTCCGCGAGATTGTAGAGCATGGACAGATAGTAGGAGTTTTCTTTCTCCGCCCAAGGCGCGATCGCTTCATAAACCGGCGCATCGGGATTGGGCACCACTAAATCGGCAGCAAAGGTGCGAAAACTGCCCAATCCGTGACAGGTTTCGCAAGCGCCATAGGGGGAATTAAAGGAGAACAATCGCGGCGAAAGTTCTTGCATCACCGCGCCATGTTCGGGACAGGCAAAGTTTTCGGAAAAAACGATTTCTGCGGCGGAATTATCGGCAGCTTCGGTGTTATTGAGCAGGTGAATAATGGCGATGCCATTGGCATGACGCAAGCTGGTGGCGAGGGAGTCAAAGAGTCGTTCTTCGATGCCCGGTTTTTTAATCAGTCGGTCTACGACAATTTCGATGGTATGGGTGGCGTTTTTATTCAGGGCGATTTTGTCGGAAAGGTCGCGCACTTCGCCATCCACGCGCACGCGCACGAAGCCTTCGGCGGCGAGACTGGAGAGGAGTTTTTTGTGAGTTCCTTTTTTGCCGCGCACCACGGGGGCGAGGATTTGGAATTTGGTGCGATCGGGCAGTTCCATCACTCGGTCGCACATTTCGTCAAGGGTTTGCGGGGCGATGGAGCGATCGCAAATCGGGCAGTAGGGAGTTCCGGCCCTTCCGAATAATAACCGCAGGTAATCGTAAATTTCGGTGACGGTGCCCACGGTAGAACGCGGGTTGTGCGAGGTAGATTTTTGGTCGATGGAAATTGCCGGGGAGAGTCCTTCGATGGATTCGACGTCGGGTTTGTTGACTTGTCCGAGGAATTGGCGGGCATAGGCGCTGAGGGACTCGACGTAGCGACGCTGACCCTCGGCGAAAATCGTATCGAAGGCGAGGGAAGATTTGCCGGAACCGGAGACGCCGGTAAACACGATCAGGCGATCGCGGGGCAATTCGAGGTCGAGGTTTTTCAGGTTATGCTGTCTCGCGCCGCGAATGCGAATTCCGTGGCGAACCGCACTAGGAGGGAGTACGCTGTGGGCGAGGGATTTTCCGTTTAAGTTTTCTACAGGGGGGTTTTGACGGCGATCGGCACGTTTAGGCATAGTTGGTTTCGATACATTACTTAACAATTTTAGCGCTCTGCGGTGCCGATCGCGGGGTGGAGAATCATCGGGTGGGGGTTCGGATATCCGGGGGGTGGTGCGTCACCCCCGCATTTGAGTGGCGGGGGTGGTGCTGGATTATTCCATCTCCGGGATTGGGGCAAACCCTTGACGTTGGATGTTTTCGGTGACGGTGCGCGGTTCGAGGAATTGCAGCAGGTAATCCGGACCCCCGGCTTTGGATCCGACGCCGGAGAGTTTAAATCCGCCGAAGGATTGGCGGGCGACGATCGCGCCGGTAATTCCTCGGTTGATATACAAGTTGCCCACTTCAAACTCGGCGGTGGCGCGCTGGATGTGGGACGGGGTGCGAGAATACAGCCCGCCAGTGAGGGCGAATTGGGTGCCGTTGGCAATCTCTAGGGCTTCGTCGAAGGTCTTGGCGCGCATCACCGATAGGACCGGCCCGAAGATTTCTTCTTGGGCGATCGCCGCATCGGGGCGCACTTCGGTAAAGATAACCGGACCGATGAAGTAGCCGGTGTCGGGGGCGGGCATTTCCAGGGCGAGTTCTGCCTCGGATTTGCCTTTGTCGATGTAGCCGCGTATGCGATCGCGGGCGCTGGCATCGATAACTGGACCGACTTGGGTGCTGGGGTCTTCGGCGGCACCGACATTCAGCGATCGCGTGGCTTCGAGGGTGCGAGTCAGAAAGCTCTCGTACACCGGTTCGAGGACGATGGCGCGGGAACAAGCGGAACATTTCTGGCCGCTATAGCCAAAGGCGGATTGCACCACTCCCGCCACGGCGCGGTCTAAATCGGCACTTTCATCGACGATTATCGCATTTTTGCCGCCCATTTCGGCAATCACTTTTTTCAAGTGGCGTTGTCCCGGTTGTAGCACGGCGGCGTCGGCATAAATGCGGCAGCCCACTTCTTGGGAACCGGTAAAGGCGATGGTATTGACTTCGGGATGTTTCACTAAGTGCGAGCCAACGCTGGACCCCTGGCAAGGTACGTACTGAAAGACGCCGGGGGGAATGCCGGCCTCGATGAGGATTTCGCCAATTTTCGCGGCGATGACGGAGGAGACTTCGGCGGGTTTTAATAAGGTGCAGTTTCCAGTGACTAGGGAGGCGACAGTCATGCCGGTGGGAATGGCAAAGGGGAAGTTCCAAGGGGCAATGACCACGGTGATGCCGCGCGGTTGATAGTGATAGCGATTGGTTTCGCCGGCGACATCGTAATTATATCCGCGCGCCAGCCGTTCCATTTCGTTGGCGTAGTAGCGACAGAAGTCGATGCCTTCGGAGACTTCGCCATCACATTGGCTCAAGGGTTTGCCTACTTCTAGCATCATCCAGGCGCAGAGTTCTGGTCGCCGTTGTTCCATGAGGTCGGCGGCTTTGCGAAGGATGGCGGCGCGTTGGGCGGGCGGGGTGTTGCGCCACTGGGGTAAGGCGGCTTTGGCGGTGGCGATCGCGCGATCGGCTTGTTCGATGGAGAGCAAGCCGATGGTGCCGATGGTTTCGCTGGGGTTGGAGGGGTTTACAGAGTCTACGGTGTTGGCGGTGTTGATGCGATCGCCGTTGATACGGGGTAAATAGGTTTTGCCGAGTTGCTGACGCACGCTTTGCAAGGCTTGCACCACCTTTTCTCGCGCTTGGGCGTCGGCGAAGTCGGTATCGGCGGCGGCGTTGGGCAGTGCGGGGCTGTGGATTTCGAGTTCGCCTTTGCCGTTGGGATTCGGCGGTGCGATCAGTTCTTCCCCGGGTCGCTCTTCCAGGCTTTGGCGCAGGAATGAGGTGTTGGCGGTGTTTTCCAGCAAGCGCCGAATCAGATAGGCCATGCCGGGAAGCAGTTCCCCGTAGGGGCAGTACATCCGCACGCGATGCCCTTGTTGTGCTAAGACTTTGGCGAGTTTATCTCCCATGCCATATAGCACTTGCAGCTCGAAGCGACGGCGCGGGATGTTGAGGCGTTGGGCGAGGGCGATCGCTTTCGCTTGGGAGCGCACGTTGTGTGAGCCAATGGCGGCGTAGATATATTCGTGATTTTCCAGCAGCAGTTCGGTCAACCGCTCGAAATTCGCATCGGTGGCGGCTTTGTCGTTATACACGGGTTGCGGCCAGTGTTTCTGCTTGGCAGCAATGGTTTCTAAATCCCAGTAGGCTCCTTTGATCAGTCGCAGGGTGACGGGAGTGCCCCGCTGTTTTGCCCATTCAATTAAGTCTTTCAGGTCTTTTTCGCTGTCGCGCAAGTAGGCTTGCAGGGTGAGGCCAATATGCCGCCGATGGCGAAATTCTTCTTCGAGGAGCAACCGTTTGAGGATCGAGAAGGTGAGGTCTTTGTAGTGATATTGTTCGATATCGAAGTGAACCCCCGCGCCCACTTTCTCCGCGTGACGCAGCAGGGTGCGGATGCGATCGCTAACTCGTCGTTCGCTTCCTTTGGCATCCAAAGGGTCGAATTGCGAGTAAAATGCGGTTAACTTCACCGAAACCTGCACTCGGGGCAGTTCTTCCCCATCCGCTTCGTCAATCTGCGGCACTTTCGGCCATTTTTTCGCCGCCTCGGTAAGTTGGGTCATCAATTCCAGATAACCCTCTAAATAGGACTGGGCTTCGGCTTCGGTAATCACCGCTTCTCCCAGTAAGTCCATCGTAAATGCCATTTTGTCTTTCCGCAGGCGTTCGATGGTTTTTATCGCTTGTTTGATGTTTTCCCCGGCAATGTACTTTTGCGCCAGGGTCTCCACCGCTGTGGATACTGTGGTGGCGGCAATTTGCCCGGGCATTGAGTCGCCACTGCTAAAGTTGAGCAGTTTTTTCAAGGCGTCGGGGAGTTCGACTTCCTCTACGGTTAGGTATTCTTTTAAATGACGCGCAATTTCCGCTTTGCTACGCAATGCAGGCAAACAGTCAATGAAGCGAAAGAGCTGCACCCGCAACCCGGGGTTGCTCATCGCCCAGGCAAGCAGTTTATCATCCCAGCGCATTTGATCTTGCAACTGGGCGAAAAATGAGCGTTTCTCCTGAATTGCACTGAGCAGTTGCTTGGCGATTTCTTGGGTTTTCGCCTCGTCGGTTTTGTTCTCGGACCGTTGTACTACCACGGCTTTTTTTACCCTCTATCTGTCGATCTGCCTGTAGTCCACTCAGACCCCTGAGCGGACTACAAACTTAATATTGTATCGTATTTCTCCCCCCACATTCTGGCGAAAATCTTCGGCACTCTCCGGTTTAAATGTTAAGTTTTTTTACGCTACGAATGGGGGCTTTATTGGTGCTATATATTGCACTTATTTGGTGAGTTTAACACTGGCGCAAGCAAATTGTCAAGGGCGATCGCTTTTTTCGATTTCTCCCCCGCCTCAACTTTCACAAAATTCTCGCGATTTACCCGCCCTTACACCCCATTTACCCATCGATTGCACTGCCAAGCTAGGGCAATCCTACCCTATTTTTTTCCCTTAATTTTCCGCATCTTGGCGCGGATCCAAGCGCCCAGCTTTTGCCCGAGGGGAATGCAGGCGCGCTTGACGATGTTCGAGATTAATTTAAGTTTTTCTACCGGGGTGGTGGGCTTGCGTTTTTGTCGTTCTTCTTCTATAATCTCCCAAGCGGTTTCCGTGAAAGAAAGCCGTTGTTCGGACTGTTTCAGCCATTGGATGACTGTGTGAATTATCCGCTCTTTCACCGTGCGGCGGCGACGCAGACGCACGTCAGAGGACAAACTCGGATAGCGTTTATCTAATTCGGAAAGGCTGTGGTCGGCCCATTGTTTGACTTTGGCGTTTTTGCTTTGCAGCAGGTCTTGGCAGGTTTTCCACGCTAGGCGAGGTTTCCCATCCCCTTCGTAAGCGATCGCTAATGCCATTTTGGTGCGTTCTATGGTGGGTTGGTGCAATTCTAGTTCTAGGACGCTTTCTAAATGGGCGATCGCCTCTCCATAATCCTCCGCTTTGAGCGCCGCTATCCCCGCTCTAAAATTGGTACTGTTCATCGGGTTTACCCCCCCATATTCGGGTTAAATTTGAATCATTTCATCTCCCCTGGGGTTTGTCATTGGTCAATTGACCAATGACCATTGACCAATGACTCGCTTAATTCAGTTTTACCCTTCGCATAACTTGGTCATAATGGTGTCGTGGTCTTCTCCTTGTGCCACCCATGCTTCTGCTGGTTTGAGGCGATCGCTCAATCCCAGAACGAAAATATTAAATTCTGCGCCCAAGGATTCGCAGGCGGTTTGGACGCAGTGGAGGTCGCGACCCGTCAACTGACTGAAATAGGCGCTTAAAATGCCGGCTTCTAGGAAACAAACCGGGCGCTTCCAGTTGGGGGCTTTGGCGGTATAGGGAGAGTGTTTCGTTTTCACCGCCAAAAAGCCGCGATCGTAATACTCCTGATTGAAATTCAAAATGCCCCAGCCATTGGTTTTCCAAAGCTGTTGCAAACATTGGAGAAATTCTACCATCTCCATTTCGGCGATCGGTTTGCCATAATACTCGTTAATTTCTTCGCAAAATCGCACGTAGAAATTTTTCCCCCACCACTTGCCACAGTTAAACAAAACCAGGCGCGCCGCCGATCCGGTTTCTTCTTCTAACCCGGCATAAATTGCATCAATCAAGGTTTCCGGAACTGCCAACAAGCGATCGCCGCGTCGATTTTCCAGCAGTCCGAGTTCTAAATCACCCCGCACGTAAACATCATAAGCAAAATAATTCCCCGGCAAGTGTTTGTCTTTAACCAAATTGGAAATCGAAATCATAGTCGCGCTCCTGAATCGTTAATATTTGAAGCTTTCACTTCCCGCAGACGCACCCCGGCACGTCTCGACTCCTCCTTGTCTCTCAACTGTAAGCTATGAGACTGATTTTTCACCGCTCAATTGCGCTCAACTTAAGCCCGCTGATTCTGCCAATAGGATTTTCTTGGCTTGATCCACAAACGGCAACAGCAAGGGGAGTTGTTTTTCGGAGAGATGTTTTTTCAAGCTAGCGAGCAACAGTTGATAAATCTTTTCTTCAATGGGTTGGGTGTTGTGGGTTTCCACTAATCCTTTCATCCAATCTTGCAAGCGCAGTTGGAGAAATTCGGGGTCGCTCAATAACATGGCGGTGGCGCAGTAGCGGACAATCAGCAGCCAATGCTTCAGCGATCGCTCTAAGGTTTCTTGGTTTTCGTTGGGAAAGGCTTTGACCAGGTTATCCGCCACTGGTTGAAAGATGGGTTCTTCTTTTTCCCGGAGGAGTTCGTAAGTTTCCATGCGCCTTGCTAAAGATGCAGCATAGCGACGAAACAGTTCGATTTCGTTGGCTTGAAGATAGCGTTCTTCTGCTTGCTCCAATAGGCGAGAAATTTCTGGATGCATGATGGTTTAGGGATGTTGGATATAAGATGCTAAGGTTTGGGGAGAAAAAATCCCGGCGATCGCCTGGGCATTTGCAGGGCTAAAACGCATCGAGCAGATCCCCGAGGGTGACTTCTTCAAATTCAGAATCCTTCGGCGGAAGCGCTGCAGAAACTTTTGGCACCGAACCCACTTCTGGCGTCCCTTCCCAGGGAAGCAAGCGGAAATAGTCCGCCACGGATAAGCTCAAGCGAGACGTGGGGGTGGCGCGATCGCCATTCCCCCGGGTGGCGAGGGATTGTCCTTGCCAATTACATTGACTAAAAAAGTCTGCAACCGATAGTTTTAACCAAGAAGTCTCGGCGGTCATTTTAATCGTTCTCCTGCTTCTAAGCGAGTTTGAATATCGCGAGCGGTTGCCCCTTCATTTTGCCAAAAAGCAGCCGCATCAATGCGGTCTTGACTGCCAAGCAAAAATTTACAATAGGTTTCCCCCATTGAGTAGCATTGCAGCTCGATGCAGCTCAGTTTTTTTCGCACCAAAGCGGTGAAAAATCCGGCAAACAAGCCGGCATAGATATAACAAACTGGTTTGCCCACATCGCCGAGGGTACGAGCCACTGCAGAATCAAAGAGGTTAATGAACATAAAGCCATGCTTGCGATCGCTTAAATCCACTTCCCAGCGTCCCCATCCCTGGGCGGTAAAGGGCCACCACCAGGTTTCGAGCAAAAACATCAAATTCGCTTGGCGGATCTCGCGCTGATATTCTTTTTCAAACCACTGTTTGAAAAACTCCGCATCCTTGGTTCCCCATTGGCACCCAATGGTGTACATAATCACCGATGAAGCGCTACCCACTTCTTCTTCTAAACCCTCCACCAGTCCGACGATAAAATCTTCGCTGGCAAAGAGATTGCGCGACTGGTTCCAGTCGGTGACGATTCCCGTTTCCGGTTGAAACGAGAAAAAGTCTTGAAACCCATAGTGGTTGTGCTTTTTGGAGGGTTTCTTTTTTGAACTACCTGCTGATTTGGACTCTGGCTTTTTTCCGGTGGATACCACCATGTTACGCTACTCCTTTGATGACTAGGCTCAGTGCGATCGCATTTCAGCTTGATGTCAGTGAACCCACAGACTCAACCCGGTGGGTCGGTGACTCATCGCACCATCTCTATCTAATTGTAGGAAACTTATCTGGCAAGTTAAAACGTTAATTTCTCGGAAATCGGGTGAAAAAGTACAAATCCCCGGTGGGGCGTCTCTAACAAGCACTTGGCTAAATTAAATGGGAGCTTTTCCTTGACATTTCCCCACTTTTGTGCTACACCAGTGTGAAACCTGGAAATCTTTCGATCGCAGTCGGTCTTTTCCGAAAACCCAGGCTCAGACAACTGAGGAGGAAGACCGGGCAAGACCCTCTCTGCACGTCAGGGCGAGCGGTGATGTCAGCCAACCGTTGCGGCGCTTTCCTCATGGCCACCGAATCGCGCCTCGGGTCTGACGCCGATCGCGGAACTATCCACCCGGCGATCGCTTTTCCCATACCATCGGCTGTATGTTTCGAGTCGATTTCCAAATTCGTCTTTTTGAACAATTCAGGGGAGGGGGTAATGAAAACCTATGCAGGGATTTTAATTGGCATCGATGACTATAAATTTTTCCAGCCGTTAAGCTATGCCAAACAAGACGCCCAAGGGGTTAAAAATTATCTGGTGGAAAAAGCCGGGTTTACCCCGAACCGATGCGTATTGCTTACCGAAACTGCATCCAGGAGAGATAGCCACTCCCCCTATCCCACAAGAGACAATCTGGTGTGGGCGATCGATGACATCTGTCGCAATCGCTTACATGCCGGCGATGTGTTGTGGTTCTTTTTCAGTGGCTACGGCGTAAGCTGGGAAGGCGAAGACTATTTGATGCCCATTGAAGGCAATCCGGAGGACATCCCGGGAACGGGAATTTCTATGCGATCGCTTTATAGCACCCTCCAGTCTTGCCCCGCCGAACAAATCGTGGTCTTCCTGGATATGAACCGCGCCACCGGCACCAGCGCCGATGAAACCATCGGCGTGGATACCATCTCCCTCGCCCGGGAAATGGAAATTCCCACGGTCATCTCTTGCCAACACAACCAATTTTCTCGCGAAACTGCCGCACTGCAGCATGGCTTTTTTACCACCACACTCCTAGAAGCATTGAAAGCGGGTCGCGGGCACACCCTGGAAACTCTGGCGCAATACATGGGCGATCGCTTACCTCAACTGTGCGAAGAACACTTTCGCCCTGCACAACATCCAATGTTCTCCGTTCACCCGTTGGTTAAATTTCCCCAACCCATTTTACCCGAACTCGGTCCGAGCGTTCCAGAACAAAACTGGGCTGCCGCTGTGCCCCTCAGCGCGGGCAAGGCAAACCTGGAACCTTCCGAGGAAACGCCCCCGCAAAACGCGCCACCGCCGACGAACCAAACCGTACCACCGGCGATCGCCCCTCCCACCACCTCCTCGGGCAATGGTGTCTCTACCAATGGAGATACAAATAACGCCAAGACTTCCAAACCGTCGCAACCTCCCACCGCCACCCCCAAACCACCCCCACCACGGGAAGAAAAATCTAACACCGTAGGTAAGTTGCTCTTCTGGGGCGGTATCTTGGCCCTGATTTTGCTGCTGGGCGTCTTGCTGCGGACTATTCTCAGTGTGATGCAAGGCACCACCCCCGAACCCCAGGTGGTGGAATCCTTGCCGACTGTGACGGATGAAGCTCCCCAAGCAATGGAAACCACCACCATCCCCCCAACACAAGAACAGCCGGAAGCCGCAACTACCGAAGACACGGAAGCGGCAACCCCGGAAGACACGGAAGCGGCAACTACTGAAGACACGGAAGCGGTAACTACTGAAGACACGGAAGCGGCAACTACCGAAGATACGGAAGCGGCAACCTCGGAAGACACGGAAGCGGCAACTACCGAAGATACGGAAGCGGCTAATGCTGGGGATGAGGAAGCGGAAACCACCACTGCAGCGGACGATCGCACTCAACCGCTGAGTGCAACTCCCGCCAGCGAAGGCGCAGCGGAAAGGGGCGATCGCGAACCGTTGGATCGGGCAAGATTGTCGTTGGAAAATACCCAAGCATCGCAATTCACTCAGGCGATCGCCCAAGCGCGACAAGTGCCAGAAAACGATCCGCTTTACGACCAAGCCCAGGAACAGATTACCCGCTGGGGTGAGGTGATTCTCGATATTGCGATGGGGCGCGCGAAACAGGGCAATTATGAAGGGGCGATCGCCGCCGCCAAATTGGTACCGCCCGATCGCGAGCAACTGAAAGCCCAGGTGCAGGAAGTCTTACCGGTTTGGGAACAGCAATACAAACTCGAACAAGCCAACCGACAGCGATTGCTCGAAGCCCAGAAACTGGTCAAACCCGCACAGGCGTCTACCTACAGCAAGGCGATCGCGATCGCCAGCCAAATTCCGGCAGGTCAACCGCAATACGAACAAGCCAGAGCGCTCATCAATCGCTGGAGCGATAAAATTTTCGACATCGCCCAATATCGCGCCCGTCGTCGTCGCTTCAGTGCAGCCATTCAAGCCGCCCAATTAATCCCCGAAAACACCACCGCCTATCCCGCCGCCCAAGAGGCGATCGAAAAATGGGAACAGCGACGGCGATAATCAAGAATTGAGAATTGAGAATGAAGAAGAAACTGTTTTCTCAATTCTCAATTCTCAAGGCTGCACTCAAGCCGCCGAGGAGGTGAATTGAGCCTGGGCTAAAGGGATGTGAATGTAGAATGTCGTGCCCTGTCCGGGTTGAGAAACGCAGGAGATAGTTCCCCCATGTTTTTCCACCACAATTTGATAGCTGATAGAGAGTCCCAAACCGGTGCCAGACCCCACAGGTTTGGTGGTAAAAAACGGGTCGAAGATGCGCGATCGCACCTCCTCGGAGATTCCCGACCCATTGTCAGCGATGCAGATAACGACCGAGGGCGTTGGGGGAGGTGGGGAGAGATTCGTCACGGTGGAAGAGTTTGCCATTTGGCGATCGTCTCTGAGGAATTCAGTGCGAATCGAGATTCGTTTGGGGTGGGCTTGCATTTCTTGCACGGATAAGCCGCGATCGCGGATCTCTAGCGCATCAATTGCATTACTCAAAATATTCATAAACACCTGATTCATCTGCGCCGCATAGCACTCCACCGGGGGCAACTCCCCATATTCCTTCACCACTTCAATTCCGGGGCGATCGGGTCGGCTTTTCAGTCGCGGTTGCAGAATCAACAGGGTGCTGTCGATCCCTTCATGCAAATTCACCGGAATTTTCTCCGCGCGATCCAAGCGCGAGAAATTCCGCAACGACGACACCAAACCGCGAATCCGGTTTACCCCCACTTTCATCGACTGCAACAGTTTGGGCAAATCTTCGCGCAAAAAATCCAGTTCGATCGCTTCGGCAAACTCTTGAATCTCCGTTTCCGATGTAGGATAATGCGCCTGGTAAAGTTGCAGCAATTCGAGCAAGTCATCGGTATAGTCGCCGGCGTGGTTGAGATTGCCAGAAATAAAATTAACCGGGTTATTGAGTTCGTGGGCCACCCCCGCCACTAACTGGCCCAAGCTGGCCATTTTTTCGCTTTGCACCAGTTGGCTTTGTGCCTCCTGTAAGGAGTGGAGGGCGCTGCTGAGTTCGGCGGTTTGCTTTTGGGTTTTTTCCAGCAATTCCGCTTGTTGAACCGCGATGCCAAACTGAACGCCGATTTGAGCGAGCAATTCCACTTCATCCTCATGCCACTGTCGAGGCCCGGAATTTTGATAGGCAGCTAACAATCCCCAGAGGGTGTTTCCCGGCATAATGGGGACGATAATGTAGGCTTTGGCTTGAAATTGTTCCAGCAGGCGAATGTGACATTCGGAATGGCCGACATTATAGATATCGTCCACTGCCAAGCTTTGATTGTGACGGTAGCGACCCCCGGCACTTTCTTGCAAGTGAGTATCGGCGATCGGGGGTAGGTTTCCCACCAAGGCATTCCAGCCCGGGGCAAAGGATTCGGCGACGAAGTAACCACTCCAATCCGGGTTAAAGCGATACACGGCGACCCGATCGCTGTTGAGAAGCTGGCGCACTTCTTGGGTTGCGGTATCGAAAATCGTTTGGATGTCGAGCGATCGCCGAATCCGATCGATGGTTCGGGCTACGGCTTTCTCTCTTTCGGCAACGCGACTTTGTTGCGACACCTGTACCTGCATCACGCCCCGTTCTTCCGACTGTTGCAGCGCCATTGCCAGGAGTTCGCTAATTGCGCCCAGCCATTCAATTTCGCCCGGTTCCCACTGGCGATCGCCCCGGCATTGATGCACGCACAATCCCCCCCAGAGGCAATTGTCTTTTCGCAGGGGAACGGTGAGTTCGCTTCTCACTTGCATGCGATCGCAAAAGTGGCTATCAGGCGATCGCTCTTCCGGGGGCGCGCAAGAGCTGACGCGGATGCGATCGCCTACAACGTCGCATGACTCCACCCGTTCGCCCAACGCCGACACCCACCCGGGTGCCACATCTTCAGCAATAAATTGCCCTTGATTTCCCTCGCCGGCGGGCCACTTGCGAAATACGAGGACGCGATCGGCATTGAGTAACTCTCGCACCGCCTGAGTGATG
This sequence comes from Phormidium sp. CCY1219, assembly GCF_035615515.1. Lineage (GTDB taxonomy): Bacteria > Cyanobacteriota > Cyanobacteriia > Cyanobacteriales > Laspinemataceae > CCY1219. The sequence continues at coordinate 14,139 of NZ_JAJENT010000565.1, forward strand.
GTGGTGAATAGGGTATCGAGTTCCACAGACTCGCGAATTTGCCCTAGAATGCGAGTCATGGTTTTATATCGTTCTGATTCAAGCTCGGCGATCGTGCTTGGTTGCGCTGATGCCATACAAAAACCTCCCCATATTGTGGTTATCGGAGTGCCCTCAAAGCTTGGATCGATTTCCCGCCCCCATTCTCCAAAGTTTCTGTGTTCGAGTGGGGAATGCACCGGGGGTAACGACCCACCGAGGGTTAAAACGTTTTAAAATCTGTACCGAAGTTTATTAATTTTGTGAATAGATGCCCTGCTTTCACTCTATTATAGAGCTTCGATTTTTGCTCGTCCTCGTCTTCCAGATTTAAACCCTCGATACCTCCGTCTGGCGGCGCGATCGCCATGATTGATTTAGCTTATTTATTACCCTCATAAAATTTTCCTATCTGGCAATTTTTGCAAGCCCTCACGGCTCTGCATTTTCCCGGGAATCATGCGATCGCTCTAGGGTGTGTATATTTTTTAACAATTTTGGCGGGGAATTTATCGGGGTCAAATTTACCGGAATCGACCCTTTCATGTGCTGACTCTGCGGAAATTTTCCCTGCTAAAATAGCATGTTTCAACTTTAACCATGCCGAGGGAGGAGGGACACGGGAGTGCCGTGTCCTGAAATAAAAGGGGGGTAAACCCTCGAAGAGCGACTACCGCATAAAACGAGCTTGGGAGGGAGAGGACTTTTTCGGCAAACGGTGTGACGGTGCAAGGCGACGACTGACCGGAATTTCAATGGCGAATTCAGTGCCTTGACCCGGTTGGGAAATGCAATCAAATTGACCCCCATGTTTTTCCACCACAATCTGATAGCTAATCGAGAGACCCATCCCGGTGCCTTTGCCGATATCTTTGGTGGTAAAAAACGGTTCAAAAATGCGCGATCGCAGACGTTCGGGAATCCCCGGCCCATTGTCAGAAATCCGAATAATTGCCCGCTTTTCACCCATCGCGCGATCGCTCGCTATTGCCGTGCGAATCGTAATTTGACTGGGGGACTCGCGCCGTTCTTTCTCCGAGCGATCTTTGTCGCGCTGTTCTAAAGCATCGATGGCATTACTCAAAATATTCATAAACACTTGATTGAGCTGGCCGGCATAGCAATCCACCGATGGAAGTTCCCCATATTCTTTCACGACGTGGATTTCCGGACGATCGGACTTTGATTTGAGTCGGTGGTGTAAAATTAACAAAGTGCTGTCAATGCCATCATGGATATTAACCGGCTTCATTTCCGCTTGATCCAAGCGCGAGAAATTCCGCAAACTCAGCACGATACTGCGAATGCGTTCTGCACCGACTTTCATCGAAGCGAGCATTTTGGGGAAATCCTCCACCAGAAAATCTAAGTCAATTTCCTCCATCAACTCGCGCATTTCGGGTTCCGGGTCGGGCAAATACTTTTGATAGAGTTTTTGTAATTCCAGCAAATCATCCGCATACTGACTGGCGTGAGAAAGGTTGCCGTAGATAAAATTCACCGGGTTATTAATTTCGTGAGCGATACCCGCCACCAATTGTCCGAGGCTGGACATTTTTTCCCCTTGAATTAATTGGGTTTGAGCGCTTTGCAAATCTTCTACGGCTTGTTCTAATTCCACCGCTTGGGCTTGAGCTTTTGCGGCAGCGGCTTGACTTTGTTGATATAATTGCGCTTGGCCGATCGCGATCGCGGCTCGATCCGCCAATTGTTGCAGCAAATCGATTTCCGTTTCTTGCCACACGCGCGGGCGATCGCACTGGTGAGCGATCAAAAATCCCCACAGTTCCGAACCCATCCGGATCGGCACGATTAAATTGGCTTTCACCTGAATGGTGGCTAAAAATTCCTGGTGACAGGGGCTAATTTCTGCCGTTGCGATATCGTTAATCGCCCGTACCCGTCCTTTTAAGTACATATTGCAATATTCCAGCGGAATACATCCGGGACAGCGAACCCCCAACACCGACTCCCATCCTGGGCGCAGATCTTCCACGGCGATCTCGCCGAGTCCATCCTTGCCAAACTGGTAAATCACCACGCGATCGGCCTCGAGCAAATTCCGCACTTGTTGCACGATGGTTTGCAAAATCGTGGTTAAATCTAACGTGCTGCGGATTTGGTCGGTAATTTGTTTGAGAATGCGGGTAAATTGTAAAGACTGCTGTAGCTCGGCGGTGCGCTTTTGTACTTGTTGCTCTAAGTTGCTGTTGAGGGAGTGAACTTCTTTATAAAGCAAATATTGCTCGATCGCCATTGAAAAATGATCCCCTAACGACCGCGCCATTTGGGTTTCTTCTACCGTCCATTCGCGAGACTGACCGGTTTTGCGTTCCCGCCATGCCTCAAAAGATTGTCGGGGAAGGAGTTGTTTGAGATTGCTGTCAAAGCGTCCGGCCCAGAGGGTTTCGGTTTCGATCGCTTGGCGGAAAATGGTCAGACAACCGAGGAATTGTCGGCGATAGAATAAAGGCACCACCAACATGCTGCGAATCGAAGTAGACCGGAAAGCATGGAGAAAGGGTTTAAAGTGGGGGGTTTTGTAAAGATTGGCGAAAGGCCAAATTGCCGGATGCTTGCTATCGAGACGCAGGTGGGCTTTTAATTCGCGCTGTAGCCATTGTTGCCACAGGGGATGGGCTTCTAGAGGTTGGGATTCTGCCGAGGCGATCGCGGTGGGTTGTTCGCCGACGGTAAATAATTCCCAGGCGCTGTCGAGATCGTCACCACCGGTAGAATGTTTTGCCGCGATATAGAGCCTGCCCCCGCAACCGGATAATGCAGCCACCGTGGCTTCTAGTGCGGCTTGTACTTCAATGGTGGGTTGAGCGTGGAGCAAAGTTGCCACCCGGTTGATGGTGGCTTCCCGGGCTTGTTGGGCGCGGGTGGCTTCCAGCAAGGTGGCTTGGGCGATCGCCACCGACACCTGATCGGCGACTAACTGCACTAACTGCAAATCATCTTCGGAAATCGCGCGCGGTTCGACGTTATGGGAGACGATTAGTCCCCAGAGACTCTGCTGATGCAGGATCGGCACCACCAAGGAGGAATTGACCCCCATCGCCCGCAGATAGGTTAGATGGCATGGATCCACTGGCCGATAGTGAATATCGTCCCCCACCGGTTCCCCTGTTTCCGCACGGGCCAGGGGACTCATGCCGATTCGTTCTTGACCCACATCCACGATCGAACGAACCCGATCTTTGACAAATCGCTCCCGCGCTTTTTCCGGGATGTCATCTGCCGGAAAGTTTAATCCTTTCAGGGAGGCAAGCCGACTCTCGTAAATCGACTCGGCAATGACTTTGCCACTGCCATCCGCATTAAACTGATAGACCATTACCCGATCGGTTCCCAGCAAGGAGCGGATTTCGGCGGCGGTGGCGCTTAAAATCTCTGGTAATTCTAGAGACTGTCGAATCCGGTTAAGCATCCGGTGTAGCAAGACTTCGCGATCGAGTCTTTGTTGCAAGATTTGCCCGTTATTGCTGTTATTATTTGTGATTGTCATAGAAAATTTGCCGTTTGAAATTCATAGGTTTTACCTGGGGCAGAAATTACCTTCTGCCCTTCCCATCAAAAAGGAAATCTCAGCCGCTATAGAAATCGCCCGGTTCGCGGTTGTTCGCCGCTTCCCGAAACTGGCGCTCTGTTGGCTGACAGGGATTGGAGTGCCCCCAGACGACGATCCCCATTGGCTGAGGCTAAATTCATCCTGCCAGCTCTAATCCCAAATCCGATCGCCAACCCGAAATGCACCCGCTTAGGGGTATGATAGCTGAGTGCCTGTTTTTAAGGCTTTTTACTTAATCATATCAACAAAATCTAAAATTTTTCTTCAGATGAAGGGCGATCGCTGCGCTATAAGTGAGGTTTATCTAACTTAAACCCCTTGACAACTGGCTTCATATATTGTTATAATGACAATTCTGTGGGTGACGCAAACAAAGCCGCCGCCTTCCCGAAAATTCGTGCCGATTGTCCCGCACCTTGCCAGATTCCCACCGTCGCCTCTCATACAAAGCGGCGATCGCGGTAATTCTACTTAACAACTTTTCTTAAAATTAACCCCCCTTCCCCCGGCGTGCTATTCCAATTTTACCCCCGCTTGAGGCTTGACAAATCTTTAAGGTTGTGGTACTTAACGGAGCGGTTTTTTTCACCGGGGTTCCCTGGTGGCGCTCGATTCGGGTCTCGCTTCCCGGTTCTGGCACTGGAAATCTGAAGGGCGGGTGGCGGTTGTATATAATTGTTAATTGGTAATGATTTAGCCTGGATTGCACACAGCAAAACGTCTTTTTTGTGCCTGGGTAAAAACATGTAAAGTAACACTGAAGTGAGAAAAGAAAGGTGGGTTTTTCGGGAGAATGACGGGAATAATTCAATGGAGAAAAAACCTGGCGAAGGTTCGCCACCTGAGTGTATAGGGTCAAATTTCCTACCCCCACCCCGACGCCCAGGGGAGGGGATAAAATAAACAGAAAAAAGCGAAGTCAGTGGGGAGAGTGGTGGTGATGTCGGAGTTTTTCGCGCACGCGCATCAGCAATTTTCCCAGATGATTGTGACCGGTGCGGTCCGCACCACAGCCCCAAAAGTAATCTTTCGGCGAATCTTCCACCAACGGGCGATCGCCAGTATCGAGCAACACCTGCTGAATGTCCGGGTGAGTGGAAAATTTGGCCCACACCGCTTCTTTCATAATTGCCAGTTTCGCCGCTTCCCAATCCGGGCGCAACTTGCGAGTGCGATCGCGGCCCAATTGTGCCGCCTCTTCCGGGGTTTTTGCGGCGCGAATTTTAACCATTAAAAACTCATTTTCCGTGCCGAGAAATTTATGGGCTTGATAATAATGTTCTACCGTGGGCCAATCCAGACCTTTCAGGTGAATTCCATGAGGAGAAAAATTGGAAAAACAACCGTAGGGTTCGTCAACTTTGTAAAAGTAAATAGTCATCGGCGATAAAATAGTTGGTTGGGCGATAAACGAGACAGATAGAAACAGGAAGTTGGCGAAAGGCTTGCTTGGCATTCCCGCTAATTTGAGCCAGGGCGATCGCTTGACGCAACGGTAAAAACCTCTCGGATTTCCACCCTCTATCGATTGAAATTATATGCCTTGTCGCTTCATCAAACCCGATTGATTTCCCAAAAACCACTGTTTTGGGGAAATCTACCCATTTCGAGGTTTCCCACCACCGCCTTGTTTCCACAGCACTTTGAGCTTGCAAAGCGAGGAATAACCCAAAGCGGTGCGGGAAAAAACAGTTCGAGCGAATCCGGGTGTTCGCCCACCCGTCAGCCCGATCCCACGTTCGCCGCGACGGAGGATTCAACCCAATCGCATCAACCGCCGAAACCCGGAATCAGGTTTTTCTTCAGACGGCTAATCGCCTTATCGGCGATGTCGCTATAATTGGTGTCCCCGCACAAAACGTCAGCCATACTTTGGGTGGCGGCGGGACGCTTGACCCCGACTTTATACGCGATTTTGGGAATTTTGTAAAACAAACCGGCCACCCGAGAGGCCCATACCATCTGACCCCCCCATTCTTCATTCATCACTTGGGTGTAATTTTCCAAGGCGTTGGCACTTCCGCTTAAGGCGCGATCGATGGCTTCGGCGGCTTTGACGCCGCTAAACATCGAGGGGCGAATGCCTTCTGCGGTTAGTGGATCCACTACTGCCGCCGCTTCTCCGGCTAAAATGGCATTTTCGGTGTGGAGTTTTTGCTCCCCATTCCACAAGCGCAGGGAATCCGTGGCGCAATGGTTGGGGTTGACATCATAGCCCGATGCGGTGGCATACTGAGTCAGCATTTTGCTGAGGTCTTCTTTGCCTTTCCCCTGTAAGTCAGCGATCGCCAGGGATAAACCGTCAGCTTTGGGGAAGTTCCAGATAAAGCCTTTTTTGATTTTGCCAAAGTCAAACTGAATTTTGGGGGCGTTCGGATCCGCTCCCTTCGGGAGTGGGACTTCTAAGGCGACGGCGGGGTGCAGCTCGCCGTCTTTGAAGCCCAGCAATTTCCGCATCGGACCGCGAGCGCCATCGGCGGCGATGATATAGCGCGCTTCCAGGGTTTCGCTGGAAGTCTTGACCGAAAAGCGATCGCCGTTGAACTCCACGGCGGTGACGGCGCTGTTGTCTTTTACTTGCGCGCCTTGGTTTTTCGCTTGTTCGATGAGAAACTGGTCAAATACATCCCGGCGTACCATCCACATCGGTTCGGGGTTGTTCAGGGTCACTTCTACCGGATCGCTGCCTTCCCAGGTATAGCGTAGCTGATTGACTTTCTGGGAAATAGCGGGGGAAAAGTCAAAGTCAAACCATTGGGCGATCGCCGGAGATACACCCCCTGCACAGGGTTTATATCGCGGCAAAGATTCTTTTTCCAGAACTAAAACCGAGTGTCTTTTTTTGGCGAGGTGATAGGCGGCGCTTCCACCTGCCGGACCGGCTCCTACGATAATGCAATCGAACATAATACCTGTTTTTTGCTTTTCAAGTCTTTAGGTTTTATGCCACAAAATTGCCCTTCTAGCCTCTGTCATCCGATAGAGGAAAATGCCACACCCATTCCAGTGCGGCATCCCGATTGTCGCCTAAAAGCAGCACAGTCTTGCGGCAAAACTGTTGGTGAACTACAATATTTTTAGCCCAGTTCCGGAGAATTTTCCGTGAAGTTTTCCCCTGTGACCTGCAATCAATGGGGGGGGTTTTTTACTGATGTTTGAGCGGTGGCTCCAACCTACCGGGCGATCGCAGTTTTCAACCCGCTATAATCGAGTCTCTTGAATCACTCTATGACGCCTCCCCCCCCTAAATTGCGCTTCGGTGGGGGAAGCTTCATATTCCCTGCCACTTCGGTGGTAGATATCTCCCGAAAATCAGACAGTAGAGATGTCTTCTTCTTTCGCGGCAAGTAGCTCGTCAATTTGGTTAACGTACTTGTCAGTGAGCTTTTGAATTGAATCTTGCAAATCCCGGGATTCATCTTGCGACAGGTCGCTATTTTTTTCTTTTTTGCGAACCTCATCGATGGCATCGCGGCGGATATTGCGGATGGAGACTTTGCCTTCTTCTGCATATTTCCCCGCCAGTTTGACAAACTCCTGACGGCGATCGCTCGTCAGTGGCGGAATGTTCAAGCGAATAATCGAGCCATCATTGTTGGGGGTCAAGCCCAAATCCGACATCATAATTGCTTTTTCCACCACCGCAAGGCTGGTGGGGTCAAACGGTTGAATCGCCAGCGTCGTAGCATCTGGCGTACTGATGCTAGCCAAAGATTTCAGGGGAGTGGGACTCCCGTAGTATTCCACCATCACCTTATCGAGCAAGCTAGCATTAGCTCTGCCGGTGCGAATGGTGTTAAAAGCGCGTCGAGTTGCATCGACGGCTTTTTTCATATTGTTTTCTATTTCAGGTAATTTCACAAAAACCTCCCACTGTCGTTCCTACTTTTTCTCCCATGACAGCTCGGCGGATGTTGCCCGGTACCGAGATGTCGAAGACAACGATCGGGATATCATTTTCTTTACATAAGGCGATCGCGGTACTATCCATTACCCGTAATTCATTGGTCAGTACGTGCCCGTAAGTCAGGCTTTCGTACCGTTTGGCATCGGGGTTAACATGCGGATCGCTATCGTAGACCCCATCAACTTTGGTTGCCTTGAAGATGACCTCCGCGTTGATTTCAGCAGCGCGCAGGGCTGCTGTGGTATCCGTGGTAAAGAAAGGATTCCCGGAGCCTGCCCCAAAAATAACCACCCGTTTTTTTTCCAGGTGGCGAATGGCGCGGCGACGGATATAAGGTTCTGCCACTTCCTGCATGGCGATCGCGGTTTGCACGCGGGTGGGGATTCCCATTCGTTCGAGAGAATCCTGCAAGGTCATGGCATTCATTACTGTAGCAATCATACCAATATAATCAGCCGTGGCGCGATCCATCCCAGAGGCGGATCCTTTGACACCGCGAAAGATGTTCCCACCACCGACAACGATTGCCAGTTCTGTACCATCACCGATCACCTCTGCCACTTGTTGTGCAATTTGCTGCACCACCATTGGATCGATGCCGTAGGCAAGCTCACCCATTAGTGCCTCACCGCTCAGTTTCAGTAAAACCCGCTGGTAAACTCTCCCCATGAAGTCACTATTTTCCCAATTCGATTTGCCTCCTCCTAAAGATAGCAGCATGGGGGCGTTTTGCCATCTACTAACTGACAAATCAACCTTGCGGGGCAATCCCTCAAACTGCTCCTGAGTTATTGTACTCCCTTGTCAGCGCCCGCCCACACCTTCGCCGGGGAGAAGGAACCTTCTGCGCCACTCAGCTCTCGGAGGGTCGCCATTTTAGATCGCAACCCACCACCTGCGTCGAAGCGATCGCAATCGATTCTCCAGCCAGCAGGCTGCCGATCGCCGATCGCAAATATGGCTCCTTCACTGCTGTGGGTTCCTCGGCATTATCGTCAATTGCCCCGTTATAGCGAATCACTCCCTCTCGATCGAGCAAAAACACTTCCGGGGTCTTCTGCGCCCCAAAGCCGCGCGCCACATCCTGATTCGCATCGCGCAGGTAGGGAAAATTCAACTCCTTGAAGGAGGCAAAGCGTTTCATGCTCTCGAAGCTGTCTTCTGGATAGTCTCTCATATCGTTGGAGTTAATCCCCATCGCCGTAAAACCCCTTTCTTGAAAGTCAGCTTGCAGTTGTTTGAGACGTTCTAGATAGGCACCCACGTAAGGACAGTGATTGCACATAAAAATCACTGCCACCACCCGATATTGGTCTAGGTAACGCGCTAAATGGTAAACGCGATCGTCAATTCCGGGCAGTTCAAAATCCGGTGCATGGCTCCCGATAGCAGTACCCGTATTTTTCATCACTCTAAACCCTTTTGTTTTGCTATGGACTGAGCGCATTAGAAAGAGCGGTCGGCTTCTCAATTTCCGCATCCTTCCGACCCGCCTCGAAAAAGCTGGCTCTTTTCTTAGTTTATCTAGCAATTCGACTCCAGTAAATTTTTGCTCTGGTGGAATTCTCCCTCCTGCCTGAGATTTTGTCCCATAATAGGTACTGAATCTACCCCCCACGGGTTCCCTCAATCAGGGGCGATCGCGATCGGTTCCTTGCCTCCCGAGGCTCTGAACTTGTATCCGCATCCCCCTCGGTTCGCCGCCATCCGTTCACTTTTATTGTCTTTTTCCTATGACTGTCTCTGCTTCTAACCACTCCCCCTCCGCTTACCGCGCCCACGCCGAATTCAAACAGTGGACCTGGCGGGGTTTTCCCATCTGCTACCAGCACCAAGGCACCCACGGACCGGCAGTGATTCTCGTTCACGGATTTGGTGCCTCCTGCGGACATTGGCGCAAAAATCTCCCCGCCCTGGCAAACCATTGTCGCGTCTATGCGATCGATTTGCTCGGCTTCGGTGCCTCGGCAAAACCCACCCCCAATCTGGAAATCTCCTACACCTTTGAAACCTGGGCGGCGCAACTCGCCGATTTCTGCCGCGAAATTGTCGGCTCTCCCGCCTTCTTCGTCGGTAATTCTATCGGCTGCGTCGCGATCGCTCAAGCCGCCGTAGATAATCCCGATCTGGCTTTGGGTGTGGTTTTGATTAACTGCTCCCTGCGTCTGCTCCACGATCGCAAACGTGCCGCAATGCCTTGGTATCGACGCCTCGGCGCACCATTAGCACAAAAAATACTAAATGTCAAGTGGATCGGCCAGCTTTTTTTCAAACAACTCGCCACCCCAAAAACTGTTAAGAAAATTCTCCTACAAGCCTATCGCCGAGATGAAGCCGTAACCGACGAATTAGTAGATATTATCCTCTCCCCCTCCCGAGACGCCGGCGCAGTAGATGTCTTTGTGGCTTTTATCAGTTACTCCCAAGGTCCGTTACCGGAAGAATTGCTCCCCATTTTACCCTGTCGCGCCCTGATATTATGGGGAACTGACGACCCCTGGGAACCGATCGCCCTCGGTCAAGAATTTGCCCAAATTCCCACCGTGGAAAAATTTATCCCCTTACCCGGATTGGGCCATTGTCCCCAAGATGAAGCCCCAGAAATTGTCAATCCCATTTTAGAAGAGTGGATCTTACAAAAATCCGCGCTTCTACACCAGCAAAACTCAACCCAGTAACATCCCGCCCACGCAAAATCCCTCGGGCGCGCAATTCCCCCCGCTTATGCATGCTGAGCTTGTGTGAGGTGCGATAAGTACCCCCCACCATCCGGCAGGGATTAAAATAAAAGCCTCATATTACATTCAGTTAAAAACCGACTGAAAGTCTTACAAAACAACTATTTTAGTCGGTTTCAACCGACTTTAACTATTAGCCGGGGGATTTATCCCCCGGCGGGTGTTGCTATTAGCCGGGGGATTTATCCCCCGGCGGGTGTTGCTATTAGCCGGGGCATTTATCCCCCGGCGGGAGTTGCTATTAACCGGGGCATTTATCCCCCGGCGGGTGTTGCTATTAGCCGGGGCATTTATCCCCCGGCGGGTGTTGCTATTAACCGGGGCATTTATCCCCCGGCGGGAGTTGCTTTAACTATTA
>NZ_JAJENT010000566.1:0-220 GCF_035615515.1 Phormidium sp. CCY1219
GGGATAATCCAGGGTTTGACTTTCTCGGTTTTAATATCCGACAATACATAGTTGGAAAATACAAAACCAGAAGGAATACCCACGGGGACCCCTTAGGCTTCAAAACTATCATCAAACCCAGCAATCAAGCCATCAAGACCCACTACAAGAAACTGAAAGAGATAGTAGACTCCCACAGCGCAGCACCGCAAGAGGGGTTAATAAGACACCTCAACCCGGT
>NZ_JAJENT010000567.1:0-239 GCF_035615515.1 Phormidium sp. CCY1219
TGAATTCGATCGGCGGACAATTTTTTATCCGATGCGGTCTTTCTCCCTCGTAATTGATTCGATTGCCTTCCCTAGAATTTGAACCTTGAGTGGGGAATTGACTAAGGTAAGAGCAACTTGCTCGATTTTTCCCTCGGCTTACGCAATCAAAGCATTGCATATATGCCCTGCCTCCCCCATCGACTTGACCTGCCTCTATTATATCATCCCTGCCAATCCTGTCAACTTCTTTTCGCCGG
>NZ_JAJENT010000568.1:0-4945 GCF_035615515.1 Phormidium sp. CCY1219
GCCTTTAGGGGCTGTGTTCCTTGCCCCGCTTACGCTTCGGGCATTTACCCTCCACTTTTGCGGGAACGAATCGCACCAGCATAACTATAGTTTACAACAGACTCTAGGGAGTGGTAAAAAATTCCGGGTTGGGGGGAGTCGTGTTAACTTTCTAAGTAGTAGAAACCGGAGACAAAATCAACCAGCACATTCACCGTGGGTAAAGAGAACTTGGTTGCTTTCATGGTCGTCCCAGTGGCGGCGGGTCTGGTCGAACCGGCTGTATTGATCAATCGCTTGCCGAAGTTTTGGTCGTAATAAATTTGCAAAGAGCGATCGCTCGAGTTCGTCAGGAGCATCTGGGTTGGGGCGTCAAAAAAGTTCACCCTTTCTTCGGAAACGGCAGAACTGGGGGAGAGATTGAGTTCGTTAACCTTGTGAATGGTTTGGCTCAGGGCGCTGCTTAATTGTTTGACCTGTTTGATGGACTCCATGCTGTGGCTGTTAATGGCCTGTGCTTGCAGCATTTTCATTAGGGTGATGATATTTTTTTGCGTGGAGCTAGCATTTTTAAAGGGGATAATGGCGATGTAAGCGGAGGAAAAGATTTGATAGTCATTGTCGAGTTTAAAGCTCAGTTCGGTTCGTCGATAGCCCACTTTAATGCTGGGGGGAGTTTGCATCATGCCGATTTGATTGGCGATTTGCTGATAAGTGGCAGCTAAGGCATAATTGGCATTTTGATCTAAGGGAGCATCGATGATAATCCGTACAGTGGGGGGGGTTTGATTGAAAAACTTTTTAGCTTCTTCGGCGCTAAAGCGATAAATTTGGGTGCGATCGCCATAGGGACTCAAGTCAACCCATTCGCAGGTAATGCCTTCAGTTTTGAGGTTATAGCGAGAAACTCCATACAACTTGATGCCGGTTAAGGTTGCGCCACTCAAGTCAGCTCCAACCCATTCGACGCGAATTAAATTAGCTTGAGTTAAATCGGCATGAACGAAACTGGCATTGACTAAATTTGCGTTACTTAAGTCTGCGCCAAGCAAGTTTGAACCGCTGAGTTTTGCCTCACTAAAGTCCGCCCATCTCAGATTCGCCCCGCTTAAATCGGCCCATCTGAGATTAGCGCCACTGAGATTAGCGCCGCTGAGGTTAACGCGACTGAGGTTGGCATGTCGCAGTTCTGCTTCGCTCAGGTCGCAGCCGCTGAGTTCGGAACGACTCAGATCCGTGCCGCTCAAGGTGGCATGTTCCAAATTAGCGCCTGCTAGATTCGTGCCGCGCATATCCGATTCACTCAAGTTAGCTCCAATGAAGTTCACTTGTCGGAGTTTGGCTTCTCTGAGATCCGCCCCGCTGAGGTTCGTTTCGCATAAGTTGGCGCGACTCAGTTCGGCGCGCACCAATTCCGAGCGAATTAAGGCAGCTTGCATGAGTTCTGCACCGCTGAGATTGGCGCGGACCAGATTGGCAACGTTGAGGATAGCGCCATTTAACTTCGCTTTACTCAGATTGGCACCGCTCATTCTGGCCACATTGAGTTTAGCTCCCGTAAGGTTTGCTTCACTGAGATTGGCTCCACTCAAATTGGCGATACTTAGGGTGGCGTTTGACAAATTGACACCCACCAGATTCGCTCTACTGAGGTTAACCTCGGTGAGGTCAACGCCACTAAAGTCTCGTTCTCCTTCTGCATATTTTTTTAGCAGTTCCTCGGCTTGCATAGAGTTTTCCTTTTGAATGGTTCTTACGTTTTAGTCTCGCAAGCGGTTATTCCCACCCTCAGACTAAACATTATCTCAAATCCGGGGGTCAAAACCAACTACATCAAACAGCGATCGCTCCTTTTACAACAGGTTGACTATTGCGAGACTGCATTAGATGACAAGTGCAAGCCTTTAATAAAATTTACCACCAGGCTCACTGGGGGAAGCGCAAAATTGGGAGCCGCTTTGATGGTACCGGGGGGCAAGCCATTATTTCCATAAGCCACATTAATCAATCGCTTGCCGAAGTGGGGATTGTGGTGAATGTCTAAGGTGCGATCGCTAGAGTTAGTGAGCACGGTTTCCGTGGGCGATTGAAAGAATTTCCCCCGATGGACGATGCGCGAAAAGGTCTGAGAACTTCTAATTTCTTTCACTTTTTCCATTGCTCCATCGAGGACAGCACTCAGCTCTGGGGATTCGATCATCTCCACGAGATGTTCGATATTCTCCTGAGTGACGGTGGCATCTTTAAACGGTACGATCGCCACATAAGCGGTGGAAAATAATAACTTGTCGCTATTCACTTTAAATCGCAATGTGGTGCGGCGAGAACCCACCTCAATATTCGGCGGATGGAGTAAATCTGGATAGCGCTGGGCGATTTGATGATAAGCCAAAGCTAAAGCCAGATGAGCATCTTGATCCAGGGGCGAATCGATAATAATTTCCACCGTAGGTAGGGTTTGATGGAAAAACTGCTCGGTCATTTCCGGCGTAAACCGATAAACTTGGGTGCGATCGCCATTCGGACTCAAGTCTATCCACTCACAGGTAATCCCTTCGGTTTTCAATCCAAATCGAGAGACAGAATAGAGTTTGGTTCCGGTTAAAGTAGCACCGGAAATATCGGCTCCCGTCCAATCCACTTGGATCATATTGGCGTGAGTTAAATCGGCATAAACCAAGCTAGCATCGAGTAAATTGGCATGGCTCAAGTCGGCTCCGCGCAAGTTGGCACCGCTCAATTTCGCGCCGCTGAGATCCGCGCCGCGCAAACAAGCTTCACTTAAGTCCGCCCATCTCAAATTTGCCCCGGATAAATCCACCCCCATGAGTTTGGCATGGGAGAGATCCGTTTGTCTCAATTCCGAATTTCTCAGATTGGCTCCACTGAGATCGGCACCGCTGAGGTTGGTCTCTCGCAAGTTGGCTTGTTCTAGATTCGCCCCGGTCACAGAGGTGCCTCTCATATCTGCCTCGCTGACGTTGGCGCTGACTAAATAAGCTTGTCTGAGTTTTGCTTCTCTGAGGTTGGCACCATTGAGGTTCGCTTGCGTCAGGTTGGCTCCACTGAGTTCGGCCCGCATCAATTCCGCGCGAATCAGGGAAGCTTGAATCAATAAAGTGCCGCGCAAATCGGCGCGAATCAAATTGGCAACGTTGAGGTCAGCGCCATTGAGATTCGCGCCACACAGATGAGCGCTGTTGAGCTTGGCGACGTTGAGTTTGGAGTGACTGAGATTTGCTCCACTGAGATCGGCACCGCTGAGATTGGCGATACTCAGGTTAGCCCCACTTAAATTAATCTCGCTGAGATTGACTTGACTGAGGTTGACCTCAGTAAGGTTAACGCTTTGAAAGTCTCTGGTTCCAGCTACAAATTGTTTGACGAGTTCTTCAGCTTCCATCGGGGCACCCTGAGAACATGGGAACGGTTTGGTGAACGGTTCGATGCACTATCATGCTAGCGTTTAGCTCTTTCTGGGGAAACCCCCACTCGGTTTGCACGGCCTTGAGTTTCCCAGAAATGCGGGACAGTGAAAGGGATTCTCGCTTCAAACACCGGCCAGACGTTAGGGGAATTGGGGGCATCTGGCGGCAGAATCTACGAGGCGATCGCATCTCGGTGCCGGGTTAACTAGCACGGGGTCGTGCCACTGGTTGGGCGCTTCCTCTCCCTAGACCCCCTGGGGGAAGTGGCTCCGTTCCGACCGGTAAGGATGCTCTTATGAGCTAGAGTTCCCCGCATCCTCCCGATCGCGGCTGGTTCACATAGGTTTCATTCCCTTGAATCCTAATAAGTTTTCCTTGTCATGGCAGGTTGCCACATCACATACCCCCCCTCACGGATGCCTTCCTTTTTTTGAGGCATGGGTATGGAATCGGGGGGGTAATCGACTAAAATCGTCTTCAACCAAGGTTGGGATGTAGGGAGCCGATGAATATTGGAATTGTGGGTTTGGGGTCGATTGGTGGATCTCTGGGGTTGGATTTGCGATCGCGCGGGCATCGGGTGCTGGGGGTGGCGCGTCGTCGGGAAACTTGCCAAGCAGCGATCGCGCGCCAAATTGTCGATGATGCAGATGTAGATTTTACCCTGATGGAAAGCGCCGATTTGGTGTTTGTTTGCACGCCAATCGCCGCGATCGCCCCCACGGTGCAACGGCTCGTTCCCCATCTTTCCTCTACCGCTATCATAACCGATGTGGGGTCGGTGAAAACCCCGGTGGCTCAAGCGGTTGCTCCCTTGTGGCCGCGTTTCGTTCCCGGGCACCCAATGGCGGGTACGGAACGCAGCGGACTGGATGCGGCGATCTCCAATTTGTTCGCCGATCGCCCCTATGCAATTACTCCCCTCGCCTCCACTCCCCCTGCGGCGACCGAACAGGTGGCGGCGATCGCTGCGTCTCTCCAGGCCCGGGTCTACTACTGCACCCCGGAAGACCACGACCGCTCTGTGGCTTGGATCTCTCATCTGCCGGTGATGGTGGCGGCGAGTTTGATTGATGCTTGCTTGAGCGAACCTTCTACAACGGCGATCGCCCTGGCTCAAAAATTCGCCAGTACCGGCTTTCGCGATACCACTCGCGTGGGCGGTGGCAATCCGGAATTGGGAATGATGATGGCTCAGTACAATCGTCAGGAGTTGTTGCGTTCCCTGTGTACCTACCGTCAGCGACTCGATGCCTTCATCTGCGCGATCGAATCCGAAAACTGGGCTGCCCTGGAACAGTTCCTCCAACGCACCCAGGACGCTCGCCCTCAATTTTTAACATTTCCAGACTCAATCGACTCCCCTCCGGACCGAAACTCGTTAGAATAAGAAGGCTATCACTATTTTCAGGATGTCAAAACTCAATCGCAATCCCTTCTATTTTGGGTCAAGATAAATCGGCGTCAGGAACCCCATCCCTAAAGGGAGGGGCTTGGTAAGACTTTATTTTCCCAAGCTCACCTGACCAGAAGACCAG
>NZ_JAJENT010000569.1:0-12590 GCF_035615515.1 Phormidium sp. CCY1219
GGGGGCGAATTCCTCCCCATACATAAATGACAGGGGTTTCCATTCGCCCCCCTTACCAACCCCTAATTTTCGATGAGTCTTGCCGATGGGCTACAGGAAACGGCGAACAAGTAAGCAATTCTCGTTTCACGGGTTTCCTTGCCGATTCCCTATTCTAACTTCACTCACGATTGGCGAAAGGGTCCGATTCCCGTCGCACCCTCGCTTAGGTGAGACTCATAACTTCGCGTTGGACATGTTATCTGCTCAGGAGAAGCCACCTATGCTACACCGCAAGATTTATCAACTCTGTTGCGATGGTCGTGAGGTCAATATTTTCTTGCGGGATCAGCAACGTTGGATCGATGACGTTCGCATTCTCGATATCGAAGGAGATTTAGTCACGGTACGCTATGAAACGGACGAAGAAGATGAAATCTGCTCTTGGGAAGAGATGATTCGTCTCGAAAGCATCGGTGCCGTGAGTCAAAAAATAGCGTCGGTTCCTCGCGGCAATGTCGAACCTCTGGTTTCAGACGATTGTCCCGAAGCGGAACAACTTCCCAATCACTCTCCTGACTCGGATCGAGAATAACCGCATCCAAAGGATCCACGAGTTGTTGTCTCGATCGCAATTCCATCATCAGCTCGATCGGCTCCGATCCACTCGCCTCCGGTGTTGTCCCTACACCGGAGGCTCTGTTATTCGTTAAAATTCCCCACAGCAAAATTTTCCGCCGTCGGGTTCGGCAGCGGTGACGGTGTTGCACTCCAACCTAATATTATAACCCTAAAGCTCACATTTTAAAATTTTAATCCCCATTTGATTTCCCATCCAGTGAATGGGAGCGTACAACTCGTTAACATGCAAAAATTTCCCAAGCGGATTGCCGATTATTCATGTTCGGATTCACTATCCGTGGGGGTGGGTGAATTGTCTGGGGGCAAGGGGGGCACCATAGCGGCTTCAAACGCCGGACAATACCCTTCGGGCGTCACTTTAAAGCCAAACAATGGTGAAGCTTGATTCCAACACCGCTGCCCTCGATAGTAGCGACAGTTGCCGCAACAGTCGATATGGGTACTGACTTTGGCAGCGCTTCCTTGGGAGAGCACTTCCCGTTGGGAGACGCCACGCACCACTAATTCTTCCCCCTGCCAACGAGCTTCTAGTAAACCGGTGTCGGCAAAGTTTTGCCAGCGCGGATCGGCGGCGATCGCATCGGTGAATTGAAATGTCACCCTGCCGGCTTGTTCGCTTAACTCCCCTTCGTAAATCTCCGCCGGGGTGGCGGGTTGCAAAAAGGTTTCGCCTATGGGCAATTCTACCAGAGTCCCGGCTTCGGGAGTATGCAAGTGGTATCGATTTCGCAGTTCGTCTAAATTGGTCAGATCGGCGAGATAGGCGGGAGAACCATGCACGAAAATCACATGCTGGGGATGCAAGTTATGGATCAGTTGGGTGGTCCCATTGCCATCGCAGCGATCGGGGAGTAAATAGCTTTCCACCTGAATCTCAACTGAGGCGATCGCCTCTAACCCACCCGGTCCGTGTTCTAGGGATTGCCCGGGATACTCGGGCAGCAAAACCAGCCAAGACCTGTTTTCGCTTTGGCAGTAATGTTGCAGGTTGGCGTCGAGATCCGTCAGCACGATGCAAGGCGCTTCCCCGAGTAAGGGGCGGTTTTCGGGGTCAATCCGCCTCACCCGGGGTCGGATCCGTTCGTCCCAAAATAAGGGTTGATGTTTGGCAAAGTTTCGCACGGAGGTGGGAAGCTGCGGTAGCAGTTCTAAGTAAACGTCGCAGGCATCCGCAATGCTTCCATCCACCCAAATATCGATTTCTCGCCCGGTAAAATGATGATGACTCCGCAGCAGCATCAGCAGTTCTTGCCCTAACCCGAGGGTGGGGGTGGGCAGCAATACGGACTGTCCGCGATCGAGGGCCAAATCAATGCGTTCGGCAAGTTGGTTTTCTTGCGATCGCCGATGGGGAAATCGAGAGGTGCCGTAACTGCCTTCTACAATCAACACTTGCGGATCTAATCCGCGCAACTCTTCTAGGGGCAATCCCTCCACTAAGCGGGTGTTTGATAGGAAAAAGTCCCCGGTATAAACCACGGTGTAGGGGCGCGGGGTGTGCCCGGCGTCGCTATCGGGGGCGCTATAGGTCAGGCGAAGGGTAGCCGCCCCAGGCAAATGCCCCGCCGGAAATAATTCTGCCGTTAGCCCATTGAGAATTTCGATGGGGGTGCGCCAGGGTAATGCCTGACAAAACTGAATCGCCTCGCGTTCTACCTCCGGCCAATTGAGGTGCAATAGTTGGGTTGTCACCTCGGAGGCATAAATCGGTAACTGCGGGAATGCTTGGTGCAAGGGCCACACCCCGCGCGCGCGATCGCGGTGGGCGTTGGACACCAGCACCAGGTCTGCCGGCAGGGGGACCGATTCCTCGGGATTCGATTCTAACCCAACCTGTAACGGCGCGATATCTGCAAGACCACAGTCAAGGAGGATGCGATACGGCCCGATTCGCACCAGCAAACATACTCCTTCGTCTGCATGTCCTACGCTATATGCTAAACATTCAAGCTCCATCACGTTCGTATCGCATTCGCAATATTTGTGCCGAGTCTGCGTTGCACAGAAAGGTTCTTTGTCAGTTTTCGAGAACTGCAACAGTTTGGTTTGGGTTCACCCTCCGCCGAAAGCTACAATGCCGATGCCCGTCGCGCCCTAGCGCTCTTGGCACCACCATCGAGGTAAAAATTCTTCCTTTGTCCCCCCCTTTCCAAGGGGGGTAAGGGGGGGATAGGAGTAACGCAGTTGAGTGTGGAACATCTTTGTCTGTTGTTACTCGTTGAGCTTGCATAAATTTGATGCTACCAAGGAAGGTGGTCATCCTCGATACTTTTTTGCGGCTGCTGACAATAATTTTTCTGAAGCCTTTGGCGCGATCGCTTCGCCTGTTTCTCTCCCCTACCCGCTGGCTCTCCTCCCAAACTCCCGGCTTTTCTACATCTACTTTGCTTCTTTTTCCCCACTCTACTCTTCATAATTCGACTCGTTATTTAATATAAACTTTAATTTATGCTTACTATAAGCTAGCGAGGGAACGTCTGGCAAAACCCACGGATTCCAATCTGTAACCCTCATTCCTTTAGGCAAGGCAAAGGCAGTGAGGCGTCAGGCAACCCCGGAATGCTGGCAAATTTCCCACGGTCTTCGTTAGATACCTTGACTGAATATTGTCATTCAAACATATTTTTTATAAATTACCAAGTGTGCAAATTAAATGAATTTTAACCCGCAAAGGTTTCTGCCAAGATTACCCGGAGGACAAGACAATCGCGATCGCTTCAGGCGATCGCGGTTAAGGTGGGACAGTTCTCCCCTGCCTGTGGCCCTGGCTCAGGTGATACCCTATTCCCAAACCGATCGCCTAACGGCACTAGAACGAACGAATTAACAACTGTTAATTTAGACAAAATCAATCGGAAATTGTTAATTCTCAATTCTCCACTTTCTACCAAGAACCATGAACCACCCTGAATTTGACCGATTTTTCGAGTGTTGCGTTGGCACCTGGAAGAGCGAACGCACCTATCATTATCTGAATGCGGCACAAGTGGAGCGATCGCGCACCGAATTTACCGTTGCGCCGGTGGCTCCCGACCTGAAGCTGAAGGTACTCTCGGACAACCAACGCCCGCCCCATCCGGAAGTCGATCGCCTACAAGGCTATCATCTGGAATTTAATACCATTTCCGAAACCGGAGAACAAGTGGCCCAACAGCTCAATCTGCTGTTCGTCCCCACCCAGGGGAATGAGGAAACGATTGAGGGAGACTACTTGCGCGATCGGGCCTACGAAGAAGCCAAGCCGATGGTGGCTGATTTTCGCTTCCACATCCCCACCCGCGAACTGCTAATGACCACCCACTACACTCAGGTGGTGTCCGTGGATTCCATTACCCTGATTAACTCCCAGTTGCGAATCCGCAAAATTATCAACTATCAGCGCCCACCGGCGGGTCAGCGCCTCGACACCGTGCTGTTGGTCGGGTTTGGTGTGGAACGCAAGCAGACTTAATCCCTGGGAGTGACCCCTAATTTCTGGCGAATTTTTCCCGACAATCCCCTCACCGGGGATACTGTTGCGTTCGGGGCGCGATCGCTCTCACCCTTGAATGCAGGCGGTTTTGTCATCTCACGCCCAAGGACCCTAAAAAAACTTTACAAATCTTTACCTCTTAAATGAGGTTTGCAGTGTATAAACTTTCCCAAACTATGCCACACTATGATTTAACAGAACTCTGCCGAGGCTCCTCGCGAGCCAAAAATTAATTTCTGTCTGGCAGAATGTAAAGTTTTGTAAACTCATCGGCATATTTTCTCAGAAAATTTATTGCTAATCAGGAGAAAGTTGGAATGGCTTTTGGACCGGCATCGACCTTAGGGGTCAGCGGTTACGAAGATACACCGCCATTGGAATTGTGGCCCGGACGCTCGCAAGAAGAAATCGAAACCATCATTCGAGCCGTCTACAAGCAAGTGCTTGGGAACGCTTACGTGATGGAAAGCGAACGGCTCAAAGTGCCCGAGTCACAGCTCAAGGAAGGTAACATCAGCGTGCGCGAATTCGTGCGACAAGTGGGTAAATCCGAGCTTTACCGCTCGCGGTTTTTCGAGAACTGCGCCCGCTACCGCAGCATCGAACTGAATTTCAAACATTTTCTCGGTCGCGCTCCCGATGGCTACGATGAAATGAAAGCGCACAGCGCGATTCTCGACGAAAAAGGGTTTGAAAGCGAAATCGATTCTTATATAGACAGCGACGAGTATCAATCGGTGTTTGGGGAAGACATCGTGCCCTATATCCGAGGTTACAAAACCCAACCGGGTAAGAAAATGGTGGGCTTTACCCACGTTTTCGAGCTGTTTCGCGGCGCTTCTTCTAGCGACTTAAAAGGTAATTTATCGGGAAATCGACCGCGCCTAAATCGGTTGACGATTCAAGAAATTCCCACGCCGGTGGTGCCCCCATCCGGGGCCACAGAAGGGTGGTCTTTCCAAGATCCTCCCCGAGGCGCTCGCACCCGACATGGTGCAGGTGCGGACGATCGCGGTAAAGTTTACCGCATCGAAGTGACGGGCTATCGTTCCGCGAAGCAGGTGCGGCGGGTGTCGAAATTCCGGCGCAGCAATCAGGTGTTTTTGGTTCCGTTCGATCGCCTGTCGCAAGAATACCAGCGCATTCACCAAATGGGCGGCGTAATTTCGAGTATTACCCCGGTCAACTAATGGGCGCGGCGATGATGTTCGCCCCGCTTTTTTAAACAGCGCCTAGCAAGGTTTGAAGCGATCGGGCATCTGTTAAACCAAGAGCGTCCGTCAGGGACGCTCAACATGACAAATTTAACTTAGTTAACCCAACAAAAAAAGGAGAATCAAACATGGTTTTATGGGCGGTAGAAACCGAACCGGTGGAGTTGCGGAAAAATCCTACGGAAAGCGACTTGCAACTCGTGATTCGCGCGGTTTACAAGCAAGTATTGGGAAACGAGCATTTATTGGAGTGCGATCGCTTAATGAGCGGGGAATCCTTACTCCGCAATCGAGAAATATCGGTGCGTCAATTCGTGGGTTTGGTCGCCAAATCGGACTTGTATCGGGAGCGCTTTTTTGAAACGAACTCTCAGTCTCGTTTTATCGAACTGAATTACAAACATTTGTTGGGTCGCGCCCCCCAAGACCGAGAAGAGATTACCCAGCACGTTCGCATTTACAATGAACAAGGGTACGAGGCGGAAATCGATTCGTACCTCTACAGCGACGAATATATCCAAAACTTTGGCGATGCTATCGTTCCTTATGCCCGTGGCGTTCGCACTCAACCGGGCCTGAAAAATGTTAGTTTTAATCGCATGTTTTCTTTGGTACGCGGCCCTTCGAGCAGCGATAGCTATCAAAACGCGAAACTGATTATGGATTGGGGGGCCAATCTGCCCACGGCGATCGCGTTTCCCCTGACGGGAATGGGTGGCTATTACAGCAACACGCAAAAGCGCTTTCGGATTGAAGTCACTCGAGCCGGTATCGGTCCGCGCGTGAAACGGAGTAACAAAACCTATGAGGTCGGTTACGACCAATTAAGTGCCAACATCCAAAGCATCCAAAAAGCTGGCGGTAAAATTCGCAGCATTATTGAGGTGCATTAGATTTTTCAGATTGCTTAAAAAACAACTAAAAAGGGGTAAAACGCGCTGGCAGTTATGAGGCGCGCACCATTACAGTTTTTCTTGGCTAAAGTTGCAAGGGGGGGGGAAACTGTAGTAACTTTAGCCAAAATTTTTAATAGATTACATCAGGTCAACCGCTAAAACTGTATGGTTGAGTACAAGATTGAGGGCTGGATATGAACGTGAATGAATTTGTGGCCAAGTCGATTGGCAAGTGGCGATCGCAGCGCAGCGGTCATCATCTCGCTTTCAGTCATTTTGAAGAAATCCGCTCGACGATTGATATCGTTGCTCTCGGTGCAGATGACCGGGAAGTTCTAGACCTGTGCCAAGCATATAATATCGATCCAGCACTGGCTAGCAGTCCGTTTAAAATGAGTTGGGCGGGGGAATCTGATTGGGATGAAGACGAGAAACTGACTGGCAGTTGCGTGCTGGTTCCCATTCCGGAGTTAAAACAGCTCCGTAGGGGGAAATTATTGCGATCGCAAGGCTACGCCGAAACCATGCCCGCAGTGGGTCATTACCACATCACCGAGGACGGAACCTTTGTTTTATTAACCGAATACGACCGGGCGATGGCGGAAGAACGGATCTGGTTTGCTACCCCAAATCTACGCTTCCGAGTCAGCGCCATTAAAACCAGTGATGGTAATGGGGTAGTCACTGCTTCTTTTTCTTCGGAAATTCGCGCGATTTCCGCTTAATTTTTCGGAATTTATTACTCGATAGCGCGCATTTTTGTCAACGATTCAGCAACCCTTTTTATGTCTGACCATCAAACCGTTACCAATTCCACCAATCTGATTACTTTATCCCAGTGGATGGCCGGACATTTTAGCAACCAAAAGCAATCCCTGGAAAACCCCACTCTTTACGCCCACATTCACATCTATTTTCGTCCGTTACCCCAGGAACGGTTTGCGGGGATTTGGTTGTATTCCGAACAGGTTTATGACTACGATATGTGGAGTCCTTATCGGCAAGGGGTTCATCAATTGGTGGATTTAGGCGATCGCATTTACATCGAAAACTACGGTCTAGATGATGGATTGCTCTATGCCGGTGCGGCGCGAGAAGTCGATATCCTCGAAACCATTACTCCAGAGTGTCTCAAACGGCGATATCACTGTTCGATGGTTTTCCACCGGGAAGGCGATTGCTTTTTGGGTCATGTGGAACCGGGGAACCAATGTTTTATTCATCGCAACGGATGCCAAACCTATTTGGTAAGTGAAGTGGAACTGACAGAAACCACTTGGGTCAGTTTAGACCGAGGGATGGATGTCAATACTCACGAACCGGTTTGGGGGTCTGCTGCTGGACCGTTGCGCTTTGAAAAATGGGAAAGTTTTGCTGAGGAAGTGCCACAGGTGAAATAATCTCTCCCTCGGCACGTTCTCGGGACAAATTATCGAGAAAGCACTGCCAAATTCAATTGAATAAAAAGATGCTGCCACCACAAGCTTGCAAAAAGATGCAATGCTGGATTCGCAGTCGGCATTTAATCTGCTCCGGCAACTTTTTTATCTTTGAAACGGTGGAGTATTCTACTGTAGAACGATTTGCCGATTGTGTCAAGAGTTTGGGCGGAACTTTAATCTCGGTCAAGCCGCTAAAAAAAGTTTGGATCGGCAATCACCGTCAAGTGATTCTTTACCAAGCAAAAGCGAGTTTGCATACGCCGCACCATGACTTAAAACAGTATTGGTTTAAATACGGCGGGTTTTATACTCGCTTTGACGAACGAGTGGGTCGCTCTCGCCTGCAAAGAATTTAAACCCTCGGTTGAGCAGACTGGAAAATTAACAGTGAAGGGTAAAGTTGATTGGAAAGGGGATATAAAGCATTTGGGGGTGGTAAAATACAGGTTTAGAGACGGCAAAGCGTTGGGTTAGTATGGGTTATCAACCCGGTTGGTTTACCCAATCGTAGAGACGCGATTAATCGCGTCTCTACAGCAACCCATTTGATATAGAACCCGGTTTTGGATTCCCTGAATTAAAAAGATGCCGATGACGCTGTAGCAGTTTGGATGTCTGCTGAATTTCGGCCATTTTCTCAGGATAAAGCGGACATCAAAAGCGGATGAAATTGTCAATTTCACCCGTAAGCATGCAGTGGAATTTTTCCGCCCGGGGGTTATGGCGATCGCTTCTCGGAGGCTCCTTCTCTCATCTGAGTGAGTGTGATAGCTGAGATAAAGCGCTTTGTGCCCCTTCGCGCAGGTAAGGGTCGGCGTCTTCTCGATTGGCGATCGCAGAGAGTGCATCTGCTGCTTTCGGATCGGCGATCGAACCTAATGCCCCGATCGCCGCCACCCCAAGGGCGATATCCTCGCTTTGGAGTGCGGCGATTAAAATCTCTAATGCCGGTGCGCCGATGGTACTTAGCGCGCCCACCGATGCCAATTTGACTACCGGATCCGAGTCGTAGAGACCTTTTTCCAGGGCCTCTAGACTCTCTTGCTCAAAGGGTACTTCCGGATACTTCAGGGCGATCGCCGCCAAAGCTTTCGCACAACTGGCGCGGACCGTCCCATTTTCGCTTTCGCGCAATCCATTGACTAACGCATCCACCGCATCCGGACCGATGACGCCCAAAGTTTGCACCGCAGCGCGACGGTAGACCACATTGTCATCGGATAAAATGGCCATCAGTTCGGGAATCGTTTCTTCCCGGGGTTCTTTTGCAATGTCGCGCATGGCCCGTTCCCGGAGGCGGGGATTTTTATGTTTGAGTTGGGGAAATCTCACCGAGGCGCGATCGCTGGAGGGGGCTGTTTTGACCGAGGTATCCCCCACCGTCACCTTAAGGATTTTTCCCCCTAAACGGTGAATCTGCTGCAGGGTGGTAGACATGCGCGCATAGGGCACGGTTATGGTATAATCGCTGCGGCGCATCACCGATTGCGCGCGCACACCCGTGACTTGAATTGTCACCGGGCGAGAGTTGTAATCGCTAATTGTATTCCGTTCCGGAAGCATCATCGCCGTTGTCTCGCGTTTTTTTAACCATCATTTGACTACAATGATAGGGCATTGGCGGTTAAATTGGCTTTGGCGCGCAATAAGGGATGAGTGTCTTCGGTAATGAATTGAGGAATGCTCGAGTCGCCGAGTTGCACTAATGCCATTAAGCAGGCATATTGCAATTCCCAAATGGGAGTTTCGCCGGCAGTTTTTAGCTCCTCTATCGCCCGTTTGTCGCCTAAATGTCCCAGGGCGATCGCTGCAGCGGTGCGGGATTTTTGGAATTGCGGGCGTTTGTTGTGCAGAGACTCCACAAGCACTTTATAAGCGGGTTCGTATTGCAGCCAGCCTAATAGTTTAATAACGTGGTAATGGGCACCGTAATCGTTCCAAGCTTTTTCTACAAAGGTATCGATTAGCGCCGGGGGTGCTGGTTGGGGATATAAATCTAAAATTGCTTGACTGGCAAGATAGCAGCGACCAAAATCTGTATGATATAATTCGTTAATTAGGAAGTCTAATGCGGGGGGTTCGGGATAGTCGTGGACGAGGTTGAGTTCGTCGGGGCGATCGCGAATTACCGCATCTAAACTCGGTTCGATTTGCGCGAAGGTTAGTTCCCCGGTTGCCATTCCCGTGGTGGCTAAATGGGCGATTCCGCGTATGCGAAATACCATCGAAATCGGACAGGCGGCAATATCCGGCATTGCGGCATAATATCGAGCATCCATTAAGTCTTGAATGCAGGCGCGGCGGGCGTTGATGTTGGGATGCTGGAGGAATTGCACCACTTCTGGCATTCGGCTGGGGTCGTTTTTGAAGCGAGAAACCGTGGCGATCGCGGCACTGGCGACGGTGGGGTCTTCAGCGCAAGTAAAGGGGAGAATTGTATCTAAAGCGGCGCGATATCCCAGTTTGGCCAATCCGTGAATAATGATGCGATGAATTTGTTTTGGATCGGACAATAATTCGGCAATTTCTGCTAAAATTGTTTCATCATCGGTGCCGATTTCGCCGATCGCCCACACGGCATTTTCTACGGTGTAAATATCCGGGTCGTGCAAGCACTGGCGAATGGCCGGGATTGCCGAGGAGGCTTGCAATCGTCCCAAGGTTTCGATCGCCTTGCGTCTGGCAATTCGGCTATCGAGATCTGCTTCACAATCACCCAGGGTGTCGATGAGCGCGTTAATCGCTCGTTCGCTGGGAAAATTGACTAAATGAGCCGCCGCAATATAGCGATCGGATTTATCTTCGAGTTCGTGGGTGGGGGTTCGCAATAAGGCGATCGCCCGCTCTTCGCTCAATCCGGGAAAGATGTTAGAAAAACGCCGATCCATAGGTCAAGAATAATTTTAAACGTTCTGTTGGCTCATCGCCTCAGAGAAATACCTAGAGAACTCTTGGCAGTTCGCGTTACCCGCCGGGGGTAAACGACAAGCGTCGAGTTCTCTAAGTTAAACCATTCGCATCAATAAATCCAGCCAGTCATCGGGGAAGGCAATGCCCATCGGAAATTAAGCAAGCTATTGATAGGCATTGCCCCCCTACTTGCCGCCAGTTTAGAGAAGTGAGGGGCGAATTGCGTCAGTCCGAATGGGGGAAAACGGCTAACGCAATCCGCGTGGGTTGGTTGAGAGCAACCTAAGACAGAGCGTTGATGGCGTAGTCCAAATAGGCGCGGAACTCGGTGAGAGCTTGCGCGGACATATCGCGCGGCGCACAAGCGCGATCGCGGGTGTATTGGAAGGCGGTGACATAGGCTGCGGTGGGCAGATTCAACGCGCGATACACTTCGCGAGCACCGGCAATGCCCCACTCATCCAGCGGACCGGTACCGCCAACCACCAAGCAGTAGTTAATCAGGCGCATGTAGTGGTCGATATCGCGATAGCACTTTTTCACCTTGACATCGCTATCTCCGGCTTCCCCCGATTCTTTCAGGTAAGGATACTTCTTGAATACCGCATCCCCCGCTTCTTTGACGACTGCTTCATGTCCGGCAGCTAACTTTTCGGCGGCTTCCAAACGAGCTGCCGCACGCTGAATGTTTCCTTGCACCGATTCTAAATCGGAACCGGTGGGAAAGCGCGCTGCGGCATCCGCAGAGGTCACAACAGTGGTCACAACCGATTTCATAAGTCTGAAGGTCTCCTGAATACAAGTTTGACAAATTCAACTAGGGTGGTTGAGGTTATCTCCCGAGGAAAATTGGGGAGATTTCCACTCGCCTGGAAATTAGCTCAGTGCTGCAGCCACTTTGTCGAAATAGCTAGCCGCTTCCGCCGTTAAGGAGGAGCAATCGCCATCGGGAATGTTGTCCATTTTGCGCCCCGAGGCGTTGTTGTTGATAAAGGCGATCGAAGCCGCTTTCATAATGTTGACGGCGCGCACTGCAGAGGCGAGGGGTACCCCCAAGGCGATGTAGGTTTCTTTCAGACCATTTAAGCAGCGATCGTCGAGTACCGACGAATCCCCTGCGAGGAGGGCGTAGCAAACATAGCGCAGGATGATTTCTCCGTCACGCAAGCAAGCTGCCATCCGACGGTTGGGATAGCAATTCCCACCGGATTGAATCAAGCCTTGGTTTTCGCAAATCATCCCGGAAACTGCGTCGGAGACGATGCAGCTTGCGTTGCTCGAAATGGAGTTCACCGCATCTAGGCGCTGGTTGCCTTCGGCGATAAAGCTTCTGAGACCTTGTAATTCTTCAGAACCGATATAAGCGGTCTTGGCGTCAGCCGCCACCACTGCTTTGGAAAAGGCGTCTAGCATTAAAATCTCCTTATCGATCGAATTTTCTTTGCTATGCTAACCACGCCGGTCAAGCGAACTTGACCTGCCACCCTCGAAGATAGGGGAAGCTGCAATCTTCAGTCTCATTTATGAGAAAGAAAGTAATATTTTTTAATATTTCGCCCGGTGTCGCATCGGGCCGATCGCCCCGTGGCGATCGCCTCTATCCGGGGCGTTTGGGTCTTTCGCTAGACTTTTCTACCTGCTTCAGCTTGGGGACAAATGCCGATTGACCGATGATTGCGCGATCGCCACCCCTGGTTTTTGCCGGTTCGTTTCTGAGACGCGCAACCCAGACCCCTACCCCCCCCCGAAACCGATGGCGATCGCTTCTACACCAATTCTGCGATCGCATCTCCATCGGGTGGCAGGGAATCAGCCAAAACCCAGCCCACCCACGGATAAACACTGCATTTTCTCCCTCTGTCTGTCTCACGTGAAGCATCAAATTGCGCGATCGCTCATACCCTTTTTCTTTAACCATGAAACCGTTAAGATACCCCCTTAGATCCCCCTCCCCTCTCCCTCGTATCCCCCCCTTACCCCCCTTGGAAAGGGGGGGGACAAAGGAAGAATTTTTACCTCGTATCCCCCCCCTTAC
>NZ_JAJENT010000570.1:0-22578 GCF_035615515.1 Phormidium sp. CCY1219
GGGGGAGAACTCCTCCCTACGCATAAATGACGAGGGTTTCCGTTCTCCCCCTTACCAACCCTAATTTCTGATGAATCGGCAGAATGCCAACCCTAACGCAACCCATTTATATATGAAAGAGCATCCGATTACTGTCTTACTCATCGACGATCAGCCGATTATTGGTGAGGCGGTAAGCCGAATGCTAGCAACAGAAGAAGATATTATTTTTCACTATTGTAGCGATCCCATTGAAGGCATCAAACAAGCCAGCGAAATTTCTCCTACAGTAATCCTGCAAGATTTAGTCATGCCGGATATCGATGGCTTGCTATTACTGCGGTTTTTTCGCGCCAATGCTGCCACGCGAAATATTCCCACTATCGTCCTCTCGGTGAAAGAAGACCCGAAGCTGAAAGCCGATGCATTTGCCGTGGGCGCAAACGATTATTTAGTCAAACTGCCCGATGCGATCGAACTCATTGCCCGGATCCGCTACCATTCTCAAGCCTATATTAACTTACTGCAACGGGATGAAGCGTATCAAGCAGTACAGGAAAGCGAAAAACGCCTTCGCACCGTACTCGAAAATATGCCGGTCATGTTAACAGCTTTTGATGGGGATGGCAACATCATCGCTTGGAACCGCGAGTGCGAACGAGTCACCGGCTATACCGCCGAGGAAATGTTCGACAATCCCGAAATCCGAGAACAATTTTATCGCAGTTTGAGGCAAAGCAAATTTCAAAGCGATTTAACTGTTTTCGGTTCCTTGATGGCTACCGATCGCTTGCCCACCATCGAACACCTGCAAAAGTCCATTGGGGAAGAAGTCTCTCAACTGCAAACCCATTCTCACGCGCGGGAATTAGAAATCACTTGCAAAGATGGTAGCACGAAAACCATTGCTTGGTCAAATATTAGCGATCGCTTCCCCATTTCCGGCTGGGCAGGTTGGGGCATTGGGGTGGATATCACCGAACGCAAACAAGCGGAAATTGCCCAAGAACGAGAATACCAACAACTGCGGCAATTGATTAAAAATGCCCCGATCGCGATGGCAATGTTCGATAGCGAAATGCGCTTTTTAGCTTACAGCAATCAATGGCTCAGCGATCACAATTTAGAAGAACAACCCTTACTGGAACGCTCCTATTACGAAGTGTTCCCGGATTACAAACCGGAGTGGAAAGCCATTCACGAGCGAGGATTGCAGGGACAATTTATTTCCAGAAATGAAGATAGATGGCAACGCGATGATGGTTCGGTATTCTATTTTCGCTGGGCAGTTCAACCCTGGTATGTCAATCCCCTAACTCACGCCGAAAAAGAAGTCGTCGGTGGCATTATTATCGTTGCCGATCGCATCGATGAATTAGTCGAAACCCGAGAAGCTGCCTTAGAAGCTGCCCGCGCTAAGTCTCAGTTTCTCGCGAATATGAGTCACGAAATCCGCACGCCGATGAATGGCGTACTGGGAATGGCAGGGTTGCTCCTGGATACGGAACTGGCACCCAAACAACTAGAATATGCCCAAACCATTCGCACCAGTGCCAAGCATTTACTCAGTATTATTAATGATATCCTCGACTTCTCCAAACTCGAAGCCGGGGAAATGCATCTGGAAATTTTAGATTTTAATTTACACGATTGCGTTAAAGAGGTGGTTAATTTACTCACGCCTCAAGCGGAAGAAGAAGGACTCATCCTCCGGGTAAATTTTGACAATAACTTGCCCAAACTCGTGCAAGGAGATCCGAGTCGCTTGCGTCAGATATTACTAAATTTACTCAGTAATGCCATCAAATTTACGCCGTCGGGAGAAGTAAAAGTAGAAGCAAGCTTAGAGTCGCAAACCCCTCGCAGCGCCCGGGTGTATTTTGCAGTCATCGATACCGGAATTGGCATTTCTCCGTCAGCGCAAGACAAACTGTTTCAATCCTTTTCTCAGGTCGATCCTTCCACCAGCCGACAGTATGGTGGCACGGGTTTGGGATTGGCAATTTGCCAGCAGTTAGTCGAAGCGATGCATGGCAAAATTGGGGTGGAAAGTGAAGTTAATAAAGGCTCGAAGTTTTGGTTTACCCTGGAATTAAAAAAACAAGCCAATGCTCAGTCTTCTTCATCGGTTGGCGAAACGGAACGAGCATCGGTAACAACTGCACGTAAGGGCGATCGCGACCTCAATGCCGATCGCGCAGAACTGAAAATTTTAGTAGCTGAAGATAACCTCATCAATCAAACCGTAATCCTCAGTCAACTGGAAGCTTTGGGCTATCAGGCAGATTGCGTCACCAATGGGGTAGAAGCGCTGGAAAAACTCCACGCCGAAGATTACGATTTGGTGTTGATGGATTGCCAAATGCCGCAAATGGATGGCTATACCACTACTCGGGAATTGCGTCGTCGCGAGGCGCTTTCTTCTGGGGAAACGGTATCGGAAAAAACGGTGGTGATTGCTTTAACGGCAAATGCAATGAAAGCCGATCGCGAAAAGTGTTTGGCGGCGGGAATGGATGATTACTTGAGCAAACCTTTGGAACAAGAGGATTTAGCCCGAGTTCTCGAACACTGGATCCCGCAAAGTCAGCCCCCTGTTCCCTCAAAGTCTGAGGCGACAAGTGCCCCGGAAGCAAAAACCCGCGATCGGCAAGACACTGCCCCGGTGGCCCAAAACGGTACGGTACCCGCCAAAACTGACGCATCAGCTACAGATGAGGCGGATAAGAAGGAAAAAAATGCGATCGCCCCCGGGAGTTCCCCAGTAGATTTAGACCGTCTGCAAACCATCTCTCGCGGCAAAGTTAAGGTGCAAAAACAATTGCTGCAAATGTTTCTCGATACCGCCAATAAAGATTTAACTCCCTTAGAAAAGGCTATCCAATCAGAAGATTATTCGCAAGTGAAACATTACGCCCATCGTCTCAAAGGTTCTGCCGCAAACATGGGGGTACCCACTTTATCCGCACAAGCGAAGCAACTCGAAAAAATGGCCCGACAGCAAACTCTGGAAGGCGCAATGGATTTATTCGCATCTTTTCGAGAACTTCTCGAAGAAGTTCGGGTGTTTTTGGATACCGAATTAAGTGAATCTTAGGGGGAGTTTTTCATGCAGGATACCCGAAAAACCGGAAGCGAGTTGATAATAAGTTGCTGTAGAGACGCGATGATTAGCGTCTCTACGAAGTTTTGATAAACCACCTGATTTCTAATCCCTTTTAGGCAGATGTGGGATACTCCACGAGAGGGGGTTTTGCTTCTAATTCAGAAGGCGACAAATCGCCCACTGCATTTTGGCGCACTGGTAGTTCGATGAAAAATTCGGTTCCCTTTCCCAGTTGGGATTCGCATCGCAACACTCCGCCATGTTTTTCGACGATAATCTGATGGCTAATGGATAATCCCAATCCGGTGCCTTTTCCCACCGGTTTGGTGGTAAAAAAGGGGTGAAATATCTGTTGGTAAACCTCGGGTGGGATTCCAGAACCGCTATCGGCAATTCGCACCCTCACCAAATTGGGGGCGATCGCTTCGGTGTGAATGGAAATGGTCATTGGTTGTTGGTCATTGGGGGTTTGTCCTTGGTCATTTAAACCTGTTACTGATGACGAATGACCCGTGACGAATGACGAATGACTCTTGCCAAATGACTCTAGCGCATCGATCGCATTGCCAATCAGATTCACAAACACTTGATTAAGTTGTCCCGGATAGCATTCAATTTCTGGAAGTTCGCCGTAGTTTTGCACCAGGTTGATGTTATTTTTTTTCAGCCGATGTTGTAGAATTAATAGGCTACTATCGAGGCAGTCGTGAAGGTCGGCCAAGCTCATCTGCGCCTCATCTATGCGGGAGAAATTCCGCATATTATCGACAATTTCTTTGATGCGATCGACGCCGATTTTTAAAGAAGACATTAATTCGGGTAAATCTTCGCGAAGAAAATCTAAATCTATGGCTTCCTTAAATTCTTCAATTTCTGGATGGGAGGTTTTACAACTTTCTTGATAAAGTCGGACGAGTTCTAATAAGTCTTGGGTATATTGAGTTGCATGCACTAAATTCCCCCCGATAAAATTTACCGGGTTGTTGATTTCATGGGCGATGCCGGCAACTAATTGTCCGAGGGCAGACATTTTTTCCGCTTGCAGCAGTTGCGCTTGGGTTTGCTGTAGGTTGTTTACGGTTTCTGTGAGTTTCCTCGTCTTTTCCTCTACCCGATTTTCTAAGGTAGCGTGAAGCTGTGCCAATTCTTGATAAGCCGATCGCTGTTGCAAAAAATTATGATAGGCTTTAGAATGATAGCGCAGGCGAGCGACCAACTCGATTTTTTCCGGAAATTTCACTAAATAATCGCTAGCACCCAGTGCAAATGCTTCGGCTTTGCGTTGCGCTTCTTCCTGAGAAGAAAGAACCACGATCGGAATCTCGCGGGTTGCTGGATTGGCGCGCAAAAATTTCAATAACATCAACCCATCAATCTCGGGCAAGATTAAATCCAATAAAATTACCGTGGGCAACATCTCGATCGCCATCGGAATCGCGCGAAAGGGATCGTAACAGAAGTTGAAGGTAATGTTTTCTTCCGATTCTAACAGGCGCTTGAGAGACTCGGCGACAATCGGTTGGTCGTCAATGAGTAAAATATTAACGGGATTTTCTGTCCTGGATAAAGCGGTTTGAGGCGCTTTCGACGGACATGCTGTTTGCTTCTGTTTCATCGGTAGTATCCTCCCAGAAAGAAACAGAGGAGGTCGTTTTGGGTGAGTAAGGTTGGTGGGGGTACGAATGGGTGGGATAAGGGTTAAATAGATTCAAACAGCGTAACGAGGCTGGTATCAAGTCCGTTACGCGGGAGGGGAATGGGTGGGCTGGTGGCAAAGTGAATTTAACCCGCGTCACGCACCCTACAGAGGTGGAACTTGTCGAATGATTTGGGAATAAATGCAATGATAAACCCCCTTGCCAGGGGTTCACAGCGAAAACCGACTAAGCTCCAGGTTGGGCAATTTTTGATGACAATTGCCGAGATTCGATTCAGTGTTGGAGAGGTTAGATAGGGTTTTTGGCACTCTCTTTTTTCTAGCACGGTCAGTTAAGCCATGTCAATCCGTAGTTTAACTGAAAATTCAGGCCAAATTTGGTGAATCGATCGCAATCAATTGGTAACTTTGGCGATCGCCGATCCTGGGGAGGGTTTTGGCGAAGCAAGCGCCTGTCAGGAGTTTGGCGCGATCGCCTGTCCGGGAGTTGTTAGCAAATGTTAATTCCTGTAAAGTTATTTTAATTTTGCTAAACATTTTCCCCGCCCAATCTCGCGCCGGATTGTAGGCATTGACCTGCTACATCCAGGTCCGGGAAGCGATCGCGTGGGGAATTTCGGCGATACCCACCCTACGCCCTAAGAATTGGTAGGAAAAAACCTGACTCAATCACTTTACCGCAATGACACAAGCGCGGGGCTAAGCGGTGGCAATTTCCCGTAGCTGAGGTGAAGGCGATCGCTCGGTAGAGGAACACAAGTGGGTAATATTATTGTGTCGCAGGGGAATGGCGATCGTAAATTCAGTTCCTTCTCCGGGGGTGGACTCGCAGTGCAACGATCCCTTATGCTTGTCCACCACAATTTGGTAGCTAATCGATAATCCCAATCCGGTTCCTTTGCCCACCTCTTTTGTAGTAAAAAACGGATTAAAAATCCGCTTTAGATGTTCCGGTGCAATACCACACCCATTATCGGCAATTCGGATAGCAACAACATTGCCGTCGATGACTTCTGTGCGAATGCGAATGGTCATTTGTCCTTGGTTGTTGGTCATTTGTATTTGGTTGTTGGTCATTTGTCCTTTGTCATTGGTCATTTGTCCTTTGTTGTTAGAGGTTGATTGTGGATCGCTGACCGATGACGAATGACTATTGACCGATGACGAATGACTATCAACCGATGACTCTACTGCATCGATCGCATTTGTCAGAATATTCAGAAAGACTTGATTGAGGGAGCCGGCGTCGCATTCTACCGTTGGCAAATCTGCATAGTCTTTGACCAATTGGATGTTGGTGTGGTGCAAGCGGTGTTGCAAAATTTGCAGGGTACTCTCGATGCCTTCGTGGAGATTTACGGGTTTAATTTTCGATTCGTCAAAGCGAGAGAAGGAGCGTAAATTTTCAACAATTTGGCGGATGCGATCGCTTCCTGCTTGCATGGAAGACATAATTTTGGGCAAGTCTTGGCGAATAAATTCTACATCGATTTCTTCGTGCAGCGCTTCAATTTCGGGGGTAGGATTGGGGTAAGTTTCTTGATACAGTTGAATCAGGTCTAATAAATCGCGGGTATATTCGGTGGAATGGGCCACATTTCCGGCGATAAAACTAATCGGATTGTTAATTTCGTGGGCAATTCCTGCCACCATTTGTCCCAAACCGGACATTTTTTCCCGATGCACTAATTTGGCTTGAGTTTGTTTGAGATGGTCTAACACCTCTTCCAATTGGCGAGTGCGTTGTGCCACCCGTCGTTCTAATTCTTGATTGTACTGGCGAATCAATTCGGCTTCGTGGCGTTGGCGAAAGTTCAGATAGGCGGTGGAGTGATAGCGAACTCGCGCGATGAACTCGATTTGATGCGGCAGTTTGACTAAATAATCATTCGCGCCGTTAGCGAAGGCTTCGGCTTTTTGGGTGGGGTTTTCTTGGGTGGAAAGGACGATAATGGGAATGTGACGGGTGGCTGGATTAGCGCGAAAAAAGCGCAACAACATCAACCCGTCAATCTCGGGCATGACTAAATCTTGTAAAATCACCGTCGGTTGAATTTCGGTCGCCATCTCTACGGCGCGAGTCGGATCGCTACAGTAATGCACCTGGATGTCGGTTTCGGTAGCCAACAAGCGGCGCACGGCTTCTCCAACAATCGGGCGATCGTCCACGATCAAAACCGAAACGGGTTCCTGTTTCATATCCGAGAGGGATTGGGGGGTAAAATGCCTTTGGCGATCGCCTGTGGGTTGGTTAACGCTTTTCATAAATTTATTAAAGTTTTTTACCTTAATTCCCAGGTTTGTTTTTCCCATTTTGACCTGTCTCATTTCGCGAAATGATAGTGTTT
This sequence comes from Phormidium sp. CCY1219, assembly GCF_035615515.1. Lineage (GTDB taxonomy): Bacteria > Cyanobacteriota > Cyanobacteriia > Cyanobacteriales > Laspinemataceae > CCY1219. The sequence goes on from NZ_JAJENT010000570.1 coordinate 7,091, forward strand.
TGTGGACTGTTTCAGCGCATCAGCGTTCGGGGTCAAGTTGCGGAGTAATTCATGGCTCAGTCACTTGAGTCCCTTAACTGAATTATCCACTGAAGTGGGGGTTTTGTCATCTCTCCCGAGACTGACCCCCGCTATTTTTGGGGGAAAGAGGATTGCTGTTGGTGGTCATTGGTCATTGGTCATTGGTCATTGGTCATTGGTCATTTGTCATTTGTTGGGGGCATTCGTCATTTCTGATGGGAGTTGAGGGTGGAGCACGATCGCCTGGAGCTGGATTTGCGGTAGAGCGATCGAGAAACAGCGGGAAAGGTTCCCAAAATTATCGCGAAATTTTAATCTTTTTCTGACTAAAAATTAAGCGGGATGAAATCCTTTAAGTTTGGCAGTTTGAATTTTTGGATTATAACACATTAATTGTATCCGGGGGGGGGGAAAGTAAAAAAGGGGAGAAAAACTGCTGTCATCGCGGTGGAGAGAGCAGACCCGTGAATGGGTTCAAACAAACGGGGACAAACGGGTTAAGAGAGCGGTACGCAAAAAGAGAGAAAGAATCGACTAAAGGGATAGAATTGCGATCGCGAAGGGCTTATAATTCCAGGAGGGTAGAAGCGATCTCATCCAGGGAGAGTACCTGAGTTGCGGCACCCAAATCCACGGCGGCTTTTGGCATGCCATAGACCACACAGCTTTTCGGGTCTTGGGCAATGGTATGCCATCCGGCACCCTGAAGCAACTGCAAACCCGCCGCCCCATCTTTTCCCATCCCGGTGAGCAGGATTGCTACCCCAGTGGTGGGCCAATTTTGGGCCAAACTGGAGAAAAACACATCCACCGAGGGTCGGTAGGGATTATTTTGGGGGTCTGGGGTATATCCCAGGGTGAGGTTAGAGCGCAAGATCAGGTGGTCATTCGTCGCCGCGACGAGGACTTTACCGGCTTTAAACTTGTTGCCGGCGATCGCCAATTCCACGGGCAAATGGCACTGATAGTGCAACCACTGAACCAAACTGGGGGAGAATTGAACGTCGATATGCTGAACGATCGCCACGGCGGCGGGGAAACTTTTGGGTAATTGAGATAAAATCGTGGCGATCGCGCGCGGACCGCCGGTAGAAGCGCCGATCGCCACCAAGGGTGGAGTGTTACTCTGTTTGGTATGTTGTTTGACCCAAGAAATCCCGCGTTTTTGTGGGGGGGCTGATTTTCCCAGAAGCTTGGCAAGAGTAGAAATTTTTTCTAGCAGACTTTGCGATCCGCGAGTATATCCGCAAGTGCCAAGAATCGGGGTAACGACCACATCAAGCGCCCCATAACCGAGGGCTTCAAACACTTTTGGCAGATGGGCGTTGATACTTGCCGTCACCAACAAAATGGCGCAGGGATGATGAAGCATAATCTGACGAGTTGCCTCCACTCCATCCATCACCGGCATCAACAAATCCATTAAAATAACGTCGGGGCGATCGGCGGCACATTTGGCCACTGCTTCTGCCCCATCGCGCGCTACCCAAACCAGTTTGTAGTGCGGAACTTGCATCAAGACGCGCCGCAATGCTTCCACTGCAAGCTGCATGTCATTAACAATTGCAATTTTCATTCAAGTTTTTAACGAACAATCGATTATTAATTCCGACAGTTTTATTATATCAGTAGACATGACCGCTCGTTCCTTGTCAGCCTTCGGGAGTAAAGTTTTCCATAAAAATTGCCCGATTTTTTATCCGGGATGAGCCTTGCCAATGGTGTCTAGGACTGCCTTTAAAAATGTATCGTCATGGAAACTGCTTTTGGTTAAATAATAGTTTGCTCCGGCTTCCAAGCCTTGAATGCGGTCTTCTTCGCGGTCTTTATAGGAGACGATAATCACCGGAATCGACTTCAATTTCGGATGAGTCTTGATTTGGTTGACCAATTCGATGCCATTCATGCGCGGCATATCCACATCGCTGATAATCAAATCGTAAGGGGTGGTACGCGCCGCATTCCAGGCATCCATGCCATTGACTGCCACTTGGACATCATAGCCATTGTTTTCGAGTAACTTGCGTTCCATTTCGCGCACGGTAATCGAATCATCCACCACCAGGATGCGCTTGCGGGGTGGGGCTTTGTGTGGGTGTTTCTTGGCGCGGGTGTAGCTCAATCCGCCGTTAGTGAGGAGGCGATCGATGGATTGCACCAAGTCTTCCACATCGACGATCAGCACGGGAGAACCATCTTCCATGAGCGCGGCGGCGCTAATATCGCGGACTTTGCCCAGACGGGGGTCTAAGGGGCGGACCACCAAATCCCGTTCCCCGAGAAAGCGATCGACGATCAGTCCATATTGGGTGAAGCGATCGCTGAGGACGAGAACCGATAAGGTATCGGATTCGCTGTCACTTTCTGGCAGATCGAGCACTTGATGGGCCGCGACCAAGCCGATATTGCGATCGTCGAGGGTAAAATAATGGCGATTTTCGGCCACAAAGATGTCGCTTCTGGAAACCCGCAAAATGCGATCGATGCGCGTCAGGGGAAACGCATAGGGTTCCTCGGCAATCTCGACTAACAAAGTGCGAATTACCGATAAGGTCAAGGGCAATTGCAAGTGAAAGGTCATGCCTTTGCCCGGATCCGAGTGCGCGCGCAGGAAGCCGCCCACTTCCTGAACCATGCTTTTGGCGATATCCAATCCAAACCCGCGTCCGGAAATTTCCGTTACCTCGTCGAGGGTGGAAAATCGGGGTAAAAAGAGAAATTCCATCAGTTCGGTTTCGCTGAGTTGATTGGCCATATCCGGTGCGACCAATCCCTTAGCGATCGCGGTTTGGCGAAGGGTATCTAACTCGATTCCGCGACCATCATCGCAAACCAGAATCGATAACATGCCGCCGCGATGTGCGGCTTCCACTCGCACTTTTCCTTCTGTCGGTTTACCTTTGGCTACCCGCTCTTCCGGGGGTTCGATGCCATGCGCGATCGCATTTCGCAGGATGTGAGTGAGAGGCGCTTCCAGTTTTTCCAAGATATCGCGATCGACCGGGGTAGATTTGCCGATAATTTCCAGCCGAACTTGCTTGTTGAGCTGTTTGCCCAAATCGCGCATCATCCGGGGAAATCCTTGCACTCCTTCGGTAAAAGGGCGCATGTGACTGTCAATCACTTCCCGATAAAGGCGATCGGAAAGATTGGCAAATCGACGGGAAAATAATTCGAGCTCGTTGATGCGAGCGCTTAACAATTCCCGACAATCTGCTTCGATAGTTAGGGCGCGATCGAGATAATCTCGGGTGATTTTATGCTGGGGTATATCCTCCATCGAGTTCTGTAATTTTTGCAGGGTTTTTGAGAGTTCTAACTGATGGCTTTTGAGTTTGAGTAAGGAATCGGCAAAAGGTTCGAGCCAATTGGCTTCGATCAGGGATTCTCCCGCCAATCCCATCAATCGATTCAGGTTTTCGGCGCTCAAGCGCACCACGCGATCGCCGCTTTGCGGTGCTTCTGGCGGGGTTTGCTGAACCGGAATGGGCGGTTTCGCGGGGGAGACGGGTGCTTGCGGGGCGATCGCTCCCGGTGGCGGTGATTCTTCTGCTGGGGAATCCTCCACGGTGGCGGTTGGGGCGGGTGACGCCGGTTGACGATCCTCGGGGGGCGACGGGGTTTCTGGGGGGGTTTTCCCGCGCGATTCGGCGGCGATCGCTTGAATGGCGCTTTCCACCCGTTCGATCTCTGAGTGATGTTGCGACAGCCACTCTTCTAAGTTCTCTTCTTTTACTTGGCTGATGCGTTGCAGCAAATCCACTCCCTCGAGCAAGCGATCGATGTGGTGATTTTCTAATGCGATCGCTCCTTCTTGCGCGGCGACAAAGCAATCCTCCATCACGTGGGCGATGTTCACCGCCGCATTAATTTGCACGATGCGCGCCGCACCTTTAATCGAATGCGCCCCCCGCATTAACGCTTCCAATTCTTTATCCGGTTGCTGTTGATTTTCCAGCGCTAATAGGTTTTCATTTAAAATTGCCGCTTGGGTTTCTACCTCCATGCCGAATAAATCCAGCATGGAAAAATTGCTCAGATCCGATTCTCCGTTGGTCACAACGTCCTCCGTTTCACGCTAGAAAATACCCGTTCGTAGTCTAAACAATTCACTTTTTTATTTTGCCATTGAATTATTGCTTGTGTATAAGCATCGGTGGATTTCGACAGCACTGCTGGTACTTCTTGGAATCTTTTCACATCCAATCGATGAATTCCATCGATTTCATCTACGGGAAAGACCCAGGGATTTCCTTGGATTTCTACCACCACCATCCGCGAATAGACAATCGGACTCATTTGGGGTTTCGGGGTGGCTGAATTTTTTTTGGCGGATTGGGTTTCCACGCCGAGAAAATTGTGCATCGAAATGCAGGTGAGGATTTCGCCGCGAATATTCACCAATCCCAATAAAATCTCGTTGCTGCGATGTGGGAGGGTGTGAATCGCACAAGGAGGCGTCACTTCTTTGAAGGTAAATGCCGGGAGTGCCAACCATTCGATTCCCAGGCGAAAGATAGCCACCGAAACGGTCTTTTCTGCTTCGACTGGGGTGGTGGTAAGTTGCGAGGGTAAGGTTTTAGCTTGCAGTTCCTCCGTGACGGTTTCTTCGCGCACTAATTCGGTCCACTCTTCGCGATAACCCGCTGGCGCTTCGCGATCGAGCAAACTGCGCCCCCCTTGGGAATACACCGGGCAGTTGTGGCAATGAATGAAGCGTTCCAATTCCGGGCAACTGCGATCGCCCCCTATACCGATTTCGTTCCAGCATTCTTGTCCCATCGCTTGAGTCTTGTCATTGGTCAATTGTCATTGGTCATTTGTTATTGGTCATTGGTCAATTGTCATTGGTCATTTGTTATTGGTCAATTGTTATTGGTCATTGGTCAATTGTCATTGGTCAATTGTTATTGGTCATTGGTCAATTGTCATTGGTGGTTCATTTTTTATGACTATCTGAGTCAGCTTTGCACTTTGAAAAAAGAGATTTCTCGTTGCAAGCTTTGTGCGGCTTCATTCAATTGCTCGATTGCTTGATTGGTATCCCGGAGAGATTGAGCGGTTTGGCGGGATGCTTCGCTTAATTGAACCATTGCATCGCTAATTTGTTGCGCGCCCACGGATTGGTCTTCCATGCCTTTACTAACGGCATCAAAGCGGGGGTTAAGACTTTGAACTTGCTCGATAATTTGGGCGAGTTGGCCGCTAATTTTGCGAACGTCTTCCACACTGCGGGTCACTTCTTTAGTAAATTTATCCATTTCCATCACCCCGGTGGAAACGGCAGATTGCATGTCTTTCACCATGCTTTCAATATCCAAAGTTGCCACAGCGGTTTGGTCGGCGAGGCGGCGAATTTCGCGGGCGACTACGGCAAACCCGGTGCCATATTCTCCCGCTTTTTCCGCTTCAATTGCGGCATTGAGGGAGAGTAAATTGGTGCGATCGGCCACTTTGGTGATAGTCGTGACAACGCTATTGATGTTATTGGCTTTTTCGCTAATTACCCCGAGTTTGCCGGATATAGAACTGGTGGCTTCGGCAAGCTGACGCATGGTGGTTTCCATGCGAACGATATCTTTTTGGCCGCTACCGGCGGCGATCGCGGTGGTTCCGGCTAAATCGCTGACTTGATCCATCGTTTTGACCAATTCACCAGAAGTTGCCGCAATTTCTTTTGCCGTTGCTACCACTTGATTGGTGGAGGCCACTTGTTCGGTGACGGTGGCTTCTAACTCTTTCCCCGAAGCGGCAATTTGCGTGGTGGAACTGGTAATTTGAATGCCAGAATGTTGCACCTGACGGATCAGGGAATTGAGTTTGCGCGTCATGTTAAAAAAAGCGGTGGTTAATCGCCCGATTTCGTCTTTAGAATCGGTGACTGGAACCGGGGTGGTGAGATCTCCCGCCGAGATTTTTTCAGCCACTCTAACCACGCCGACAATTTTAGCGCCTAGGGGTTTGGCGATGGTATTGCTAAAGTACACCCCAAATACAATCGCCGTTACCGGACCGACAATCGTGCCGAGAATTACCCCAAAGCGGCTCAGGGTAACGTCCGCATCAGCCGCAAGGGTGGCATCGCTTGCTTCTTGCTGATTGTAGAGAATGACTTGTTCGAGTGCTTCTTCGGCGGCTTTATAGGCGGGAGCTTTTTGATTTATGGTTTGCTCGTTGATTTCATCGAGGATGGCGGCGGCGGCTTGTGCGGCGGCCATTTCTGGGGAATCTTCGCGATCGGCTCTGAGTAACTGTGCCTGCACTTCCCAAGGTTGAAGGATATCGTATTCTTCAAATTCTTCGTTGAGTTCGAGAAATTCCTGATGATATCTCATCCAGGTATTCCATTTGTCTCGGAAATCTTCGTAGCGTTGGATTTCTTCGGGTTTTTTGTCAATGGTTTCGTATTCCCCCAAAACCTCTTGAACCAGTTGTTGGGAACGCTCAATGCGTTCTATCGCTTCGTCTCTTTGGTCGGGGGGCGTGCGGGGATTGAGCAACAATCGCTCGGCGGATTGAATTTGAGTTTGGGCTTCATTGATTTTCCACAGGGCGATCGCGCTGGGCATGGCATTGTCGCTAATTGTTTTAATGTGTCGGATCAGCTTGGAATTCCCGAACCACCCTACATACCCAACGCACAATACAATAAACCCCATAAATAAAAAAGCAGCGAGCATTCGCTTTTGTAAGGACATATTTTGAAACATATGTTGATGTATTCTCCTTCGTCCGAGTCTGATGTTTGGTTTGGTTTGGGAGGGTACAGGCGCGCGGGATCCGGTGCCGAATGCCTTATTCACCCTGCAATTTTAGCAGTCTCGCGATCCGCTGTCGGATGCCAGAAGCGCTGGCTATTTCTCCTTGATGTTCTTTGAGTAAAGCCAGATGCAGCAGTGCGTCTACATGGTTGGGGTCGAGGTAAATCGCTTTTTGGAAAGATTGCTCGGCGAGTTCCTCATGCCCTGCGGCTCCTTGTACTTCTCCTAATAATACATAAGCGTCGGCATCGGTGCGATTTTGACGCAGATAAGTTTCGCAGAGGTGGGCGGCTTCATGCAAGCGACCGTTATCGGCGAGATTTCTGGCGCTGTCGAGTAAAGACTCTGGCGTGGGGTTGGGGGTGGGTGCGGGTTTTTCGGCGACGGGGGAATAGGAGATTGGTGGAGGGGCGATCGCCACCGGAGGCGCTGCTTGGGCGCTGATTTTCCGGTTTTCGGCGCGATCGCCTCTGGGATCGGCTTTGCGGTACACCCAGGTCATGGGATGGCGCAAGGAGATGAATCGCCCGCTGAGGGCGCTGACTTCTGCCGATCCGACAAATAGCAGACCCGTTGGGGCTAATAAGCGCTCTAAAATTTGCACGGCCCGCTGACGGGCTTCCACGTCGAAATAGATTAACAAATTGCGGCAAAAAATGATATCGTAGGGGGGATTGTTGTAGAGAAACAGCGGGTTGAGTAGATTGCCGTGAATAAAATTCACCGATTTGCGAACCTGTGGGGACAAGTGATAGCCCTCTGGAGTTTCCCAGCCATAGCGATCGCGAAAGGAAATATTTTGGCCGCGAAATGAATTCTTTCGATAGACCCCGCGCTTGGCTTTTTGGAGGGCTTGTTTGCTAATATCTACTGCATCGATGTGAAAGTTTTGTACTCGTAAAGCGGCATCGAGTAAAGTGATGGCAATGGAAAAGGGTTCTTCTCCGGTAGAACAGGGGATGCTCAACACGCGCAGGGCGCGGTGGGAGTGGTGGGGAATCCATTCAAAGATGACGTAATGACGCAGATAATTAAAGGCTTCTTCGTTGCGAAAAAACCAGGTTTCCGGGACGACCACTGATTCGATCAGGGCTTCCATTTCTCGCGGGCAACGGTACAATTGCTGCAGATAGTTTCGGCGATCGGTGATGTCGGCTGATTTCATGCGCTGGTTCACTGCAGTGGCGATCGCCCGCGGCCCCAAGGTTTCGGGATTCAAACCGATTTTGTTTCTCAGCAGGGTTTCGATTTCGTCGTGTATCATCGTGCTTAGCTCTCCGAGGCGGGTAATAAGAATGCTTCGACTTGCTCGGATAATAAGCGATCGATTTCGATTCGCTGGATGGTTCCTTGTTCGTCTATCATTATTTCGCCGAAATATGCCGCCTCATCCAGTTGAAATCCCGGAGTAACGAACTCCGTTTCTGGACGATCTAAGGTATCGGAAATCCGTTCGGCCATCAAACCTAATAGGTGGGGCGTATTATTTTTCCCCGGGTAGTGGACGATAATGATGCGAGTGCTTAGGGCATGACGACAGGGATTCCCTTGAATTAAATGGCACAGATCGATAACGGGTACGATCGCCCCTCGGTAGTTAAACAATCCCGCCACATATTCGGGGGCGTGGTGCAATGTTGTGAGGGTGACGCGGGGAATAATCTCCACCACCTGAGAACACTTCAGGGCAAAACGATCCTCCCCGACATAGAAAAGCAGCATTAACATCGTTGAACTCCAGATCCCGAGTGCAGTGCGCCGCGATTCCTTTTGCGGATAAGGCGGTGACTGTCTCGATCCTAGCGTTTATTTTCCAGGCATGACCCACGGATTGCCTTCCGAACCCTGTAGGGTGAGCATTGTCCCCATAAATCACTTAAGTTAGTAGACGGGCATTCCCCATCACTACTTATTATCACTTATATTTCCCCCTTTCTCGGTTAATTTGTGGGGTAAGTCGGGGGAGTCGTACCGCATCGCGCCTAAAACAAATGAATGTGGGTAATTTTTCTTGTAGAGACGCCGATAAGAGCGCATCTCTCCGACAATTCCCAGAGAATCAAGCTAGATGTGGTAGGAAGGTAGGCAGTACCCCCGGCTTATCACTTAAGTGATAAGCCGGGGGGAAGAAATGTTTCACCCGGCATTTGATGTCAAGCCATTAGACTTTAGGCAGATAGCCTTTTGCTTCTAGATATTCCAGAACCTTAGCGACGCTTTGGGGTTCGCTTTCGAGGTCAGTGTGACAATTGACATCTGGATTTTCCGGTTCTTGATAAGGGTCGTCAATGCCGGTAAAATTCTTGATTTCTCCTGCCCGTGCTTTTTTGTAAAGCCCCTTTACATCGCGGTCTTCGCAGACTTTCAGGGGAGCATTAACGAAGACTTGTACGAAATCGCCGATGCGGTTGCGAACTTCTTCGCGAATTTCACGGTAAGGAGAAATGGCGGACACCAAAACGATGACGCCATTGCGGGTGAGAAGATGGGAAACGAAACCAATGCGGCGAATATTTTCGTCACGGTCTTCTTTGCTAAACCCCAGTCCTTTGGTGAGGTTTTGACGGACGATATCCCCATCGAGGATTTCCACGAGACATCCGCGCGATCGCAGTTGTTTTTCTACCCCTCGGCTAATCGTGGTCTTGCCTGCACCGCTAAGACCCGTAAACCACACCGTGACACCACGCTGTTGCATTTTGACTTAACTCCCGATACTTTCCAATTAACAACGACTACAGTTTTTGTAAAGACCCCGATCGAGCTTTACGATTGTACAGTTATTTGTCCCTTTTTCACTCTTCCGGTATCCATTCCACCGAGGGACTCATTTTTTCCATAATGGGGGTCAGAGAGTGAGAACCATTGACCATAATGTTCTCCACTCCCCGGTCGATCCAGCTTTGAAGGTAAGGCTGTAAGCGAACCTCTTCCACATGGGTTTCCACCGGGATTCCCGCCTCAGCACACTGACTTTCGACGGATTCCAAAATGTCGGCAGCTAAGGCGCGGTAGCCTCCCAACATGCTTTCTTGCAAGCTGCGCCGCGATCCGATTCCGAGCCATCCACTTTCCCCTAAATCGCGCATCAGGGTATCCAGGTCTTCTGGGTCGATCGCGAAGACCACCTTTAACGGGCGATGGGTTTGCTGTGCTTGGGTGAGGGCCTTGTCCAGTGCGGTTTCGTAGGCGTAGGGGTTGGTCAAAATTAAGAGCAAAAATTGTGTTTTTGAACCGGTCATCCTACCACCTCAATCCCACCAAAGGCCAATAAAGCTTGCTCATGGCTAAAAACAGAGATAATCCTATCAGATCGAGCCAGATTCCCCAGCGTAACACGGCGAGGGGGCGGACGTAGCCACTGCTGACCGCGATCGCGATCGCCGGGGTACTCACGGGTAGCATAAATCCCAACCCCGCCGGAATCACCACCCCCAAGCTCATCGCCCGGGGATCGATGCCGTATTCCTGAGCCAGAGCCAGTGCTACGGGAAGAATCACCGCCACAGCAGCCGCATTGCTCATAAATTCCGTCATAGCCAAGGAGATGAAAACCACGGTGGCGAAAATCAGGATCGGCCAGTTAATGCCGGAACCGAGGAGCCATTGGGTGAGTCCAGCCGCCGCACCGGTATTGCTCAGTGCGGCAGACAGGGCGATCGCGCTGCCATACATCAAAAAAATACCCCAGTTCACATCTTCCTCCACTTCCTGCCAATGGGCAACCCCGAGGAGAAAGGCTAACGAGACGCCTAAAAACGCCACGCTATCGAGACCCCAGGCGTCACCGGCAAACACCCACAAGGCGATCGTCAACAGCATGATGCAGGCGGTTTTCACTTCCCGACGCGAGATGCTACCCAGTTGTTGGTTGCGCCTTTCCAAAAACCGCCGCGCCGCTTTCAAGGACACTTTTTCTCCTTGTCCCATTTTTTGCAATAGCCCATAGGCGACGAACAACAGCACCAGCACCAAGGGAATGGTCCAAATGGTCCATTCTAAAAAATTAATGCTCTGACCGGTGGTATTTTGCAAAATTCCCAGGGCTAACGGGCCTCTCGCGCCGCCGAGTAAGGTGGTGTTCGAGCCGATCACTACTCCCCACGCCAGGGAGAGAAATGCGGCCAAACCAAAGCTTCCGCCCGGTTTGCCACCAGCGGCGCGTACCACTTCAAGCACGATCGGAAACAACATGGCGGCCACCGCATGGGCGCTGATGGTACAGGACATTAAGGCGGCTAACCCCAAGATGGAGGCTAACAAGGTTCGCTGACTGTGGCCAAATCGGGAAACTACGGCGAGGGCGATGCGGGTGCTGAGTCCCGATCGCATGATGGGACTGGCTAAAATCAAGGCTCCGAGAATGAAGAATACCGCCCGGTTGCCGAAGTAGGAGTAGGTATCGGCGTGGGAAATGGCTCCGCTAAAGGGGAGCAAGAATAAGATGATGATGGCGGTGACTGGGAGGGGCAGGGTGTTGGTACCCCATAAGAATGCCGCTACGCCAAAGACGGCGAGCGATCGCCGCGCCGCTTCCTCAAATCCGGGCAAGGGCACCACCATCACCAGGGCGTAAATGGCCACCGCTACCAGATAGCCGATCCAGCGGCGTTTCCCTTGGGAAAACCGCCACAACGCTCTCATGCTTTCTAAAATCATCCCAAAATGCTGTTTTCTGATGCCCATGCTGGTGTCACAAACTTTGCACAACTGCAATCGGTCTCGATCGCTCTTGTTTTGCGCCGATCCTCGGCGGCGATCGCCTGCGCCGATCCTCAGCGTTTTCACGCGCAGCACCCGCTGTCAGACTGAAGCATTCGCGATCGTCTCTTTTCGCTTCACGCCGGAGAACTCAGCTCACAGAAGCATTCATTATAAATGAACTCTGCTGCATTTTACCCTTAATCCCCATAAATTCGGTCGGGAAACCGGATATTTTTCTACCGTCAATAAAATACCAGGGTTGCCACCCTTGGCGGGTCTGGGTTTTGGGGGCTGGAGAACTATCCAGGGCAGGCAGAATGCAAAGAAAGGTTAACCGTTCCCCTCCACTCCCCCTCCCCCGTGCCATAATTGAAGCCATCGGAGAAAAAAATTCGCCCCCTCACGAGTGAGGGGCACTGAATTCGTCATTCGTCCTACGGGGGAAGCTTACGGGAGGATCGGGTCAATGTCTCAGTTTCGTCTCAACCAACGCGCTTTTGATATTCTGCATGCGGAGGTGGAAAAATGCGCCACTGAGGATCAAGCCGGCCAAGTGCAACGGAATATGGCGTTGAAGCGATTGGACAAACTGCGCCAGCAAACCGGCCAAAGTGCCTCGCAAGAAGAACTTTACGAGATTGTTAAGGATATTTATCCCAATTTTAGCCCGCAGGTGTTGCAAGCGGCGGCTAAGGCGAATCGTCCCCCGAGTGGATTGAGTCGTCTCAAATGGATACCGGTGGGGGCGATCGGTCTGGCGGGTGCGATTTGGCTGCTGAATTTACCTTATCCGATGATTCGCCGACCGGTGGCGAAGACGATGCCGATGGTGCTGCTACCGAGTTATTTGAGTATGGATTATCACTATCGGGAGGCGATTTCTCAGGTGGAACAAGCCGACCAATTGGTGAATAATGCTACGAGTGCGGCAGATTTTGAGTTGGGGTTGCAGAAGGTTCAGGCGGCAAATGAGCATTTGCAACATCTGCCGGTGTGGTTTTTGGGATATTATCCGCAGCGGTATTGCACGTTGTTTGGCTGTAGTTGGCAGTTCACTTTGGATGAGTTTGAGGGGGCGCGCAAATCGGTGGCGCGGATGGAGGCGAAGATATTTCAGGAACAAAATGCGCTGTTGGGTCTGAGGGAAGCAGAGGAAGCACTGGAGGCGGCAAAACGGGAGTACGAAACGGCGACAACGTTGACAGAAAAGCAAGGGGCGATCGCGGCATGGCTTTCGGCGATCGACCGCTTAGAAGAAATCCCGACGGCGACTCTGGCGGGTGGGCAAACGCGCCCCAAACTGCAAGCGGCGAAGCGGGATTTTCAGCAGGTGGCAGGGTCGGCAGAAGCGAGTTTGCGAACCACAACCTTGATTGAGGCGGCGAAAAAGTTTGCGATGCTCGCGGCGATCGCGTCTCAGGATCCGCCGCATTCGGAAGGGAAATGGAAGCAGGTGGTTTCTCTGTGGAGTGAGGCGATCGCGCGACTGGAAAAAGTCGGCGAGTCTGACCCGGGTTATCTCGACGCGCAAACTAAGCTGGCGGAGTATCGGGGGAATTTGGCTACGGTGAAGGTTCGCTTAGCCGCACAACGGGATTCGGTGGTTGCACTCGATCGCGCGAAAGATGCGATCGCGTCTTGGCAAGCTTTAGCGACAACCACAAATCCGGACAACCCCAACTGGGGAAGACTCGGGGCGGATCTCCAAAAAATTATCAATCAGTTGGAAAAAGTTCAACCGGGCACCACGGTGACCCAAGAGGCGCAAGAGTTATTAACATTTGCCCGGGAGAAACAAAAAGAAATTCAGGCCAAGGCTCAGTGAATGTAGAGTCAGTAGGGGTTAAGTGATTTCACATAAAAACCTAGATTAAGTGAGTATCACTTCAATGTTCGTCCCCCGCCGATCGCTTCGGGGAGGAGGACAGGGGTGCCCGTGACGGCAAACCGCAGACATTTTGTCAAAGAAAAAAGTCCCCGGATGGGGACGAAGGTGGGTTAAAGGAGAGAATTTATTCACCCATCATATTTTCTTCGGTCTGTGCTTCTGGCGGCACGATACGCACATCCATCTTCACGTCGTTGACGCCGAGAATTTCTTTGGCTAAAGGTTCGATGGTATTGTATTCTTTTTCGTTGGGAACGGTGCCGACAATTGTTACCGTTCCAGTGTCGTCCGCTTGTACCGCTAGCTTACCGCGCGGAATATTTGCTTCTAATTTACTGCGAACTTCGCTTTCGAGATCGCTTTCGGCTCTTTCTTGTTGGTCGCCGTATATATCGTTTCGTTGTTCTCGGGCGCGAATGTCACTGTTAAGTTGCGCTTGACGGACGTTATCATCGGCATCTTCGAGGGTTTCTTCCACTTGCGCGGGTTGTTCTGCCGTGTCTTCTACACTATCGGGAGCATCTCCACTGGTTTGGGCAACGTTGCAAGCACTCGCCCCAAACATGACGAGAATACCGAGTAAAAATGGCGTCAGCTTTTTCATAATTTGATTCCTCAATGAGTGTGACTTTTGCAGGGTTTATGTATGGCGATCGCTTGCAGGGCATTCGTCCCGGGATTTTCGCCCACCACTCAGGGTTGAATCTATCCTAAGTGACGATAATTTGGGATGATTCGTGGGTTTGGGAAAGCGGTGAGCGACCGCATTTGCCGGATGAATTTTGCTGAGGCGATCGCGGTTTCTAAAGATTACCGGGTTTTCTTATGATGATGTTCGCTGCGATCGACCACTGTCATTACGTCGTCGCTGTAAACCACGTCTTCTTTTTCTTCGCGAACCACTTCTTTTTCTTCGCGAACCACTTCTTTTTCGCGATCGATGACAGGTTCTTCATCCACCACTCGGGTTTCGCGACGAACCACTTCATTTTGAGGATGAACCTGAGTGGCGGTGGTTCCGGTGGCTTCTGGGGCTTCGTAAATTCCCCACTCTTCGATACCGCGACGCTGGACGATTTCTTCCGCACGATGGATTTCATCGTCGGTGCCTTCGATGATGATTAAATAATCGCCTTGGGCGACGCGATCGTTATAAATTTTGGCTTGTTTTTCGGGGATTCCCAACCCCACTAAGGCACCAACCAAACCGCCTGCAGCGGCACCAATGGCACCACCAGAAATCGTGGTGGCTAGGGCGGTAGCCGTGGCACCGGCTAACATCACCGGCCCAATTCCGGGAATGGCGAGGGCACCTAAACCCACGAGTAATCCGCCCAGGGTTCCGAGGGCACCACCAGTGGCGGCACCCACCGCTGCGCCTTCATCGGCTTTGTTTCCTTTGCGTTCGGTTTCGATGTCAGCGCCGAGGGGGGTTTCGGTATCTTTGGCAATCACCGAAACGCGCTCCATTGGGAAGTGGTTGTCTTTTAATTCTTCTAATGCGCCTCTGGCATTTTCCAGATCGGGAAATACACCTACGGCTCGTTTGAGATGTCGGACAGCCATCTTTCCTCCTGTTGTGAAAATCGTTATAGTTAAGGAATTACAGCACATTCGGGCTGTATTACACTTTCCATTACATCATTTGGGATGGCAAACTTCATCCCTCTATGGGTGTAAGTTTTCTGTCTGGAGGTGTAACTTTTTTCTGCCGCCTATTTTTTCTTCTCATTTCTTCCGGAGAAATGAATTAAAGCAGCTACGAATTTCCCTACAGCCAGGGGGAGGCGATCGGGTTGCTTCTTCTATGCTGGCTAAGGTTTATATGGGCGCACCATTGCAATTACCCATCCTTTCCCAAAGCTCGCGAAATATTTATCTAAATTATCTATAACCTGAATTAAATGTCCCATAAATCATCAATTGTTTGGTCGTCCAACTAGGTTTTAGTATTGAGTGTTGCAATAGAATATAAAGCACAGCAATTGTAAAATAATTCCCGTACACACAATGAAGACAGATCCAATATTTTATCGCTTGTTCAAACAACAACCGAGCAGTTTTTTTGAGCTGACCGGGGGTGAGGCGTCAGAAGCGCAGCAGTATGAATTCGC
>NZ_JAJENT010000571.1:0-19997 GCF_035615515.1 Phormidium sp. CCY1219
GGGATAGTTTTTTTCCATCCCTGGGAGTTGGACTAGGGATAAATAACTATTGCGGATATCGGGATAGTTTTTTTCCACCGATCGCGTGGTGGTGGTGAAATATAGCAGGTCTCTTTCTTGATGTAGTAAGCAGCCGAATAGTCCTAACCGCGCTTGCATCTCCGAAGTAAAAATTCGTTACCTCACCCATATGAGAACTGCTATACCGAGCTTATGTCGGTGAATGGAGTGCCATGTGCTGACCGCTGGGGGTTAGAGATCGCCAATAATGTAGAAAATTGGGATAAGCGGTTGAACCCTCTGCCCTCCCTGCCGGCTGAATTGCAATTTTTTGGCAATCAACGCCAAACTATGACCATGCACTATAGCCCAAAAACCGAAATCCAAATGCTCAGCCAAATCAAAGACCTTGCAGAACAATTAGCGCCACGCCTGATAGAGATTCGGCGACATTTTCACAGTCATCCCGAATTAAGCGGTGAGGAATATCAAACCGCCGCTTATGTCGCCGGTGTCCTTTCTTCCTGTGGTGTCCACGTGCGCGAGGGGGTGGCAAAAACAGGCGTTATCGGAGAACTGGTGGGTCAGGGCGAGGACGATGGGTGGTTAGCCATTCGCACCGATATGGATGCTCTGCCGATTGCCGAACGCACCGACTTAGAATATGCCTCGCAGAAAGCCGACGTGATGCACGCTTGCGGACATGACGTTCACGCCACCGTGGGACTAGGAACCGCAATGGTTCTGTCCCAACTGAAAGAAACCCTCCCGGGAAACGTGCGGTTCCTGTTTCAACCGGCAGAGGAAATCGCCCAGGGTGCCGGGTGGATGGTCAAAGATGGCGCGATGGAGAAGGTGAAAGGCATTTTTGGCTTGCATGTGTTTCCCACCATTCCCGCCGGATCTGTGGGGATCCGACATGGGGCGCTGACAGCGGCGGCGGATGACTTAGAAATTATCATTCAAGGAGAATCCGGACATGGGGCGCGTCCCCACCAGGCGATCGATGCGATTTGGATTGCATCCCAAGTGATTACCACCCTACAACAAGCCATCAGTCGCACCCACAATCCCCTACGCCCGGTGGTGTTGACCATCGGTCAAATTACCGGGGGGCGGGCACCCAACGTGATTGCCGATACGGTAAAATTGCTCGGCACCGTGCGATCGCTCCACCCCGACACTCACGCCGAATTGCCCGGCTGGATCGAGCAAATCGTGGCCGGTGTGTGCCAAATGTACGGCGCAAAATATCACCTCAACTACCGTCGCGGCGTGCCTTCCGTACAAAACGACCCGATAATGAACCAAGCGCTCGAAAGTGCCGCAGTGGAAGCATGGGGCAGCGATCGCGTGCAAATTTTACCCGAACCCTCCCTGGGGGCCGAAGACTTCTCCCTCTACCTCGAACATGCCCCGGGCAGCATGTTTCGTCTCGGTGTCGGTCATCGGGATAAACCCAACTACCCCCTCCACCACCCGCAATTTTCCATAGACGAGTCCGCGATCGTTACCGGCGTGGTGACACTTGCTTATGCCGCTTGTAAATATTGGCAGTTGCCCTAACCCTCCCTTTCCATCCTTCCCCCGGGAGTTGTACTCTGACCCAGAATGCAACTCCCCTGCCCCGCTTTTCCCATTGCATCAACATTTCTGATAAATTAACTAACGTCTGAATACAGACAATGCCCACCCAACCGCCTGCGAATCCGACTCGATGAACGTTATTCCCACCCACATTCCCGATGTGGTCATTATCGAACCCAAAGTATTCGGCGACTCGCGCGGCTTTTTCTTTGAAAGTTTTAACAAGCGAGAATTTGCCGAAAAAACTGGCTTTACGGGAGAATTCGTCCAAGACAATCACTCGCGATCGCGCCAAAATGTCCTGCGCGGTTTGCACTACCAACTGCAACAGCCCCAAGGCAAATTAATCCGCGTGGCACTCGGCAGCATATTTGATGTAGCCGTGGATATCCGCAAAAATTCCCCCACTTTCGGACAGTGGGTCGGTTGCTTACTCAGTTCGGAAAACCACCGACAACTCTGGATTCCTGTGGGATTCGCTCACGGATTTTTCGTGGTGTCGGAAATGGCGGAAGTGTTGTACAAAACCACCGACTACTACCATCCCCAATCCGAACGCTCGATTCAATGGGATGACCCGGATATCGGAATTGACTGGCCCGTTAACGATACAGCATCGCCAATTTTATCGGCAAAAGACCGCGCCGGCGTGCCGTTAAAAAGCGCCGAATTGTTTGTCTAGTTAATCGTTAATTTTGCGGTGCTATTCTCGCCGATTTCATATCTCCAGACTCTCGTTTTTCTTCCCGCTACCCATCCATCGATGTGGCTTAACGCAACCATTCCCTTTCGTCTAAAGAACGATTAACGATGAAAATCTTACTCACAGGAATGACCGGCCAATTGGGTCAGGAATTGCAAACCATTTTGCCGGCGGTGGGAGAGGTGACACGGCGCGATCGCGCCACTCTCGATTTCACCCAACCGGACCGCATTCGCCAAGCGATCGCTGAAGTTCGACCCGATGTGGTGGTCAATGCTGCTGCTTACACGGCGGTGGACAAATCGGAAAGCGAACCGGAATTAGCTACGGCAATTAATGGAACTGGGGTGGGGGTTTTGGCAGAAGAAAGTCAGAAAATAGGGGCGCGACTGCTTCACATTTCCACGGATTACGTGTTTGACGGGACGCAAAGTCATCCCTACTCGGAAACCGACCCCACTCATCCCCTGGGAAGTTATGGGAAATCGAAACTTGTCGGCGAGCAAGCCATTCAAGAAGTAGGGGGCGATTTTATTATTTTGAGAACCGCTTGGGTGTATGGCAGTGGGGGAAAGGGAAATTTTGTCAAGACCATGCTGCGCTTAGGGGGCGATCGCGAAGAGTTGCGGGTGGTGGCGGACCAAGTGGGAAGTCCCACCTGGACCGGGGATTTAGCTGGGGCGATCGCCTCTATCGTGCAATTGGCTATCCCCCCGGGTATCTACCACTACACCAATAGCGGGGTTGCCAGTTGGTACGATTTCGCCGTGGCTATCTTTGAAGAAGCCAAATCCCTCGGATTTCCCCTGCAAGTGCAGCGCGTGACCCCGATTACCACAGCGGAATATCCCACCCCGGCAAAGCGCCCTGCCTATTCGGTTCTCTCTTGTGCCAAAATTGCCTCGGTTTTGGGCACCTATCCCCCCCACTGGCGACAGGGACTGCGACAAATGTTAGCGAATTTTAAGGGTTAAATGAGCATGAAAGCTTTAATTTTATCCGGCGGGAAAGGTACGCGCTTGCGACCCCTCACCTACTCGGGGGCAAAACAATTGGTGCCGGTGGCCAATCAACCGATTTTGTGGTATGGAATTCAAGGCATCGTAGCGGCGGGAATTACCGAGATTGGGATTATTATCAGTCCCGAAACTGGCGAGGAAGTGCAATCGCTCACCGGCAATGGCGATCGCTTCAAAGCAAATATTACCTATATTTTACAAGAAGAACCCGCCGGGTTGGCTCATGCGGTGAAAATTGCCCAACCGTTTTTAAAGGATTCTCCGTTTGTAATGTATTTAGGAGATAACCTCATTCAACGACCGCTCAATCCGTTTTTGCAGAAGTTTAAAGCAGAAAATCTAGATGGGTTGATTCTCCTGCGTCCGGTGTCGAATCCCAGTGCGTTTGGTGTGGCGCAAGTAGACCGACGGGGGAAAGTATTAAAATTAGTAGAAAAGCCAAAAGACCCGCCCTCGAATTTGGCATTGGTAGGAATTTATTTCTTTTCGCCCAAAATTCACGAGGCGATCGCGCAAATCCAACCTTCTCCCCGAGGGGAACTAGAAATCACCGACGCCATTCAACGCCTGATCGAATGCGAAACCGCTGTGGAATCTTGCACTTTGGAAGGCTGGTGGTTGGATACGGGAAAAAAAGATGACCTGCTCGAAGCCAATCGGATTATTTTAGATACCCAATTAACTCCTAGTATTTTAGCACAAGTCGATGCCCAAAGTCAAGTCATCGGACGAGTGCAAATCGGTCGGGGAACGAAGGTGGTAAACTGTTCGATTCGCGGGCCGGTGGCCATTGGAGAAAATTGCTATTTAGAAAACTGTTTTATCGGGCCGTATAGCAGTATCGCTGATGGGGCAACTCTGATTGATGTGGAGTTGGAGCATAGTGTGATTTTGCAGGGGGCTAAAATCACCGGAATTCATCAGCGATTGGTGGATAGCGTCATCGGACGTCGCGCGCAATTGACTGTGGCACCTCGCCGCCCGAAAGCGTTCCGATTTATGATTGGCGATGATTCTCAAATCGAGTTGGTATGATGAAGAATTGGGGCACTTGGGGAGAGAAAGTGGCGGAAAGTTTTGCTTTGAGTTGGTGGGAATTGATGGGAAAAAGTTGACAGTAATGTGATTTATTTTTTAACGGTCAATTATTATTCCAGGGAGTTGACTGAAAAGTTACTGCAATCGATTTGTGTTCAAGGGGAGATTCCCTATTGCGTGGCGATCGTGAATAATTCACCCGGGGATGAGTCGATTCGAGAGTTGGCGTCTGAATCGGTGGTGGTGTTAGAGGCGGGGGAAAATTTAGGGTTTGGCGGGGGGTGCAATCTGGGTCTGCAATGGATTTATCGCCAAGATCCGCAGGCGATCGTTTGGTCGATCAATCCGGATGCTGTATTGCTCCCCGGAATGCTGGCCCGGGTTCCTCAATTTTTTGCGATGCATCCAGAGGTGTCGATTTTAGGTACAATTGTTTACGATCCCACCGGAGAGCTGTGGTTTGCCGGTGGGCACTTTATTCCGGAGACGGGGGCGATCGCGCAACAAAACTGCTTGACGAATTCGTCAAAAATGGGGTATGTAATTTGTGATTGGGTAACGGGGTGTAGTTTGTTAATGAATCTGAGCAATTTTTCCCAGTGTCCTGCCTTTGATGCCGATTATTTTCTTTATTATGAGGATTTTGATTTCTGTCGGCGTTATGCCGCTCTCGGACATTTAATTGGCATAACCGAGCGTATTGCGATCGTTCACTATCCCTCTTCGGTAGCTGACCGAAAAATCAGAAAAAAATACAATTACAGTACCTATAGTTACTTGAAAGCAATGGAAACCTATACTTCAAAGATAGTGTTTGCGCTGCGATTGTTGCGGTTAGTTTTATATGCCATGCTTTTGATTGCGGTTAAGCCTGCGGTGGCAATGGGAAAGTTGGAGGGAGTATGGAAATATCTGGGGCGGCGGTGAAGGTCAAACCGTTGTTCCTGCAGGTTTGAGGGGAAAGAAAAGCGCTTTTTCCCGTAAATGAAATCGCAATATTCGGATTCGCTCTTCGTGCGTAGTTTGGAGGTCAAGTTATTATCCGAGGTTAACTTCTTGCATTCCCTATTGATTAATTTGTCGTTTTTGATTTCGCAACCGACGGGGATTACCACTTATGCGAAAAATGTCGTCCCTTATTTGAAAGGGTTGCAGCCAACATTATTAGTGGGAGAAGAGATTTCGGACTATAATTGCTACTTAATTCCGCAAAATTTAACGCCAGACTACGGAAAAAAGGGTCATTTTAACCGATTGGTCTGGACGCAGCAACAGTTACCGAAAATTTATAAAAATCTGCGATCGCGGCTGCTGTTTTCGCCGGTTCCGGAAGCGCCTTTATTTTCCGATTGTCGGTCAGTGGTGATGGTTCACGACTTCATCCCCCTGCGTTTTCCCAGTCGGCGATCGCCCCTATTGTACTACCATCGGTATTACATTCCTCGGGTGTTGGAGCAAGCTGAGGGCATTCTGTGCAATTCCACGGCTACTGCCCGGGATATTAGTAATTTTTGCCAGATTCCTGCGAAAAAGATTATGCCGATTCCGTTGGGATACGATGCGAAGAATTTTCGGTATTTAGATTTACCAAACGGGAATTATTTTTTATATGTGGGTCGCAGCGACCCTTACAAAAATTTACATCGCTTAATCGATGCTTTTGGTAAGATAGCACCGTGGTCGGATTCGGAACTCTGGTTAGCAGGGTCGGCGGATCCGCGCTATACCCCAGAGTTGAAAGCACAGGTTAGGGAATTGGGGTTGAGCGAACGGGTGAAATTTTTAGAATACGTGCCTTATGAGAAACTGCCGGTGTTAATGAATCAAGCGATCGCTTTGGTTTTCCCCAGTCTTTGGGAAGGATTTGGATTGCCCGTTCTCGAAGCAATGGCCTGTGGGACGCCGGTCATTACCTCAAATCGGTCTTCGCTGCCAGAACTCGCCGGGGATGCGGCAATTTTAGTCGATCCATACAATGTCAGAGAAATCGCCAGTGCCATGCAATTGGTTGCCATCAGTCCCACCACGCGATCGCGTTTGCGGGAACAGGGTTTGGCTAGAGCCAGTCAGTTTAGCTGGGCGAAAACCGGAGCGCTCACCTGTGACGTTTTAAAACAATATCTATAAAACTCCTTCAACTTAAAGTTTAATGGAATATAGAAGTTTAATGGGATTGCCAAACCCACAACTGTAAAGAAAGCCTCAGAAAGTCTGCTCGGGTCTGAATCTATTTCAGATTTCGCATTGCATATTTCATCAGTTGGACTGTAGGGGTCCTCCTTGCCCTGACAGCGCCAATCCCACCCTTGACAGGGACTCCGGATTTTGCTTTTTCAGGGTAGTGTAAGTAGGATATTCGCGTGGAAATGTTATTCTCCACAGTGAATGTAATTTGTGTGTGGAGTGAATGAAATTATGGTTACATCTCCTGCCTGGACTCAAGGCGCTAGTGTGAATTCTTCTTTGTCGGTTGCCTCGCCGGTGAGCGCGAACCCAGTGCAAAACCTCAAACCCAATGGGGGGAAAGAGGTAACGAATCGCCTGTTTATTGCGGGGAGTGGCATTCATCTGCCAAAGAGTCCCTTATTTGGCACTGATGGCATTCGCGGACGAGTGGGAGAGTTTCTCAGTGCGCCGTTAGCCTTGCAAGTGGGATTTTGGGCGGGTCAAGTGTTGAAGACGCAAGCGTACACCCCCGGTCCGATTATCCTGGGACAAGATTCGCGAAACTCCAGCGATATGCTGGCGATGGCGCTATCGGCGGGTTTAACGGCAGCGGGGTTAGAAGTGTGGAATTTGGGATTGTGCCCCACCCCCTGCGTGGCGTATTTGACCAGCGTTTCGGATGCCGTGGGTGGGGTAATGATTTCGGCGAGTCACAATCCCCCGGGGGATAATGGAATTAAGTTTTTTGGGGCGGATGGCACCAAGCTCTCGCCAGACCTGCAGGGGCAGATTGAAAGAGGCATCCGAGGGAAAGGCGAGGGAGCGAGTTCCACGGCATGGGGACAACACTATCATAGACCAGAGTTGGTCGATCGCTATGCCCAATCGTTACAAGCGCCGGTGGTGTCTGCCGGTGGGGTGGAGGAATTGCCCCTGCAGGGGATGCGAATTGTTTTAGATTTGGCCTGGGGGGCGGCGTCTCTGGTGGCCCCGCAGGTGTTTCGGGCAATGGGGGCAGAGGTTATCTGCTTGCACGATCGCCCGGATGGCGATCGGATTAATGTGGAGTGCGGGTCTACGCATTTGGGAGTGTTGCAAGCGGCAGTGAAAGAGTATGGGGCGGATTTGGGATTTGCGTTTGATGGGGATGCCGATCGCGCCCTGGCGGTGGATGACCGAGGCAGAACGGTAGATGGGGATTATATCCTGTATTTGTGGGGGACTCAACTGCGCGATGTGGGTCAGCTCCCCGATAGTACGATTGTGGCCACGGTGATGTCAAATTTAGGGTTCGAGCGGGCGTGGCAAAGTTGCGGGGGTCAGTTGCGGCGCGCGGCGGTCGGAGATAGTCACGTCCACGCGGAAATGGTTCGCAGCGGATCGATGCTCGGTGGCGAACAGTCGGGACATATTCTCTGTCGTCACTACGGGGTGACTGGGGATGGTGTGATGACGGCGTTGCATCTGGCGCGCTTGGTGAAGCAGCATGGGGAGTCTCTGGGTTGCTTGGTGGATGAAAGTTTTCAAGCTTATCCGCAGTTGTTGCGGAATGTGCGGGTGGAAGAGCGCGATCGCCGCATGGAGTGGCAAAATTGCGAAGCGCTGCAAAATGCGATCGCTACCGCAAAAGCGGCAATGGGCGATCGGGGTCGCGTCTTGGTCCGCGCCTCGGGCACCGAACCGGTAATCCGGGTGATGGTGGAAGCTGCTACAGTGGATCTGGCCAACCATTGGACCGAAAATCTGGTGCAGGCGGTGGAACGCCATTTAGCCGCTTAAAGTTTTTAACGTCTAAATTGCATAAAACATTCTAGAAATTTATCTAGAAAATCACTGAGGCGCGAGCAATCGCGCCTTTAAATTTTGCTATAAAAATTGCAAGTTAAATGTAGTAAATTAGGGTGGCGCCATAGGCAGCCGACCCGCGATCGCGTCGGGAATTAACCCGTTTCACTCCACCTCATGGCACTCACGCTTAAATTTGCGCTATCAATAAAGAATTGTTAGTCTGAAGTGGGCTAAAACACCTCACTCTTTGAGGGCTTGATGCGTAGGGGCTTATTTGCCGTCATGCCATGATAAAAAAGAAGAGAAAATCCAAGCAGAAATCCAAACACAATCAGGACAAACAAGCTCCAACACTGAGCAAAAAGGAGCTAGCCGCCCAACAAAAGCAAGCCGCTCGCCAACGCAATGAAATCATTCAATCCTTCGCCCTTTATGGCGGTATGGGAGTGGCGATCGGGATTGCTTTATTTTTTGTTGCGGGAGCAAAACTCGCCCTTGCAGGTGGGGGTGGCGTCGCGGTTTTATTGCTGTCGTACAAATATCCCCGTCTGGCCCTGTGGGGGTTCACGATCTACATGCCCTTTTCGGGGACAATTACCTACTGGATCGGCGGCGGAAGTCCCATCTTTCAATTGGCCAAAGATGGATTCTACATCCCCGCCGCAATCGCCCTTTACCAAGAATGCAAGCGGCAAAAAAAACCATTCGTAATTCCGCAAAAACTCGCCCCAGTCCTCAATCTGCTGCTGGCGATCGTAGCCATGACCCTGTTGTTTGTTAACGGTATTCAGCAACTAAATCCCGAAGCAGGGGATAAACCCATTCCAATGGGGATTTTAGGCATCAAAGTGTTTATTGGCTACATTCCCTTAATCGCTTGCGCCTATTATCTGGTTCGCAACAAAAAAGAATTTATCTGGCTGGTTCGCCTGCACGTGATTTTGGCGATCGTCTGCTGTGGTCTGGGCTTCCTCCAATATTTTATGCTAGCCTCCGGTCGCTGTCCGGGGACGCGCGGTTATGTGGGAGACGCTTTATTTAAAGCCACCCTAGAAGCAAAGTGCTTGGTTGGCGGTTCCCTGGTTTTCAGTCCAGAAGTAGGCATGGTTCGCTTACCCGGTACCTTCGTCGCGCCCTGGCAATGGGCTTGGTTTTTAATTGCCAATATTTTTGTCACCTTTGCTGCTGCTTTCAACGATCCGTCTTTACGGTGGCAAATTGTTGGTTTTTTTGGCATGGCATTAGTGTTTGTTAACTCCGTTATTTCCGGGCAGCGAATTGCCTTAGCTCTCGTTCCATTGTTGACAGTAATTTTGCTGGTTCTCACTGGCCAATTGGCTAACTTAAAACGCTTTATCCCGGTCGGAATCGGATTAGGAATTTTAGGCATCGGCGCGATGGCAATATTTCCTGAAGTGGTTCAGGAACGGGTCGATAGTTTTGTGGCTCGTTGGAATGCTTCTCCCCCTACGGAGTTTATTGCCCACCAATTTGAATTTACCTCTAAAGGACAGACTGGATTATTTGGCAACGGGTTGGGTCGCGCGACGAACTCCGCCCGCACCTTTGGCCAAACTAAGCTCATCGAAACCTATTATCCGAAATTATTCTACGAAATTGGCCCGATTGGGGTTCTGACTTTCCTGATTTTCGTCACCACTTTAACCTATCTCGCCTTCAAAACCTACCGCGCTCTCAAAGATAAACACCTACGCGGCTATGGTGCGTCGTTTTGGGTATTTATTTTATTTATCAGTTACAACACTTACTATTACCCCCTAGACGTGGATCCGGTGGCGGTTTATTATTGGTTTTGGGCAGGATTGCTCTTTAAGCTACCCGATATCGACCGAGAAATTCAGGAGGAGAAACAAAAAGCCTGGGAAGCAGGCATACTAGAAGAAGAAACAACGGCTAAACCCAAAAAAAGGAGGTGAATTCCCCGCAGTTTTCTCGGTTTTGCCCTTTCTCCCTCGCTGTTCTATCTTCACCAAATCCCTCTCAACTCCAAACCCCTATGAACTGGCCTTCCATTTCTGTTATCGTTCCCACCTACAACCGCGAAAAGGCACTGCGAGACACGATCGCTGATGTCCTAAACCAAGATTACCCGGACTTTGAAGTGCTGGTGGTGGATCAAACTCCCACTCACGAACCGGAAACTCAAGCTTATCTCGAACAACTCTCCACCTCGGAAAAAATTCGCTGGTTCCGCGTCAACTGGGCCAGTTTACCGGGGGCGCGCAATTATGCGGTTCGCCGATCGCATGGCGAGATTATCCTCTTTCTCGATGATGACGTCCAACTCCCCCCCGGTTTTTTCCAAACTCACGCGAAAAACTACCTGGATAAACCGGAAGTTGGCGCGATCGCCGGTCGGGTTTTCGATCGCATGAAACTCTCTGACTCGGGCGGCGATTTACAAATTGAAGCCCTCCCCGCCGAAGCAATGGATCCGGGCATCGCTTGGTACTATATCGACCTAGTTCATACCATCAAACCCCAAGAAGTCCTCTCGGTTCGCGGGTGCAATATGTCCTTTCGCCGCGACATTTTCCATCAGTACGGACTCCACTTTGACGAACGCTTTAAAGGTAGCGCTGTCCGCGAAGAATCTGACTTCTGTCTGCGCCTGCGACAAACCGGCTACAAAATCTGGTACGACCCCGAAGCCCATCTCATTCACTTAGGTGAACAAACCGGCGGCTGTCACGATATCAGTACGCGATCGGTTCAATACCAAATCACCTTTTATCACAATCACTTTCTCATGGGCTTAAAAAACCTCACCCCCACTCAATGCCTCCGCTTTTTTGCCCGCTTATTTGATTGTCACGTACTCGGTCATCCCCCTTGCAATAAAAGCGGTTCCCCGATTAAAACTCTGGTACGCGGTTGGTTCTATACCCTCGGCTTTTTGAACGCTTGCTTCACCCTGCTGCAATCCACCCTCGGCGATGGACAAGTTTACAGCCAACAAGACGAACTCACCCAAACCCAACAGCAATTTGCCGTTAGTAAATAACCCTCCTCAAACCCGTGAAAGTTCTCGTTGCTAGCCATACTTATATCGTTGACCTCAACCGCGAAAAGCTCCGCGCTTTGGCCCGCTTAGAACCGAATATTGAGGTAACGGTGGTCGTTCCTCGTCGCTGGCGTCCCGGTGGGGTGCAAAATAAAATTATCGAAACCGAACCCCTACAAGAAGACTCCTTCCAAGTCGTCCCGGTTTCTAATTTCAGCGAAAACAATCAAGGTCTGTTAACCTTTGGACCGGATTTAATCAAGCTGCTGCGCGAATTTCGCCCCGATATCATTCAAGTAGAACAGGGGTCGAAAGCGTTAACTTACGCTCAATTCATTACCCTCAATCGCCTTCTGGGACTGGAAGCCAAAACTCTATTTTTCACTTGGTGGAATTTGCCTTACGATTTGAAATGGCCAGTTTCTTTGTTAGAATCCTACAATTTGCGCCATACTGATGGGATTATTGCGGGCAATCAAGATGGGGCAAATATTCTGCGCGATCGCGGCTATCTCGGCCCGATTAAAGTGCTCCCGCAACTCGGCGTGGATGAAACCCTCTTTCGTCCCCAACCTCAACCGGAACTCGCGGCATCTCTTAACATTCAACCCGATGAATTTGTGGTGGGATTCGTCGGGCGCTTTGTACCAGAAAAAGGCTTGCTAACTCTCCTCGATGCCTTATCCACTTTACCGGATAAACCTGGGAAATTAATATTGCTCGGACGGGGGGATTTAAAAGCGGCGATCGCTGCTAAAGCAACTGACCTCAATCTGCAAAATCGACTCATCTGGATCGAAAGCGTTCCCCATGACGAAGTGCCGCGCTATATTAACTTAATGGATGTGTTAGTTCTCCCTTCAGAAACCACCAACGAGTTTAAAACCTTAACCTCTGTGGGTTGGAAAGAACAATTCGGTCACGTCCTGATTGAGGCGATGGCTTGCCAAGTGCCGGCGATCGGTTCGGATTCGGGCGAAATCCCCTATGTCATCGATGATGCCGGATTGGTCTTCCCTGAGGGCAATTCTCAGGCATTAGCAGATTGCTTGGGTCAGCTTATGGACAATCTACAGTTGAAACAAGACCTGGCCAAAAAAGGGTACGATCGCGCCATGAATCATTATACCAACCAGGCGATCGCCCGCCAACAATTAGAATTCTACCAACAGCTCATTGCCCATCCTTAATCACCACTTGCCCACCTCCGCCATCTCGTACCATTTTGATGGGGTAACATTGATTTAACTATGCGAATTTTACAAATTATTCCTTCCATTTCTTTAATATATGGCGGTCCGAGTCAAATGGTTCGGGGATTGTCGGCGGCGCAGGCGCGTCAAGGGGCAGAAGTGACCATTTTAACCACCAATTCTAATGGGGATGCAGGTCAACCCCCGTTGGATGTTCCCCTCGATCGCCCGGTGGAAGAAGACGGCTATTTCGTTCGCTATTTTCCCTGTTCCCCCTTCCGCCGCTACAAGTTTTCTTGGCAGTTATTGCGCTGGTTAAATCACCATGTCCGAGACTTCGATATCGCCCACCTGCATGCCTTGTTTTCTCCGGTCATTTCTGGGGCAGCAACCGTGGCCAGAACTCGCAATTTGCCTTATCTTTTGCGCCCATTAGGCACTCTCGATCCGGCGGATTTACAAAAGAAAAAAAAGCTCAAACAAATTTACACCACCCTGTGGGAAAAAGCCAATATTGCCGGGGCGGCGGCGCTGCATTTTACCAGTAACGAAGAGGCTAAGATTTCGCAGCGCTTTGGGGTAAAAACCAGGGATTTAATTATTCCGTTGGGGGTGAATTTACCGCCGGAATCTATAGGCGAAGATGAGGTGCGCCAACAGTTGGGAATTCCTGGCGATCGCCCTTTGGTTTTATTTCTCTCGCGTATCGAACCGAAAAAAGGTTTAAATCTCTTATTGCCCGCTTTAGAAAACCTGGTAGAGCAAGGATTTAATTTTCATTTCGTATTAGCCGGTAGCAATCCGCAAGATCCGCAGTACGAAGCGCAGATAAAATCGCAAATCCAATCCTCTTCCCTTGCCGATCGCACCACAATTCCGGGGTTTGTCACCGGTGGATTGAAGCGCGCTTTGTTGCAAACTGCGGATGTATTTGCATTACCTTCTTATTATGAAAATTTCGGCATTGCTGTGGCGGAAGCAATGGCTGCCGGAACCGCAGTTTGCATTTCGCGCGGGGTCTATATTTGGGAGGATGTCATCGCCGCTAATGCCGGCTGGGTGGGTGAATGCAATGTGGCTGAATTTTCGGTGTTGCTGGGGGAGGCTATCTCCGATCCGGCCCAGTGTCAGCAGCGCGGGATGAAGGCGCAAGCCTATGCGACCACTCATTACAGTTGGGATGCGATCGCCGCTCAAACCCTGCGCGCTTACCAGGACATTCTCGGTTCCTAGTTGGCGCATTACCATACTTCGCTACAAATGTCAATTAATTGTTTCAGGTTGATAATATGTAATTCTCTGCCCTTGTCGGGACAGGGCATGCCCTGTCCGGATATTATCTCTCGATTTTATACATAAAGGATATACTTACGAGTCGCTCATTTCTTCCATAATGACCTCTTGTTCGCTCAAGGCTTGGGGGTGGCTGGGATTGAGTTCCAATGCTTTTTGCACGGCGGCGAGGGCGTCGCCGTACTCTTCGAGAAAGCGGAGGGCGATCGCCTTACCGGCCCAGAAATCCGGATTATTGGCATCGAGTTCGATAGCGAGATTGTAGGTAGTGACGGCTTCAGCGTAGCGGCGGACAGCCATCAGGGCCAAGGCTTTGTTGTATAAAGCTTCTGAAGCATTCGGGTCGATCGCCAGGGCGCGATCGGCGGCATTAACCGCGTCGCGATAGCGTTCCAAGCGATAGAATAGGGCACTTTGGTTGATCCAAATATCGCCGAAAGTAGGGCGATCGCCCACATTGGCATCTCCACGCAGGGCGCGATCGTAAGCGGAAACCGCTTCGTCATAGCGTCCCAAAGCGGTGAGAATGCGCCCTTGATTGAACCACGCCAGAGAAGAGTCGGGGGAGACAGCGATCGCTTGTTCCGTGGCGGCGAGAGCCTCTTCCGGGCGGTTTAAATGCCACAGGGGGACGCTGCGATTGCTCCAAGCGTCGGCGTAGTCTGGGGCGAGGGCGATCGCGCGGTTAGAGGCGGCTAAAGCATCTTCGTAATTTTCCATTCCCGTGAGAGAATTGCCTAACTGCGCCCAAGCTTCCGCCGGACCGAGGTTTCCCCAATTGCCATCCCCTTCTTGCAGGGCTTTTTCACAAGCAGCTTTCGCCGCTTCATAACTGCCCAAGCGATTTAACGTAGCGCACTGTTGTGCCAGGGCGAGGGAAGAAGTGGGATTGATTTTAATTGCCCATTGATAGGAGAGAAGCGCATCGGCGTGCCTTCCCAAAATCCCGAGTAAAATGCCTTGTTCCGTCCAGACGATCGCATCGTTGGGATCGAGGGCCAGGGCGCGGTCGTAGGAGGCTAAAGCCTGGTCATATTCACCTTGTTCTTGCAGCAAGCGGGCGCGATTCACCCAAGCGATCGCCTCCGAGAGAGTACCCCAATTGCGATTGGCTTGCAACGCGCGATCGCAGGCATCGAGGGCTGCTTGGGACTGACCCGCTTGCGAGAGAATCGCGCAGCGCTGTGCCAACGCCACGGAATAATCGGGATCGAGTTTTATCGCCCATTCAAAAGACGACAGCGCCTCTTCTATTTCACCTGCGCCTTGGAACGCCACCCCGCGATGATACCACGCCATTGCCGGCTCCTCCTCCCCCCAATTCGCATCAACGCGCAACGCCGTACCGCAGGCCGCGATCGCCTCCTCGTACTTCTCCAATTCCACCAGAGTGGCACATTGCAGCGTCAGTCGCAAGGAATGTTCCGGTTCCAATTCCAGGGCTTGGGTATAAGCCGCCAGGGCCTCGGGATATTTTGCCGTGGCAAACAGCACATCGGCGCGATCGCTCCAGGTTTGCGGGTCGTTCGGGTTGAGAGCGATCGCGCTATCGCACGCCGCGATCGCCTCCTCATACTTCTCCTCCTCCGCCAGGGTTTGACATAAATTCGCCCAATACTCAAACTCCTGCACTCCCTCTTGCGCCAGCACTCCCGGCCTCAGGTATCCGCCCAAAAGCACCCCGCACATCGTCAAGCCAAAAACGCTTCGCCACTGGATTTTTCCGGTTAACCCCTTTCCTTGACACTCCTTCATTTTTCCTTACCTTTTTTTATCCTTTCTGCAACCCAAAAAAAACCGATTTTACTCGCACCCCGAAACCGACCCATCTGGCATAATTGTACGACAAAAATAAGCATTCCTTAGCGTCGCCTCCTGTAAATTTGCCCCGCTCAAATTTGCCTCCCCTAAATTCGCCCCCGCTAGATTCGCCCCCTGCAAGTCAGCATCTTGCAGATTCGCCTCAAATAAATGGGCATTTTCCAGATTAGCCTCACTCAGATTTGCCCCGGATAAATTCACCCCGGATAATCTCGCCCCGGCAAAATTCACCCCCTGCAAATTTGCCTGAAACAGATTTGCATCGGTTAAATCGCGGTTTTCCGCCCCTTCGCGAATCAACTCCAAAACCAACAACCATTGACCGTCAATTGTGGTTTGCGGATTAATTTGAATCTGGCGAATATTTGCCTTACCCAAATTTGCTCCGGAAAGATTCACCCCGCCCAATTGAGTATTTTCTAAATTCGCCGCTAATAGATTGCTATTAGTTAAATCTGCATCTAACAAATTGGCATCTGCGAGATTCGCTTCGCTTAAATTTGCGCCTACTAAAATCCCATGACGCACATCTGCAGCTTGCAGGTTAACGCCCTGCATATTGGCTGCAGTTAAGTCAGCATAATGAAGATAAGCATTAGCGAGATTGCTATTTCTCAGATATGCTCCTTCTAAATTAGCCGCAAACAAAGAAGCGCTTTCCAGGTTGGTACCTTGCAGGTTAATTCCTTGCAAATTCATCCCTTCGAGAAACGCGCCGGATAAATCTTGGTGGGTTAGGGTTTGACCCGATAGGGGGAGATTCACGACCTGCCAAAGGAAGCGAGATTTATCATTTAAAATTGTTTGTTCGTCAATAATGCTCTGGTTGAGATTGGTTTGTAGGAAGGTTGCTTCGGCAAAATTTGCGCCGCTGAGATTCGCTCCTTCTAGAGAAGCGTATTCTAAATTTACCTTTTGTAAGTTGGTATTGGTTAAATCGGCATTTTTGAGAGAAGCATTGGTTAAGTTTGCTTCTGCTAAATTTGCATTGGCAAGATTGGCTTGTTGTAAATTGGCATTGTTTAGTTGTGCATCTTTTAATTTTGCCTGTTGTAAATTGGCGCTGGTGAGGTTGGCGTTTTGCAGTTGTGCGTTTTCGAGATTGGCATTTTCGAGACTGGCGCGAAATAAATTGGCATCCGCGAGTTTGCCATCGCCGATGTTAGCACTATCCAGATTAGCACCGGCGAGATTTGCTTCGCGCAGGTCTACATTTCGCATGAGAGAGCGCGACAAATTTGCGCCTTCGAGTTTAGCGCCGCGCAGATTCGTCAAGCGGAGGTTAGACGCCTGTAAATTTGCGCCTTGCAGTTCGGCGCCCATTAAGTTGGCTTCTTGCAAATTGCATTCCGGGCATTCTTTGGTTTCTTGTAACTTGTTTACATCACCGCCTCGGGCAGCGATCGCCGGATAAGAGAGGGGGAGGGAAAGTAGAAGAAAGGCAGCGATCGCCGATTTGGGGTTAGGCGATATCGGGACATTTATTCGGGATAGTTTTTCATAGTTAGGCGATAACATAATCAGCTTTAACCTGTCAATTTAAGGGGATTGTAGAAACGGTCTCTACCGGGTATTTTTTAATTAAATTGCGGGGGAAGTTCCGCCGGGGCGAGGGGTTTTTCCTCGATAAATTTTGGTTCGGGTTCTTCCGATTTTTCCGCTTCAGTCTCCTTGTCTGCGGCTTCCGGATCCTCGGGAGTGTCCCCATCGGGTGTACCGGGGGGAGGGGGAGGGATTTCGGGAATTGCACCCGGATCTGGGGTTTCGGGTTGCGGCACTTCTGGAACTGGAACATCCACCGATGGGGGTGTGGGAACAGAGATATCCTCCGGAGTCGGTGTAGGGGGGGGTTCTGGGGTGGGGGAAGCGGGGGTTTCGGGGGTAGGCGCAGGGGGGGGTTCCGGGGTGGGAACCGTAGCTGGGGCTTGTTCCACTGCCGGGGTGGGTGGAACGATCGCCGGTTCGGGCGGTGGAGGTGGGGGTAAGGTTTCGATGGTGAGCGATCGCTGTTGTTGTTCCCCGCGATCGTTGGTCACTTGCAAAGTAATCGTTTCGCTACCCGGTTGTTGACTGGCGGGGTAGCGCAGATTCCCTTCTCTGGGCACAGTACCTGGGGCGGGAAGCAATTCCACTTTAATATTTCTCCCCCCTTCCACTTTCCAGGAAAACACAAGAGAATCCGCGCCAGAATTTGCTTGGCGAATCACTTTAGGCGGGGCGGGTTGGCCATTGAGATTAAACTCGACAATTTGGGTAGGGATGCGTTGTTCTTGGATTTTTATCGTATTGGTTTTTTGGGATTCTAGTTGACTATCTGGGGTAACATTTTGTTCGGGAACCACGGTTAATTGAAAAATATAGTCTCCCGGTTGACGCGCCGTGGTGGGGACATTGGTGCAGAGGAGTTGATTGGGCTGAGAGGAGGTTTCGCAAAAGCCGCGCAATTCCTCGGGGATGCCCTGACGGAAATCGTACAGTTTTTCTTCCGTTTTAATTGACCCATCCGGGGACAAACCGATTAATTTTAATTGCTCGATTTGATTGGGATTGCTGACTTTCCAATTGAGCAGAATAGCATTGGGAGGAGGGGTAAGGCGGCGGCGGGGTGTTTCGGGAGAAATTGGCGATAAATTGCGGGATTGATAGACAGGTTGGGTGGAGGATAATTCGAGGATTTGCGGTTGGGGAATGGGGAGAATGCGAATAGTATTGGTTTTTTGGGTTTGGGGTTCGGCGTTTTCGTTTTTAGGAATAGCAGTGAGTTCGAAGATGTAATCCCCGGGTTCGCGGGCATCGGTCCAGACATTTTGGCAAATCAGTCGTTCGGTTTGGGTGCAAAAGGTTTCTAAAGCGTCGGGGAATTGTGCGGTAAAGTCGTAGACAAACGGACCGCTTTTGACGATTCCATCGGGGGAAAAGCCAACGATGCGGAGGGTTTTGAGTTCATCGAGGTTTTCAATCGTCCAGTTGAGGCGAATGGCGTCGTTATTGAGTTCTTTGTACAGACTGCTTTCCGGGTAAAATTGCAGCAATTGGGGGCGTTGTGGGGGGCGAGTGAGCAGCCACCAAATGAGGAAAATCAGGGCGGCGATGCTACCGGAAATGAGGATAACGATGGGTAAGAATTGCCACCAGGGGCGGGGTTCCCAGAATAAGGAACCTTGGAAGCGGTCGTTAATTAAGGGGAAGTTTTGGGTGTCTTCGAGTT
The DNA here is from genome assembly GCF_035615515.1 of Phormidium sp. CCY1219. GTDB lineage: Bacteria > Cyanobacteriota > Cyanobacteriia > Cyanobacteriales > Laspinemataceae > CCY1219. The sequence continues at coordinate 18,842 of NZ_JAJENT010000571.1, forward strand.
CGACGACAAAATTGAGGAGTTTTCCGTAGAAAGGTCGCCATCCTTTGGTGGGTTTAACTTGCAATCCGACTACAGCGGAACTTCCGGGCAAGAGGCGAACTTGAGGGGGGGCGAGGGTGTAGGTGCAGATTTCATCTTCATCGGCACTTTTGGCGCTGACGATGATTTCGCGGGGGGTATTTCCTAAGTTTTGAAAGCGCAGTTCGAACAGACCGGCTTCTCGTTTGACTTTACCGAGGGTGGTGATGAATTCGATGTTGAGGAGGTAAACTTCGGTAATTTTGAAGTAGATGACATCGAGCAGAACCAGGTCTGGGTTGTTGGCGCTGTAGATGCGGATGGTGGGAGAGTAAATGCCGGCAGGGGTATTTTCCGGGGGGTTGATGTAGAGAAGGATTTGATGTTGTTCCCCCGGGTTGAGTTCGAGTCCGCTAGGGGTACTGGAGACGATGCCGGCTTGTTGAAAGCCTTCTGGGTATAGAGTGTTGTACCAAGGGTCGGGGAGGTCGGTGCATGCGAGATAAAAGCGGTCTACGCGATCGCTGCGATTGTGAACTTGCACCTGGATTTCCAGGGGTTGTCCGGGTTGGAGAATAGCGGGAGCAACCGAGGAGGTGAGGGGGAGGAGGGCGAAGGTGGGGTCGCTGACGGTGCGGCTTTCTTGGATAAAGGGCATCACCTGAAGTCGCCCGGGGCGGTCGATGGGGGTTTCTTCCGGGTAATGCTGCGGCGCATCCACCACCAGGGTATAGTCGTAGGTGCCGGGAATTGCGTCGGCGGGGATTTGCACCTGAAAGACCACTTCGCTGGCTTGTCCGGGGGTGAGGGCGAGACGTTCGTGGGGGGAGAGGAACCATTCGCGCACCGGATCCGAGGTTTCGGAGATAAAGATATCGATAATGGCGCTGACCGAGCCTTGATTGGTGATGGTGACTCGCAGTTCTAGGGTGCTGCCGGCGGTGACGGAGGCCGCGCCAGAGGGATTGACGATAATGCCTAAGGGAGAGGCGACGCTAGGGGAGGATAGGCGATCGCCAATGGGGTTGGCGATCGCTTCGGATGTGGGACTCAAACGCTGTAGTGTCATCAGAAATTAGGGTTGGTAAGGGGGAGAACGGAAACCCTCGTCATTTATGCGTAGGGAGGAGTTCTCCCC
>NZ_JAJENT010000572.1:0-18294 GCF_035615515.1 Phormidium sp. CCY1219
TAAAGCCGCACGTTCGTTTTTCCTCCCCCGGCTAAAGCACGGGGGTTTCCAAACGTATCGGAGGTTATCATCATGAAGTCAAAATGCTAAGCAAAATCGCGATCGCAACCGGGCGGTTAATGGGGATTGGTAGACACAAGTACAACAAACATTGCAATGCAAAGGGTTAATCCAGAGGAACTATTGGCTCAATATGCCACCGGACATCGCGAGTTTAGCGCCGTTGATGTCAGCGATGCGGATTTATTTGAAGCCAATTTGTCAGACATTACTCTCAAGTGCAGCAAGCTTACTCGCGCGTATTTACCCTACGCTAATCTCTCCCAAGCTAATTTACATTTGGCTGAGCTTCCTTTGGCGCAATTGAGCGATGCAAAACTCTATCACACGGATTTGTCTGAGGCAAACCTTGAAGGCGCAAATCTGTGTCGCGCTAACTTGCGAAATGCCAACCTCCAAGGTACCAATCTGGCAGGGGCCAATCTGCAACAAGCCGATTTATACAATGCCAATTTGCGCGCTGCTAATTTGCAGGGCGCAGACCTCACCCGCGCCAATCTGGAAAATACCAATTTAACTGAGGCAAATCTGCGCCGCTGCAATCTCTTTCGCGCTCGTCACGCGAACCTCTCCGCCGCACGACTCGATGCCACAACCATTCATCCGGATGGATACCGTCGCGATGATGAGTGAGGGAAATGGAAAATTGAGAATTTATTTAGAATTCAGAATAGAAACTCGGCATGGTAAAAACTTAGGGGGAACTCGATAGTTTTCCCCGCTATTTAGTTCGTGGAGTGCGCGGAAGAATTGAAAGGCAAAATCACGGTAAAGCGAGTGCCTACGCCAACTTCGCTTTCCACCTCAATCTGACCGCCATGCAAATCCACGCATCGTTTCACAATCGCCAATCCCAAACCCGTTCCGGGAATATTCCCGACATTTTCCGCCCGATGAAACGACTCGAACATCCGCTCTCGATACGCAGGCGGAATGCCAATCCCCTTATCTTGAATCTGGAAAATGACCACTTTTTCTGCCCCGGTTTGCGACAACCAGGAATGATGCTTTTCCGGGGGATTTTCCCAGACATCAGCTATGGATTTTGCGTTCAGCCGAAACTGAACCGCATCGCCCTCGGGAGAGTATTTTATCGCATTGGTCAGCAAATTATTCAAAATATGTCCCATCAGTTTTTCATCCATGCAGACTCCCGTATAATCCCCACAAGCTGACAATTGAATTCGATGCTTGCCCTCACCTACACTGAGCTGAATTTCTTCTACAAATTCGCGGCACCAGGCCACTAAATCTATCGGTTTTGGTTTAAATTCCAGTTTGCCTACTTCAGCTCTGCCAATGGTCAGCACATCTTCTAATAAATCTGCCATTCTGCCCACAGCATTTTTAATGCGTTCGATATGAATTTGCTTGCGCTGGGATGACCAGGAATTGCCATAGTATTCTAGCAATTCGGTAGAAGATAAAATTGTGGTGAGGGGGGTTCTGAATTCATGGGAAACCAAAGAAATAAAGCTAGAGCGCAATTGGCTGAGTTCCCGTTCTTTTTCTAATGCTTTGCGAATTTCAGTTTCGGCTTGTTTGCGTTCGGTAATGTCGCGATCGATGCCGCGATAGCCGCAAAAATTTCCTCGGATATCGAAAAATGGAACCGCACTGGTTTCTAAAATCACCAAGGAACCATTTTTGTGGAGATTTTGATTTTCCAAACAAGTTATGGGTTGCGGTGCGGTGACTAAGGAGGCGAATAGCTTTTCCAGGCGCGATCGCTCCGCTGCGGGCATCAAATCAAACGGAGTTTTGCCAAGCATTTCCTCGGGTTCGTAGCCCAACAATTCTTCAATTTGCGGCGAAAGATAGGTGTAAATGCCATTGGCATCCACTTCCCAGACTAAATCGCTTGTGGTTTCGACTAAGTTGCGAAATCGCTCTTCGCTCTCGCGCAAGGCGGCTTCGATCCGTTCTCGTTCGCCAATTTCTACACGCAACTGTTCGTTGCGTTCTTGCAGTTGGACAGTGCGTTGTTGCACGCGCTGTTCTAAAGAGTTCATCACCTGTTGCAAAGCGGTTTCGGCACGCTTGCGTTCGGCGAGTTCGGTTTGGGCGCGATCGTACAATTGGGCTTGATGAATGGCGATCGCGCAGCGATCGGCGATCGCCTTAACCAATTCTAACTCCTCCGCACTCCATTTTCTGTGGCGATCGCACTGATGCACGCTAATTCCGCCGATATAATTTTCCCCCTCCAACAAAGGCGTAATTATCAACGAACTCACCTGACACTGATGCGCCGCCGCTTGAATTTCCGCATCTGAATTCTCATCAATGCGCCCAAAAACCACCTGTTTTCCCCGGGATAACTGAGGATAGTAAATTTCATAAAAACTGCACTGCACCCCCAACAACCTTTCCCCTTCCGCTGTGGATGAGCTAACGTGAAATGCTTTCATTTTCCGGTGGGCATCGCAGCGAAAAATCAAACAGCGACTCACTCCCAATGCCTCATGCAGTTCGTTAACGGTGGTTTGCAAGATATCTTCTAAAACAAAGGTTCCTTGCATGGCTTTTACGATCCGATTGATAATCGCCTCCCGCCATGCGGAAGCGCGAAGCTGCACCATCGCCGCTTGTTTTTGCCGCCGCAGTTGAAATTCATCGAGCGATCGCTGCAATACCATCGGTAAGCGCACCAACCGGTCCTTCAATACGTAGTCAGTAACGCCACTTTTAATGCACTCGACTGCCGCTTCTTCCCCCAAAGTCCCCGACACGAGAATAAACGGAATCTCTTGTCCTGAAGCTAGCAGCATTGTGAATGCTTCCAACCCGTTAACATCCGGCAAACAATAATCGGAAAGCACTGCATCGTAACGGTTTTCTGCAAGCAATCGCTCGACCTCGATCGCGGTTTCTGCCGTATGGTACTCAAACTCTACGCCTGCCCCTTCTAATGTCAGCACGATCAGTTCCGTATCTGCCAGATCGTCTTCCACAATTAACAGGCAAAGAGGACCGGGAGGCGTCTTTTCTGCAGAATAATTGATGCCAGAGGAATCTACCATAATGTCAACCTTATCAACTCTTCTATTATTTTAGTTTGGGGTAATAATTTTTAAGGTAAAGAAAAATGTTGTGCCTTGGTTCGGTTCGCTTTGACCCCAAATTTTACCGCCATGTCGGTGAATGATGCGCTGAACGATGGCTAAACCGATGCCCGTCCCTTCAAATTCTGTTTGCGAATGCAATCGCTGGAATACGGCAAATAGCTTGTCCGCATGTTTCATCGAAAATCCCACTCCATTATCCTTGACAAACACAATATTTTCTGGTACAAACCCCACAGTCACTCGGGGGGGACGGCGATCGCGACTGAATTTCACCGCATTATCGATTAAATTCCCAAACACCTGTTGCAGTAAGGTGGCATCTCCCATCACTCGGGGGAGTTCCCCTACCTCAAATTCTACCGCTAAATTGTCCGAGTCCTGTTGCGACATCACCGTATCGATCGCCATTCCCACCACATCGCGCAATTCCACCGGACGAGTTTGCAACTCTTTGCGCCCCAACCGACAGAGGGTGAGCAACCCCTCAATTAATTGCGTCATTTTTTGGCTGCTTCCTTCAATAAACTCTAAGTAACGCGCCACTTTCTCGTCGGCGATCGCTCCTTCACTTTCTAACTGCTGTCGCAAAGCGCTGACCAATCCATTAATCTGTCTTAAAGGGGCGCGCAAATCGTGGGAAACCGAATAAGAAAAGGAGTCGAGTTCTTGATTAACTGCTTCTAATTCTGCGGTCCTTTCGCCCAGGGCTTTTTTGGTTTCTACTAATTCCGTAATATCTCTAGAAGTACCAATCAACCCATAAATTTCTCCATTTTTATCGGTTAACGGCACTTTAAAGGTGTCGAAATGATAAACGCGATCGGGCAACTCTATGGTTTCTTCTGCGTGAAACGTTTCCCCCGTGGCAAACACGCGCTGATTTTGTTGCAAAAATCTCTGAGCATGTTCAGCCGGGAAACATTCAAAAATCGTTTTTCCCTGTACCTGTTGCCGATTTTCAAAGCCAATCCCTCGGGCAAATACTTGGTTGCAAAATGGCATTCGCATCGAGTCTATTTCTACCACAAAAATATAATCGGGAAGGGCATTTAAAAAGGTTTCTAGTTCCGCAGTGCGCCGCTCCACCTCGACTTCTAATTGTTGATTCATTTCCCGGATTTTGGCTTCCATCCGCTGGCGATCGCTGATATCATGGGTAATTCCGAGAATTTGATAGATTTCTCCCCTTTCATCTAACAGCGGCACGTAGGTCACCAAAATCGTATGATTGCCGATTGTGGGTAAGGTTACCGTGAATTCACCCTGCTGCATGCGCCGCGTTTCTACCGCTTTTTTCAGCATCGGCAAATATGCATTTGTCACCGTCGGCGGGAAGATTTCTTCATCCCGGTTTCCCCGCAGTTCTTCGAGGGATAAACCACTGCGTTCGATTCCCGTTGCATTGACAAACTCTAACCGCCGTTGCGGGTCGTAAATGACGAAGGTATCGGGGATATTGTCCACCGCTAAGCGAAAGCGTTGTTCGCTGAGGCGCAGTTCCTCTTGCGATCGCAGTTGTTCGGTAATATCATTGGCTAACACCACCCGGGCGCTTTTCCCATCAAAGGCGATCGCATTAGAGGTAATTTCTACATCGATGATGGTGCCATCTTTTTTGCAGTGTCGCCAAATCCCGGAACGAAAATAGTGCATATGGCGACAATGGGCAACTTGTTGCAACAATTCTTCCCTATATTCGCAAGGACGAATATCCACAATCGTCATGGAGAGAAATTCTTCGCGCGAATAGCCGTAAGCATGAATCGCCGCATCGTTAACTGCCAAAAATGCTAAGGTTTCTACATCGTAAACCCACATGGGCAGGGGATGACTTTCAAACAGTTGACGATAGCGCTGTTCCGAGTCTCTTAATGCGGCTTCTGCTTGAAAGCGATCGCTGATATCCACCACAAAGCTAACCCCGCGATCGTCTGAATTGGCAATGAGCGCCCCGCCAATTACAATCGGCAAGCAACTCCCGTCTTTGCGGATCAATTCTTTCTCAAAGGGGTTAAAACTTCGGGTATAGAGGATTTGGGAAATACTTTCTCTATCTCGTTTGCGATACTTTCGCGGGGTTATTTTTTCCCAATCCAGTTCACCGGCGAGTAACGCTTCGCGCCCATAGCCGATCGCCTGGAGAAACGCATCGTTTGCATCGGTAATTTTCCCGTTTAACTCCCAAAACACAATCCCAATCGTGTTGGATTCCACTACACTTCTGAATCGGGCTTCACTTTCACGCAGGGCGTGATGCGCCAGTTTGCGATAGACAATCTCCCTCTTTAAGCGTTGGTTGCTTTGTCGCAGTTGGGCGGTTCTTTCTTCCACTCGCCTTTCTAATTCGGCGTTGGCATGTTGTAGGGCTTGTTCTGTCTCAATTTGGTGGTTGATATTGCGGAAAATCACTACCGCCCCATCTACCTCCCCTTGTTTTACGATCGGACTGGCGCTGACATTGAGATAAACCCCTTCATCGGTATCCCGATAGCGTAGGTAAACCTGGATTTGGCACAGGCGATCGCCCTTTAACGCCCGAACCACCGGTAATTCTGCCACGGATAACCGGGTTTTGCGATCGGTTCGATACACCTCAAATTCTTGCGTCCAATTTTCAAACGCTTGTCCCGCCGTTTCTTTGCGGTGAATTTGCAATCCCGCTTGATTCAGATACACGGCTTTTCCTTGCTTATCGATGACTGCAATTCCATCTCCAATACTATCGAGAATTTCTTGCAGGGATTGGGACACTGCCACCTGCTTTTCTAACGCTTCCCTCACCTGTTTTTGCTCGGTGATATCCCGCCCTACCGCATAATATTTCCCATTTTGAATGCGAGAAATATTCCAGGATATTGTGCGGTAAGTGCCATTTTTGTGGCGGTAGCGGTTTTCAAATTGGTAGATATCTGTTTCGTGACATCGCGCCTGCGCCCGATCGCTCGGTTCGCGATCGGCGGGATGAACGAATTCCCTCCACGGGCGCGACATTAACTCCTCCCGCCTCCATCCCAGCACTCTTTCCCATGCGGGATTGAGGTGCTGAAAATAGCCGGTGGGCGTACCGAGGCAAAATAAGTCCAAGGATAACTCAAAAAAAGCATGTAATCCCGATTCTGTTCTGGGTATTTCTGCGGAGATTTCCCCAAAGTTGGCTGAATTATTCATCGGTTGCTGTGGAACCATTTTGCTGCCTCCTGTTTAGCTGTTTTAACACTTCACGCGGGTAAATGTCTCGATCGCGCAGTCGTCGTAATAAATTTTAATATAATTTGTAGCGGCGATCGCGCCTTGTGGGGCACCTTTCCAGCAAAGGTGCCTCCTTTTTCTCCAGTTTTGGTCTCCCCGGCGTGGAAAATCCCCCCGAAGTGGATAAAATAGGGAGGATATTGCATGAGGTAGGTTCAGGTGAAAGACTATCAAACTCGCATCGATGAGGCGATCGCTACCCTCAAACAAGATTTACCCACCCTGTTTGAAAAAGATATCTCTTATGATATCTACGACCCCGACATTTTTTTTCAAGATCCGGTCAATACCTTTAAAGGCAAATTCAATTATCGAATTATTTTCTGGACCTTGCGATTTCACGGGCAGCTCTTTTTTAGCCAGTTATTTTTCGACCTGCATGATGTCACCCAAGTTGCCGAAGACCGCATTTTTGCCACTTGGACCGTGCGCGGTATTTTGCGCCTTCCCTGGCATCCTCGCTTGTTTTTTAACGGCACTTCTAATTATAAAGTCAACCAAGACGGTTTAATCTACGAACATCTCGACACTTGGGATAGAAAACCCGGGGAAATTTTAAAGCAGTTTTTCCGCCGAGGAAAACCCGAGTAAATATCAATTCCTTTGGCGATTTATCCCATTTTTCTCAGACAAGTAGCGGGCACCTAGGCTGAGGGTGAGCGCAGGGTATTGCCCTGTCCCCCTCTGGGTTTTCTCACTTAAAATGCAATTCGTTCGATTCGCTATAAAAATAGCCCGCCTAGGCGGGCAAGGTTGCATTTAGCCCGACCCTAGGTGCATCTATACAATTATCGCATCACATCAATCCTCATCGGATAGCGGAAACCACCAAGGATCTGGCACCGATTCAGTTTTAATCAAGAGGGCTTGTTTTCGCAAAAAGCGCGTCAGCCCGGTGTTTCCCATGCGCGATCCACCCATTCCAGACAGGTTAAAGGAGTTTTTCTCCCCGTCTTGGACAATTGATGTGAGTCCGGCATCGTTGATACTGATACCTCCGGCATGAATCTGACGGGCGATCGCGATCGCTTCGGCTTCGGAACCGGAAAACACCGCCGCACTTAACCCATACTCCGTATCGTTGGCTAAGGCGATCGCTTCTTCTACCCTAGAAAACGCCATCACCGGGGCGATCGGGCCGAAGGTTTCCTCTCGCATCACTTTCATCCCGTGATTCACCTGGGTCAGAACCGTGGGCCGACACCAAAACCCTCCGCCCAATTCTTCTACATGCCCGCCACACTCCACCTTTGCCCCTTGGCTTTCCGCATCTTGCAAATGTTCGGCGATAATTGTCGCTTGTCTCGGGTCGATAATCGGTCCGATTGGTCCTCCCTTCAACTCCGGATAGGCTAATTTTACTTTTTGTGCCTTCTGCGCTAATTGAGCCACAAACTCCTCAAATACCGCCTCGGAAACGTAAATGCGCTCGATAGACAGACAAGATTGCCCGCTATTGGTCATCGACGCCCACAACAACGCAGAGGTGGCGGCGTCGAGATCCGCTGAATCGGTGACGATCGCCGGATCTTTCCCGCCTAACTCCAAAAATACCGGAATAAATTCCCGGGCTGCCGATTGTGCGATTTTTCTCCCGGTGGTCACACTTCCGGTAAAGCACAGGGCATCCACCGAGGCGATAATCGCTTCTCCCGTATCCCCCGCCCCGACAACATAACTCAATACCTCCTGCAATGCCGGCACTGCAGCGATCGCCTCTCGCATCGGTTCGATAAATCGCGGGGTCATCTCGCTAGGTTTGACGATCGCCGCACAACCGGCTAACAATGCCGGAATCGCATCAATGGCGGACAAATACAAGGGAAAATTCCAAGGGGCGATAATTCCCACCAGGGGATAAGGTGCGCTGGCGCTGCGACGCTGAATGGCGGAAATTGCCGTGGGTTGCGCTTCCGGTTCTGACAGCAATTGCGGCCCTAACTCACACCAGCGATCGATGCAGGCGATCGTGGCGTTGAATTCGACTTCCGACATCTGCCATCTGCCGGTATCCGTGGCTAATACCCGCACCAATTCCTCCCGTCTGCGTTCCAGTTCTGCCCGCCACTGTTGCAACACGGCGATCCGTTGCTCTACCCCGCCCGCTTGCCACTCTCTTTGCCCCGATCGCAGGCGATCGCATTCCCTCCCTACCCACTCCGGCGTCGGTGGCGCGATCGTATAGTCCAGTTTCCCCGTTCGCGGATTGCGAACTTTAATCTTTATATTTGTCATTGGTCATTTGTCATTTGTCATTTGTGGTTGGTCATTTGTCAATTATCAATTGTTATTTGTGGTTGGTCAATTGACAATTGTCATTCTTATTCTGCCGCCCCGGCTGCTTTGAGCGATCGCACCACGGGTTTGTAGCGGTTAAATTCGGCGAGGGTGAGTGCTGTATAACCGCCTCGGTTTTTCAGGTTGAGGTCGGCCCCGGCGGCGATTAGGCGTTCCAAGGTTGCCAGATAGCCGCGATGGGCGGCCCACATCAAGGCGGTTGCCCCTGCGTTATCTTGCAGGTTGACATCGGCACCGGCATGGAGGAGGGCTTCGACGATTTCGAGGCGATCGCGATCGGCAGCTTTCATCAGGGCGGTTTTGCCCTCCGCCGTCTGCTGATTCGGATCCGCACCGGCATCGAGCAACACCTGTAGGGTCTCGAGATAACCGAGTTCGGCGGCGACAGAGAGGGGCGTTTGTTCGAAATTCTTCACATTTACATCCGCACCTTTCGCCAGCAGGGCCTTGACAATTTCCAGGCGATCGTGTAGGGTAGCAACCAACAACGGCGTATCCCCCAGGCGGTTGCGGTGTTGGACATCTGCGCCTCCCTCGATCAAGACCTGCACCACGTCGGCGTAGCCTTCCACCACGGCTAAATTGAGGGCGGTTTCGTAGTCGCGATCGCACGCATCAATTTTTGCCCCCGCATCCAGTAAGGTTTTCACCGTGATGATGTGACCGTCGGCGGCGGCGGCCATCAGGGGAGTAAAGCCGGCCTCATTTTTCTCGTTCGCATCTGCCCCCGCTTCCAGCAACGCCTCCACCACGCGCGGATCCCCGCGTTCGGCAACCAGCAGCAGCGCCCCATCGCCATCGAGGGTGCGGGCATTGGGGTCTGCGCCTGCCCGTAACAAGACGCGCACCGCCGCCAGATCGGCGCGATCGGCAGCTTCTAGCAAGGCGCTATTGCAGTCGCTTTGTTGGCAATTCGCTCCGTTGTCGAGCAGCAGTTCTAGCACTTCGGCATTATTCGGATGATGCAGTGCCAACTCGAACAAAAAGTGAATCCCGCCGCCAGCTTCGGGATCCGCACCGGCATCGAGCAAGCATTGCGCCGCCGATACGTGATTTTCCACCACCGCCACCTTTAAAGCGGTATCCTCATCTTTGTCTTGTAAGTTAGGATCCGCACCGGCCTCGAGGAGCATTTCCAAAATCTGGCTGTTGCCTTTCAAGGCGGCGGCCATCAATGCCGTGCTACCATCATCGTTGGTAGCATTCACCTCCGCGCCCCATTCGAGCAATACTCGCACCGCATCCCGTTGATGATTGGCGGCGGCTAACATCAACGCCGTGACGCCATACTTCTGGCGCGGGAGATTGACATCAGCACCGGCGGCGAGCAACAGGCGGACAATTTCGGTATAGCCTTTAATCGCGGCAAACATTAATGCGGTGGTGCCGTCGCGATCGCGCGCGTTGAGATCGGCACCCTTGGCAATTAAAGCGGAAACCTGCTGGATATTGCCAATTCGCGCCGCCTGAAGGAATAGAATGTCCTGCTTTTCAGGCATTACCCGAGCCTCAATTCATGTGGGGATATTTTAGCGTAGCGCAAATCCCCGGCAGAATCAATGGGGGCGACAAAAAGGGCGATCGCTTGCTGAGGGATTTTTCGGCATCTGTGATGGTTGTCAACCCCTCAGGTGCCGCGATCGTGATAAGTTTTATGAAGAGCCATTGACATTGAGGAGAACGCGATGACCATCGAACTACCCGCACCGATACAAACGGTGCTTCCTTTTTTCCATCCCGTATTAATGTGGGCGGTGTTTGCCATTGCCCTGTATGCGCTTTACCTCGGGATCAAAGTCAAGCGCACCCGTCAAGCGGAAGGTGCCGATCGCAAAGAACTGATTAAAGGCAGATATAATGTCAAGCACTATCAAGTCGGTTCCTTGCTGCTCGCTTTGATGGTGATGGGCACCATTGGCGGCATGGCTGTCACCTATATCAGCAATGGTAAGCTGTTTGTCGGTCCTCACCTGCTCGTCGGCTTAGGCATGACGGGACTGGTGGCAGTGTCGGCGGCTTTGTCTCCTTTGATGCAGCAAGGCCAAATGTGGGCGCGCTATACCCATATTGGCCTCAATCTTGTGTTGCTGGGGCTTTTTAGCTGGCAAGCCCTGACTGGGGTGCAAATCGTGCAAAAGATTATTAGCAATATGTAATAGTTGGCAATCCGGAGCGATCGCCCGCACAGCAAGCCCTACTTGAGAGTTGCTGCGGGGGGTGAAGCACTCTCTTGCCCGATTATTCCTCATCATCGGCGATCGCTTCTCCGGTGCCATTCGGTCCGGCGCATTGATGGCAAACCTCTTGTTTGCGCGTTTTCGACCATTTTTTCTCGAATAATTTCAGGCGATCGCTTCCCTGACTGGAATGGAAATCTTGCTGCACCTTGTACGTCAAGCGGCGAGACACCTGTTTGACGATTTGCGCTAAGAGGCGATCGCCTGTTTTTTGAATCAACGAATTGGGCAGTGCCCGAATGAATTTGGGAAACCAAACTCCCACTTTCAAGTCCAACCGCCACTCTACCCGCGTCATTACCGACGGTTGACCTTCACTTTCGCTCGCCCCTATATCCGAATAATTTGCCGGCTTTTCTATCAACTCCTGTTCGGCTTTAAAATCCACTTCATAGCCCGGTGGGGTATAATCTGGCACCGGGATCGTCTCGATTAGATAAAGCCCATCCTGCTGCGGTAACAGATTCAACCCGATTTTTGGCTCCACCTCGTAACCCAGGGCACCAAATCGTCCGATGGTCAGCGCATAGCCATTTTCCCCAATCGGATCCGCCTTCATCGGCGCGGCGCAGCGGCGAAACCATCCTTGGTGCGCGTCGAAATATTCCGCCACGGTTTGCGCGTCTGCATACATTTCCATGCAGCCGACAAAATGGGTCTGAAACCACGTCGGCTCTTTCCCTAGCTCTGTAGATGCCTCTGAATTTTTAGTGTCGATCTCGTTTGGCATTGAATTGATAAGTTCTGATTGCATAACCCATTGTCCTGCTTGTTGGTTTTCCCTGGGGGACTCGTTCTCGCCAAAACGTTTTTTTTAGCTTACCTTTCTAGATTGGCAGTGAAATCCGTAATTTTGCCGGAATTTTTCAATTTTTTTACCTTTGACCCTGGTTTTGGCCGAACCAAGCTCCAGTTACAATGCCATGATAAATAAAGCGCCTGGGGCTTGTCTGTGTTTGATTTATCCATCAAGAAGCGATCGCGATCCTAGTCAAGCTCTCTACACTAGAGTATGGGTCAACTGGAAACCTTCGCGAATTGCATAAAAGCAATCATTAACCTGTAATATTTAACTGTCGATTGAGGAAACTAAGCAACCGACCATGAAAGTATTTGTAGCCGGATCCACCGGCCAAACCGGGCGTCGAATCGTACAGCAGTTAGTCCAGCGCCAGATTCCCGTGCGCGCGTTGGTACGGAATTTAGAGAAAGGCAAAGAACTGCTTCCCCCAGAAGTGGAATTAGTCGTCGGCGATGTGTTAAATCCCGCCCAACTGCCCGAAATGATTGGGGATAGCACTGCGATCGTCTGCGCCACCGGTGCCGCCAACTTATGGGATCCCACAGCACCCTACCGCGTGGACTACGAAGGCACCAAACATCTGGTGGATGCCGCTAAGGCAAAGGGAATCGAGCATTTTGTCTTGGTTTCCTCCTTATGCGTGTCGCAGTTATTCCATCCTCTCAACTTATTTTGGTTGATTTTAGTGTGGAAAAAACAAGCGGAAAATTATCTCGCCGAAAGTGGTTTAACTTACACCATCGTGCGCCCCGGCGGTTTGCGAAATGACGACAACGAATTTCCGATTGTCATGGAATCTGCAGATAGTTTATTTGATGGCAGCATTCCGCGCACCAAAGTGGCGCAAGTCTGCGTAGAAGCGCTGTTTCAGCCAGAAGCGCGCAATAAAATCGCTGAAATCATCGCCCAACCCGAGGCCCGGGCGAAATCCTTCGACCAACTGTTTGCCAGTGTGGGATAAGCCAGCGATCGCCCGATTCCATAACATCTAAATTGCATAATACCGGGAACCAAACCCATCGGGTTTGCCTCCGGATCTAAATTGCCTCATGCAACCGTAGGGTGGGCCTCGCCCACCACATCTAAATTGCACATTCACCCGTTAAAAAACAAACCTAACAATTATTTTGCTGGCCTAAGTTTCCGGAAACAGAGCCTCGCGACTTGGCGTTCCCCCCAGGCGGGAACGAGTCAATAAAACAACCGGAATCATCCCTTGTTTGTCAATTAGGGGAACATTAAATTGGGCAATAAAAGCCCAGAAAAAACGCAACGATATTGGTAGACGAATTGTGAAACTTAACCGACAGAAAAATCAATGGAAACGATGGGCGGTGGGGATAGTGGGTGCGATCGCCCTTTTAACCACCTTCAAAGCCTGTAGCGGACATCAAACCGCCCTGCTTCCCTCCACCCGAGGCGAATTTCCGCCCTTAGTGATGCGGGGCGGCGACCCCTACATTCGCGCACTGATGCGAACCATTTCCGCCAGCGAATCCAACGTCGAGCGACCCTATGCGGTGATTTATGGCGGCGAATACATGAGCGATTTAGACAGCCATCCCGATAAATGCGTCCGCATCGTCAGCGGACCAAACGTCAACAACTGCTCCACCGCCGCCGGACGCTATCAATTTATTACCACAACCTGGGAAGAAATGGCGCAACGCTATCATCCCAACCCCTCCGGATTTTTATTTTGGAAATCCTATAGTTTCCAGCCCCAATATCAAGATGAAGTGGTCTACGCTTGGCTGAGTGACGAACAGGTTTGGGGTGCGGACATTTCCGAACTCTTGCGTCAGGGAAAAATCGAGAAAGTTTTATCCATGCTCTCGGGAACCTGGACCAGTTTGGGCTATGGAATTGAAGACAACTCCATGACCCCCTATTTGCCCCAGATTTATCAAGAAATGCTCGAAGCCGAACTGAAAAAAGCGCGGTAAAATCCCCGAATTAATCACCGATTTTCCTCGTTCTCCGGTTTGCGGGAGCGAGGAAAAGTATGCAAATTAAGTGACAAACAGCGCCAGCGGCTACCGGAGAAAAACCGATCCCGGCATTTGCGGTGACAATGTGCGACCCACCCCCGCGCCAGTACCCCGGAAACTCATTCCCCAAAGAATGAATCTGAACAAATAGGATATGGGGTGGGTAATGCCTAGCTTATCCCGCCATCATCGGTTTTAACCAACCGGAATACACCAGTGTGATTCCCCCGATACCCAACTGGGGATTCAAATGCCCTGACGGAGAAAAGAACCTCATATTTCCCGTGGTTTTTCACCCAAAACCATCATCAAGATCGCGAGAGGACAATCTCATCCATGAAACGATATCGGCATATTACCAGAGCAATATTCGGCGCGATATTATTTCTCAGCGTGAATCTCATGCTGACCTTTGCGCCGGCCTATTCCACCTTACCACCGAGGGGAACCGACAACCCCGCCTCCGTGCAGAATCTTCCCCTGATTCCCAGAGTCCAACAGCTCATCGAACTGGCACTGGATCCTACAAGTGCCGCATTTCAACAACTCGCACAAGCCGATCGCCTGTATTTGCAGGGACAAACCGCCGAAGCGGAACGAATCTACCGACAAGTCAAAGCCGACTTTCCCCAACATCGCAGCACACAAGAACTTCCCGAACCGATAACCGACCCCAACCAACTGAGTGGGGCGGCGCGGGTGTACTGGCGCGAAGCCCAGGCGGGGATGGAACAAAACCTAGAAACCCGGATTTTCGTTCCCCTAGAAAAATTAGTTGAAGACTATCCGCAATTTATTCCCGGGCATGTTTTGCTGGCGCAAGCCTTGGAGAACTACGATCGCGCCGAAGAAGCCCTCCCCATATTAGAGCGCGCCACCACCCTGTATCCGGACCAACCAGAACTGATCGGCGCGCAAGTCGAGGCCCTCGCCAGCGCCGAAAAATGGCTAGAAGCCTCATTAGCAGCGCGTCAATTTGCGGTACTGTATCCAGAGCATCCCCAAGCGGAGGAATTAAACGCGATCGCCGACGAAACCTTAGATCGCTATCGGTCCGGAATCAAGCGCAAACTCATCGGACAAACCATTCTCACCGGGGCGCTATCGATCGGCGATTACGTCCTCACCGGAAATGCCGGCGGTGCGGTTCCCGCCTTGCAAATTACCATGATGCTGCTGCAAGGGGAATCTAAATTTGGCGATATGTTTGCGAACGCCTACCGCCAGCAACTCCCGATGGTGGAAGATGAAATGGTAGTCAACTACGTGAACGAAGTGGGGCAGAAAATGGCCCGCTTGATGGGGCGAGATGAATTCGAGTACGAATTTTTTGTGATTGAAGACGAGAATCTGAATGCATTTGCCCTTCCGGGGGGGAAAATCTTTGTCAACACCGGGGCGCTGCTGAATATTAACTCCGAAGCCGAATTAGCCGGGTTATTGGGACATGAAGTCGCCCATGCGGTATTGTCCCACGGGTACCAGCGCGTGGTGCAAGGTACCTTGCTGTCTAATTTAGACCGGGTGGTTCCGATGGGGGATTTAGTAGCGGCGCTCATCGGGGCGGCGTATAGTCGGAAAAACGAGCGTCAAGCGGATATTTTGGGGTCGCGGGCGTTGGCGAATAGCAACTATGCGGCGGATGGTTTACGCAACTTGATGGTGACATTTACCGAGTTGGAAGAAGGAAGATCCCGTCCCCCGGCTTGGTTGTCCACTCACCCCGCCTCTTCCGATCGCGTGGAGTATTTGGAAGAGTTGATTCAGCAAAATGGTTACAATCGCTATGCCTATGAAGGGGTGGAAAGTCACGCCGCGATTCAAGCGCGGGTGAAGGACATTACTGAGGAAAGCTAGCGAAAAGGGGGGGGAGATGAAAAAAAGGGAAGCCGTGGTGGCTTCCCTTTTTTTAGATACTTTTGAAGGCGACACCCGGATTCGAACCGGGGGTGGAGGTTTTGCAGACCTCTGCCTTACCACTTGGCGATGTCGCCTTGCCTACGAAATCTAATTGTAACAGAAGTTGACCGAGGGAGGCAAGATTTGGGAAAATTTTTTTTGAGAGGGGGTGGGGAAACGCCCCGCATCGCTTAGGGGTGGGGTTCTCGGACATGCGCCTACCGATGTGGGCGCGGGTGAATGGCTTGTTTTGTCGGCCCGATTCCGCATTCCTCTCCTTTGCACCCTAGCTAATTTTGACCCATGATTCAAGCGACTCCCTTACGTTTAGCCCAGTTGACCGACCTTCATCTATTTGCGGATCCAGCGCGATCGCTGTTTGGGGTGCCCACTGCGGCGAGTTTGCAACTCAGCGTCGCCAAATTGCGACAGCACTATTATCCGCAAGATTTACTGCTGCTGACGGGGGACCTGTCGCAAGATGAAACCGCCGAATCTTATCGTCAGTTGCGACAGTTGCTCGATCCGTTGCAGATTCCTACCTATTGGCTTCCGGGCAATCACGATAATTTCTCGGCGATGGGGGAGATATTATCGCAACCGCCGTTTTCTGCAGACCAAGCGTTTCAGGTGGGGAATTGGTCGTTTGTGTCGGTGGATTCTACGGTGGCGGGAGAGACTTATGGGGAACTGTCGCCGACTCGGTTGGAGTGGTTGGATTGGCAATTGCATTTAACCGGCGATCGCCCCACGGTGGTGTCGTTGCATCATCCGCCGTTTGAAGTGAATTCTTTGTGGATCGATCGGATTGGGTTAAGGAATCCGAAGCGGTTTTTTGATATTCTCGATCGCCATCGGAACGTGCGCTTTGTGCTATCCGGGCACGTGCATCAAAATTTTTGCCACCAACAGGGTCGCTTGCGCTGTTTCGCCACTCCTTCTACCTGCGTGCAGTTTAAACCCAGAAGTGCGGAATTTGCGATCGACGCCAAGGCGCTACCGGGCTTTCGGTTGTTTAATCTGTATCCGAATGGGTCTTGGGAGACGAAAGTGGAACGGGTGAAAGGTACGGTTAAACCGGATCTGCCAAAATGAGCAGGGCTTGGCGCAGGGCGTTTTGCTGGCGGGGTGTGAGCCAGGGATAGTGTTGCGGATAAATCGGCGATCGCGGGCGCAATTGCCAGCCGGCAGGGTGTAAAATCTCCTGCAGTTGGGCGATTTGCGGGTGAGGATAGTCGGGGTTGACTTCATCGCGCGGCCCGATTCCGCCTAAATCCCGCGCCCCGGCTGCTATACAAGCGAGCAATAGGTCCGGTTGGGTGACTAAGTTGGGGGGAATTTGGATGGTAATGCTGGGGGGTAAGATATCTCGGGCGATCGCGATGATGGCGGGTAATTCTTGCAGGTCAAATCCCGGCGCATCCCCGGTTTGCCGAGTTCCGGGGGAGTAGGGTTGCACGATCGCTTCTTGGATGTGACCCCAGCGCTGATGAAGGCGGGCGATCGCTTCTAATGTCTCGCAAATCTCCTCTCGGGTTTCTCCCAATCCCAATAAAATTCCCGTGGTAAACGGGATTTCTAGTTCTCCCGCCCATTCTAACTGTCGCAATCGCACTACAGGCTGTTTGGAAGGGGCGTGGCGGTGAACTGTCTGCAGCAATTTGGGGGAGAGTTGTTCTAACATTAAGCCCATCGAGAGATTGACCGATTTGAGCTTTGCCATTTCCGCAAAGTATAACGGTCCGGCATTGGTATGGGGCAAAAATCCCTTCGATAAGGCTAAGTCGCATAGCTTATAGATGCGATCGAACCACCCTTTTCGCGCCACACTCTGGGGATGCACCTCCCCACTGAGAATCAATATTTCTACCACTCCGCGATCGACCAGAGAGTCCAATATTTCCGCCGCCCGCTCTAATCCCAATCCCCCCTTGCTTCCCAGTTCCTGACGGAAATTACAGTAACTACAGCGGTTAAAGCACTCGTAAGTCGGCACCATCGTATAAGCCGGACTGTAGGTCACTCTACCCCGATTTCCCGCTTCCATCTGCCCTACCCTCGATTTTTCCTGGCCCATCATTCGCTTCCCCTCCCCGGTCAATACTTCATCCTAAATCTGCACCTCTTTCAAGGTTAATCCCACGGATTTTCACTCCTCCACTCTATCATCTTTTGCCAATGGTTGCAACTGCCAAATTCCTGCCTCATTCCGTCGATAAACTTCCCCTTCATTTCCGCTGGCGCAACCAAAGGAATTCGTAAGATGGGCAATGCCTAAATTACCACTCACCCTCAAAGCAGCAGGCTAGGCATTGCCCACCCTACAACTCAATCCTATTGCTAATTCCATCATCCCTATGGTAACTTATAAAATAAACCCCTAACTCAATCATGGAATTCCAGCATAAAAGCCCACAGATTTATGGTAGAAAAATTTTCCCCTAAAACTCACAGACAGCCAATAATTTAACAAGCAACAGAATCGCTCATTCCCCAGGAGAAAAAATGCAATTACAACTCAAACAAATCATCGTCCCCCCGGGTCAACAACTGCTGATGACCGATGTTACTTGGCAAATGTACGAACAAATTTTAGAAGAATTTGGCGAAAAACGAGGTGCGCGGATTAATTACAGCCAGGGAGTCCTAGAAATCATGGTACCTTTACCCGAACATGAAGATGATAAAGT
>NZ_JAJENT010000573.1:0-257 GCF_035615515.1 Phormidium sp. CCY1219
CAGGTTTGAGACACGATAATTGACAATTGTCAATTGACAATTGTCAATTATCAATTATCAATTATCAATCGGCAGGGTTGGGGAGTCTCCTCGACGGTTTTCTTAAGGACAATCGTGAAGGGAAAACGACGGTAGATGGCCGCTTTCCGAGCCTTCAACAACCGCCGTGCCGTGCCGGGGGAGCAAGGCGTTAGCGGTTTGAGTTGGGTGTCGAGTACGAAAACAAAATTAGACATGGTGTTTGTCTCTAACTCCGA
>NZ_JAJENT010000574.1:0-538 GCF_035615515.1 Phormidium sp. CCY1219
GGGGACCGGGGGTCAGTCGCTCGGCTTATATCCCCACGGATAAATCCGGGGGCTTTACGCCGATTCTCGGTAAAAATATCGCCAAAAATTTGGGTAATCAGTTTTTGTCGAAAAGTTTGATAAGAGAAGATGCGATCGCTTTCGATAGAGGGATATTCCCATTGATAAAGTGCCAAATCTTGCAACACCGAGTCCCAGAGTTCGTCTTCGCCGATAATATCTCCCAAAAAGCAAGGGTAGAAGTTTGGCATGGAGCGTTCTCCCCGCTGCATAAACTCGTTGAAAATAAACCCTTGCATTTTTTGCGAATAGTCTACATCGCGCACGGAGGTTCCGTGCATCAAAAATACCAGCATGTTTCTGAAATATCCAGTTTCCTCATCTGTATGGTAGCAATTGGGGATGAGTGGGAATGCCCATAAAAAATCCCCCGCCAAAAAGCGGGGGATTTTTTATGGCTAAATCAGGCAGTTAGAGCCTCATCAACCGAACTTACTCGCCGTAGAGGCAATCAAGAACGCCGCATAAGTCAGCACAT
>NZ_JAJENT010000575.1:0-15031 GCF_035615515.1 Phormidium sp. CCY1219
TGGTCTTCTGGTCAGGTGAGCTTGGGAAAATAAAGTCTTACCAAGCCCCTCCCTTTAGGGATGGGGTTCCTGACAAAACTGAGGCTCCTCGAGATGGACTGGGATACAGTCCACGGCTGACTCAACGGTTTAGCCCCTCAATCTAATAAGATAGGTTAGCTGATGGGAATTAAAATGTCAAGCCTCATCTGTAGCGGGGGGAACCTGACGGATTGGCAGCACTTATGTAGCGTTATAGCACGGTAGGGGTTCAAGCGACCGTGACCGATTGATGTGGGTTGCTGGGGGGATTTCCGACTTGTGCCCTTTTACCGATGGATGGGAAGTGCTTCTGGGGAAACGCCCATGCGGCCAGAAAAAAGGGCGCAGCGGGTGCGCCCTGCGATTCGGGAGAAGTGATGGGGTGCAATACCCAGATCCAGGGTTGGGGTGGAGCCGATCGCCCCTAATTATTCCACCGTTACCGACTTAGCCAAATTCCGGGGTTGATCCACATCCAAGCCGCGCCGTGCGGCAATGTGATAAGCTAACAACTGCAAGGGAACCACAGACAGAATCGGGGACAACAACTCATCCACCACTGGTACCGGGAGCAGATCGTCAAAAATATCCATTGCCTCAGCACCATTGTGCGGGGTAACGCCAATCAAGCGAGCATCTCGAGCTTTCGCTTCCTGGGCGTTAGAAATCACCTTTTCATAGACCAATCCGGGCATAGCGATCGCCACCACAGGCACTTTCGCATCCAACAGGGCGATCGGGCCGTGTTTCATCTCCCCGGCGGGATATCCCTCGGCGTGAATATAACTAATTTCTTTCAGTTTCAGCGCCCCTTCTAACGCGATCGGAAAATTAATTCCGCGTCCGATAAAAATAAAATCCTGAGTCTCGGCAAACTCGTGAGCCAACTCTTCAATCTGCGCCTCTTGGGACCCCAACACCTGTTCGATTTGTGCTGGAAGTTGTCGCAACCCGGCCAAAACCTCCTCAATTCTCCCTTCCGGTTGACTTTTGCGCCGATAGGCCAAATCCAGGGCCAACCCATAAAACGCCATCAACTGAGCCACAAAAGTCTTGGTTGCCGCCACCCCAATCTCAATACCCGCATGGGTATTGATAATGTGCGGGACTAAATGTCCCAAAGAAGACTCGGGACGATTGGTAATCCCTAACAAACGCGCCTGATAGGCGTCGCCCAGACCGCTGCGGCGCTGCTGTTCCGTACCCAAAGCGGCGAGAGTATCGGCTGTTTCCCCAGACTGACTGATACCGATCGCCAGGGTACGGGGGCGCAGGGGGGAGGGTGCATAGCGATATTCCGAGGCATACTGTACCGTAGTCGGAATCCCGCCCAATTGTTCGAGCAAGTATTTACCTACCAAGCCGGCGTGCCAACTGGTGCCACAAGCGATAATTTCAATCTGTTCGAGATCCGCGTATAATTCCGGGGGGATGCCCAGGTTCACCGGTGCGAGTTTCGTATCCCCCGGTTGCCACTCTCGATTGAAATAGGCATCCAGACAGGTTCGCACCACTGCCGGTTGCTCGTAAATTTCTTTGAGCATAAAGTGGCGGAAACCTTGTTTTTCCACCAACACCGGGTTTAAATTCAACACTCTCGGGGTTTTCTTGAGGCGATCGCCGGCAAAATTATAAACCTCCACACCCAATGGCGTCAGGCGGGCGATTTCGCCATTCTCCAGGGGCAACACGGCGCGGGTATGAGAGACGATCGCCGGGGTATCCGAGGCGCAGAAAAACTCTCCTTGACCGAATCCAATCACCAAAGGAGCTTGCTGGCGGGCTACAATCAACTCATCGGGATATTCTGCCGAAACTACGGCGATCGCAAATGCTCCTGACAACTGATTCACCGTTTGGCGGACCGCCTCAAAAAACGGCGATATCAAAGGCACATAACCTTCTGCTTCCACCATCGGTGCGCCCAGGGACTCGGCAATTAAATGGGGAATCACCTCCGTATCCGTATCGGATCGAAACTCGTGCCCGCGTTGTTTGAGTTCCTCGCGCAATTCGCGATAATTTTCAATAATCCCATTTTGCACCACCGCCACCTTGTCGTGCATATCCAAGTGGGGATGGGCATTATACTCTTCCGGTTTGCCGTGGGTGGCCCAGCGCGTATGTCCGATCCCGATTTGCGCGGGATTGTCCAACCCTTCTAATTTCTCTCGCAACTGGTGCAATTTGCCTTTAGCGCGCACGCAATTCAAATTGCCGTCCCAAATTGTTGCCACACCTGCCGAATCGTATCCCCGATATTCTAACTTTTCTAATCCAGCAAGCAATACATCTTTCGCTGCTTGAGTGCCGATATAGCCGACGATTCCACACATCTGACCTATTCACTCCTCTCGAAACACTATTGTGGATAAAATTATGTGTTTTTGGTGTCGGTTATGCTATAATAGTAAAATTTTTTTTAGATTTTCCAACACCGATAAACCTTCTGCGCTCTCGATCGCGATTTTGGCTCCCAATTTTGGGAGAGAAAAATCGAGACTCCAGCGAGTTGGTATTGTCTTCCCACTGTAGGCAATCCATTCCGGAAACGACAACTTTCGGGGTGGGGGGGCGATCGCAAAAAAAAGAGGGAGCCGTTGCTCCCTCGATTATCTTGCATCAGTGAGGTGGAAAAATCGCACCCATTCTGACAGCAGAATCGATGCCCACCAAAAATCTGCCCGAGGCTGTTAGTACGCCAGACCCATACTGCGAGTCGTTTCTGCGCCGAGATAGACGCGAATGCTCAGGAAGTCAGTAGGACAAGCGGTTTCACAGCGCTTGCACCCTACGCAGTCTTCGGTACGGGGAGAAGAGGCGATCTGACTAGCTTTGCAGCCATCCCAAGGCACCATCTCTAGAACGTCTAGAGGGCACGCGCGCACGCACTGGGTGCAGCCAATGCAGGTGTCATAGATTTTTACAGAATGAGACATGGAATAAAGGCTCCAAACGTGTTCTCAACAGCTTTTAGGATCTGGTATCTGTTGCTTCGAGGGCACCCGAGGGGCCTTTAAAGCAACATAAATCTTGGCTTAGTTTATCTTAGTCCTTTGCATTCCTCTAATAAAAGCGGCAATAACTTAAAAGTTCGTAATATTTTGCATAGACTTGCGGGGGGTAGGGGGGCTGAGGGAGAGGTCGAACAAAAGGGCGATCGCCTCTTCCCTCATGGATCCAATATGAAAGCGCGGGCAACCACAAGTCCCGATTTTTCAGGCTTTCATCCGCCCACGCCGAGCGCCCGATTCCGGATCGGTGAACCCTTTACCCTCCATTGGGGGATAATTTAAAGCGCGGCCAACTTTTGCAAAACCGGTTGAGTAGAGACCACGTGACGATCCAACCCTAGGGCTTTAGGTTCCACGCCGAGGGCCAGGGCAATCAACTGGGGCAGATGCAGCACCGGCAGATCCAATTTTTGCCCCACCACTTTAGCGACTTCCGGTTGACGGGAGTCTAGATTGAGGTGGCACAGGGGGCAGGGCGTGACCATACAATCAGCACCGGCAGCGATCGCATCAATTAAGTGGGTGCCGGCCATTTTAAACGATTGCTCCGTGGCATAACTGGAAAGGGGCCAGCCACAGCATTGGGTGCGCCCGGAGTAATAAACCGGCGTAGCCCCCACCGCCCGAAACACATTTTCCATCGATTCAGGTTGGTAGGGGTCATCATAAGGAAGGGATTTTTGGGCGCGCAGCAGATAGCAGCCATAGAAAGCGGCGCATTTGAGACCGCTTAATTTGCGCGTGACGCGCTGTTGTAATTGTTCCAACCCAAAATCGCAGACTAATGCCCAGAGGAGATGTTTGACCTCCGTGGAGCCTTGGTAGGGAGAGCAGCTTTGCTGTTGCAGCAACCCATTGACGCGATCGAGATAGGCGGGGTCAGTGTCTCGAAACTCCTTGAGACGTTCGTCCACATGCCCGATGACTCCTTGACAGGTGCTGCAGTGGGTGAGTAGCGGGAGTTTAAGTTGTTCGGCGAGGGCGATATTGCGGGCATTAACCGTATCTTCCAGGAGGCGGGAATCTTCTTTAAAGGTGCCCGAACCGCAGCAGGAGGCTTTTTTCAGTTCGATCAGTTCGATGCCGAGGGCTTGAGTTAAAACAGCGGTAGATTGATAGAGTTCGCGGCAGGCTCCTTGAGCGACGCAACCGGGGAAATAAGCGTATTTCAGGGTGTCAGATGGCATGGTAGTGGCTTGATTCTCAGTAGGAAAGGGGGTGAAGCAGGGGGTGTTGCCTGCATCACTCCTGTTTTTATTATCATGGCGCTTCAGCTTCTTGTGGGGGGCACTTTTTTAGACTCCCTTAAGGATTGGCTTCGTGGTAGACTATTGAGAATCTGCGATCGCGCATGGAGAACTGGGATGAGGGGCGAGGGGAAAAAATTTTTGGGTGAAGAAGAGAATAAAACCCCAAAGCGATCGCAGAATGTTTGGCATCGATCGGATAAGATAAAAAAATGGCTTGGGCCGATTCAGATGAAGAAACGGTGAAGGGCCACAAAAGGCCAAAAAAAGCAAGGGAAAAAACGTCAGTCAGACCAGACCGACCCGATGCCCCAAGTTCATTTGAGCTGCTGCATTCAAAGAGGACACAGTTAGAGATGAGTCAAGACGAAATTTTTGAGAAGGTCAAGAACATCGTATCGGATCAATTAGAAGTAGAAGCCGAGCAAGTCAAGCCAGAAGCGAGTTTTGCCGACGATTTGGGGGCTGATTCCCTGGATACGGTGGAGCTAGTGATGGCATTGGAAGAAGAGTTTGATATTGAAATTCCCGACGAAGCGGCAGAAAACATCACCACCGTGCAACAAGCAGTGGACTACATCAACAGCCAAGTGGCAGCCAAAGCATAAAGCAGCCAGCTTTCACCTGTGTTCTGCGTTTTTGGTGTGGAAGCGAGAGAAACAGCAATTATGAGCAACGTTCAACGAAAACGAGTTGTGGTGACGGGTTTGGGTGCGATTACGCCGATTGGCAATACCCTGGAGGATTATTGGCAGGGGTTGTTGAGCGGGCGCAATGGCATCGGCCCGATTACCTTGTTCGATCCGTCCCGTCATGCCTGCCGCATTGCGGGTGAGGTAAAGGGATTTGACCCGCACGAGTATATGGAGCGCAAAGAAGCCAAGCGGATGGATCGATTTGCACAGTTTGCGATCGCCGCAAGCAAGCAAGCGATCGCAGACGCCGGTTTCGAGATTAATGACCTGAACGCAGAGCAGGTGGGGGTCATCATTGGTACGGGCATCGGTGGCATCAAGGTGATGGAAGATCAGCAAACGATCTACCTCAATCGCGGTCCGGACCGATGCAGTCCCTTTATGGTGCCGATGATGATCGCCAATATGGCGGCGGGTCTGACGGCAATTCATATCGGTGCAAAAGGTCCAAATACCTGTCCGGTAACGGCTTGTGCGGCGGGATCCAATGCGGTGGGGGATGCCTTTCGCCTGATTCAGAATGGCTACGCGCAAGCCACCATCTGCGGCGGCACCGAAGCGGCAGTTACGCCCCTGTCGGTGGCGGGTTTTGCTTCGGCAAGAGCGCTGTCTACCCGCAATGACGATCCGGATCGTGCCTGCCGGCCCTTCGATCGCGATCGCGATGGCTTCGTGATGGGTGAAGGGGCGGGCATTTTGCTGCTCGAAGAACTGGAACACGCCCGCGCGCGTGGGGCGAAAATCTATGCCGAAATTGTCGGCTATGGCATGACCTGCGATGCCTATCACATCACCTCGCCGGTTCCGGGGGGCGAAGGAGCCACCCGGGCGATCGAGCTGGCGATGAAAGATGGTGCCATCACCCCGGAACAGGTGAGCTACATCAACGCTCACGGTACGAGCACGCCAGCCAACGACAAGACGGAAACCACAGCAATTAAAAAAGCTTTGGGAGAGAATGCTTCAAACGTGGCGATCAGCTCTACAAAGTCGATGACCGGACATCTGCTGGGTGGTTCGGGTGGAATTGAAGCGGTGGCCACGGTAATGGCGATCGCCTCCGATCGCGTGCCGCCAACGATTAATTTGACCAATCCGGATCCGGAGTGTGACTTAGATTACGTTCCCCATGAAAGTCGCGCCAAAACGGTGGAGGTGGCCCTGTCCAATTCCTTTGGTTTTGGGGGACATAACGTCACCTTAGCCTTTAAAAAGTACGCCTAATCCGCGACATCTGAAGGATGAAGTCGCAAGTATGAAGCCACAACCGGAGGATCGGATTTCAAAAAAACCGACTTCATGCCTTCAAACTTCATCCTTCATTTTTTCGGTTTGATCCGCCGCATCCCCTTGCTCAGAGATCCCGGTAATGGAATCATGGGATTATCCAATGAGATAAGGGGCGATCGCGAGTCGTTTAATCTCGATCCTCACGCCCTCGCAAGAAAAAGACCATCATTAAAGAAAAGACACTATGGCCGTAACTGCTCCGAGCAAACAATCCCTCGAAGAACTGTGCATCAATAGCATTCGCTTTCTGGCTATTGACGCGGTAGAAAAAGCTAACTCCGGTCACCCCGGACTGCCAATGGGTGCAGCGCCAATGGCGTTTGTCCTCTGGGACCGGTTCATGCGGTACAACCCGAAAAACCCCAAATGGTTTAACCGCGATCGCTTCGTCCTTTCTGCCGGTCACGGCTGCATGTTGCAATATGGCCTGCTTTATCTGACGGGCTACGAAAACGTGACCATTGAAGACCTCAAGCAGTTCCGTCAGTGGGAGTCGAAAACCCCCGGACACCCGGAAAACTTCCAAACGGAAGGGGTAGAAGTCACCACCGGTCCGTTGGGTCAAGGCATTGCTAACGCTGTGGGTTTGGCAATGGCAGAAGCTCATATGGCGGCTCAATTCAATAAGCCGGATCTCAATATTGTAGACCATTACACCTACGTGATTCTCGGCGATGGGTGCAACATGGAAGGGGTTTCTGGGGAAGCTTGCTCCCTCGCCGGACACCTGGGCCTGGGCAAGCTGATCGCCCTGTACGATGACAACCACATCTCGATCGACGGTTCTACGGATCTCGCCTTTACTGAAGATGTGGGTAAGCGCTTTGAAGCCTACGGCTGGCATGTGTTGGAAGTCAAAGAAGGCAACCAAGACCTCGACAGCATCCATAAGGCGATCGAACAAGCCAAACAAGTCACAGACAAGCCGTCTTTAATTAAAGTCACCACCACTATCGGTTTCGGATCCCCCAACAAGGCAAACACCCACGGGGTTCATGGTGCGGCTCTCGGTGCGGATGAAGTACAAGCCACTCGCGACCACTTGGGTTGGGAATATCCCCCGTTTGAAGTGCCCGAAGAAGCCCTGAATCATTTCCGTCAAGCGGTGGATCGCGGTGCGAAATATGAAGCGCAGTGGCAGCAACTCTGGACTCGCTACAAAACCGAGTACGCTGAAGAAGCCGCCGTGTTAGAACGGATGCTCAGTGGCAAGCTTCCGGAAGGATGGGACAAATCTCTGCCCACCTACACCCCGGAAGATAAAAAAGATGCGACCCGCAACCAATCCGGTGCCACCCTCAACGCGATCGCTGGGGTGCTTCCGGAATTGATCGGCGGTTCTGCAGACTTGGCTCCTTCTAACAAAACCTTGCTGAAATCTTCCAAGGATTTCCAAAAAGGTGCCTACGAAAATCGCAACCTGCGTTTCGGCGTGCGCGAACATGGCATGGGCGCAATCTGCAACGGTATCGCCCTGCATGGTTCTGGTTTGATTCCCTACGGTGCCACCTTCTTGGTGTTTACCGACTACATGCGCGGTGCCATTCGCCTTTCGGCCCTGGCTCAAGCCGGTGTCATCTGGGTGATGACTCACGACTCGATCGCCTTGGGTGAAGATGGTCCGACTCACCAACCCATCGAGCATATCCCCTCTCTACGTGCCATTCCCGATTTGATCGTCCTGCGTCCCGCCGATGGGAACGAAACCTCTGGCGCTTACAAAGTGGCGATCGAAAAAGCAAAAGCAGTGGGTGGCGATCGCCCCTACCCCTCTCTGCTGGCCCTGTCGCGTCAAGGTCTGCCCAATCTGGCCGGCACTTCTCTCGAAGGGGTTGCTAAAGGCGCTTACATCCTCTCCGACAGCGACGGAACTCCCGATATCATCTTGATCGGGACCGGCGGTGAATTGCATCTGTGCGTGGATGCGGCGGAAACACTGCGCGGCGAAGGCAAGAAAGTCCGCGTGGTCTCGATGCCCTCTTGGGAACTGTTCGAGGAGCAAGATGAAGCCTATCGCGAATCCGTTCTGCCCAAAGCCGTTACCAAGCGCTTGGCAGTAGAAGCCGGTTCTAGCTTTGGCTGGTGCCGTTATGTGGGTACGGAAGGTTCGACCATCAGCGTCGATCGCTTCGGCGTCTCTTCTCCCGGTGGCGTGGCCCTGAAAAACTTTGGCTATACCGTGGATAACGTGGTCGCCAAAGCTAAGGCTCTTTAAACTGTATAAAACTTAGGCAAAGTCCTGCCTTAATCCATACAACTCACAACGGCTCTCTATTTCTAGAGAGCCTTTTTTTGGCGCAAAATCGATATATTATTTCGTAAATATACAAAATTCCCTAACACCTCGCTCGCCTCTAGGCACATGGCATTCATTGGCGAATCCTGAGAATCTCCATCTCGCAACATTCCCCCACAACCGCCAGAAAGCCTGCTATATTAGATCTAACCCCTTCCGAACGGAGGAAACAGTTATGGTTTCTAAACTGGAATCTGCGAATCACCCAGAGGTCATTTACCCAGAAGATGACGGGAATCCCATGTCCGAAAATACCAAGCAGTTTCGCTGGATAACGGTAATCCAATATAATCTAGAATGGCTGTTTGCCAACAATCCGAACGTATTTGTCGCCGGAGACCTGTTGTGGTATCCGGTAGAAGGGGATAACAAAACTCGTCAAGCGCCGGATGTGATGGTGGTATTTGGCAGACCCAAAGACGATCGCGGATCTTATCAACAGTGGAAAGAAAACAATATCGCGCCGCAGGTAGTATTTGAAATCCTCTCTCCCGGGAATAGCCTGACGGAAATGAATAAAAAACAGATGTTCTACGATCGCTATGGCGTCGAGGAATATTACTTGTACGACCCGCAGAAAAACGATTTGAGTGGATGGTTGCGATCGCACGATCGATTAGAAGTCATCGAACCCATCGCCCATTGGGTTAGCCCCCGTTTGGGAATTCGCTTCTCTCTCACGGAGGAAGACTTGCAAATCTATCGCCCCAACGGCGAACCCTTTGCCACCTATCTGCAAGTCTCGCAACGGTTGCAAGAGGCAGAATCCCGCGCCGAAACCGAACGCCAGCGCGCCGAAACCGAACGTCAGCGCGCCGAAACCGAACGTCAGCGCGCCGAAACCGAACGTCAGCGCGCCGATCGCTTGGCACAACGACTGCGATCGCTGGGCATCGAACCGGATGACATCGAGTAACCCGCGCGATCGCCACCACTCACCCGCTCATTCCCTCGCCCCCCTTACCGAGAATCTCCCACTAACGTGCCATTGCTATTAATATCGGGAATTTCGCACCTAACCCACGGCTAGGGTAGGCAACGAGTTGCCCACCCTACAGGTGATGCTACCACTAAAGTGCCAGATGATGCGATCGGGAAAGGTGGGCAGAAATCTGCCGTTGCAGCTATACGCCTGCTTTTCAAACTCCACGATTTGAAAACTATAAATCGGCCATCCCGTCACTTCCGAAACTCTTTGCAAAATCAAGGAATAACTAAAGGGAAGTTCATCCCCGGAATTGTTGTGAGCCAAGGGCGTCGGTGTGGTAACAGCAAACGCCGTGACGCCCAGGATTTCCCACAGTAACGGCTAGGCGATCGAAGTCAATAAAATTGGCAGCCAAATCGTTTAGCTTTTGGAACAATATTCTTTAATGAGATTTACCATTTTAAGCGTTAGAGTCAATAGGCGACCAGTTAGACTATAATAACAAATCATTATCAGAACCAGGAGGAAAATCCGTGCTATGAATCCAGAAGAGATGATGAGAATTGCTCTAGAAGAAGCGAAAAAAGGGGATAGTCCCTATGGCGCGGCGATCGCAAAAGATAATCGCATTGTCGCCAAAGCACATAACACCGTTCGTCGAGACAAGGATCCATCTGCTCATGCAGAAATCAATGCGATTCGCCAGTTAACCCATCAACTGGATACGCCTTCCCTGGCGGGGTATGTGTTGTATTCTACCGCCGAACCTTGTCCGATGTGCGCCACCGCCTGTATTTGGGCGGGAATTTCTGAAATTATCTGTGGCGTCTCGATTCGCGACTTAATCGAGGCGGGGGTTTCCCAAATTGACTTACCCTGTGAAGCCATCATTGCCCAAAGTTTTAGAACCATTTCGGTTGCGAAAGGAGTATTGAAACCGGAGTGCTTGAAATTGTTTCAGTAAGGGCACTTCTGCGCCGCAGGCGGGATGGAAGAAGGGGGGGAAGGTCGAGGCAAAATGGCATCAAAACGCACAATTCCTCTGGCGGGGTTATGATAAGGATGAACTGTCCACCCTGACGGAAGTTGCAGCAATGGAGAATTGCCGCCAAATTCGGGTCAGATTAAGATAAGGTGTAGCGATGAAATACAAACTCGGATGTCAACTGAATTACAGCATTGAGTCTCTGAGTACCTTTGTGTTTAATCTCAGAATTGTCGATACGGAACATCAAAAAATCCTGCAAGAAACCCTCGATATCAATCCGGAGAAGTTAACAATTGACGATTACGATACTCCGATTGTAGAAAATCGGTATTTTCGGGTAAACGTTCCCGCCGGAAAACGGTTAGAGCTTTCCTATCAGGCGACGGTAGATATGTGTCATTTCTATGCCGATCCGAATGAGATTGCGGAAGTGCAACCGGCGCAATTGCCCGTGGAAACCCTGCATTATCTTTACCCAAGTCGCTATTGTCAGTCCGATCGCTTGAGTCGCTTGGCGGAATCGGAATTTGGCAGTTTAGAACCGGGCTATTCTAGAGTGACGGGGATTTGCAATTGGATTTTCGATAAGGTAAAATATCAGTACGGTACCAGCAATCCCCATACTTCGGCGTTCGATACGGCAACGGAACGGATCGGGGTTTGTCGGGATTTTGCTCATTTAGGAATTGCTTTTTGCCGCGCGATGAATATTCCGGCGCGGTTTGTGGCCGGATATGCATATGGATTGGAACCGCCCGATTTTCACGCTTGTTTTGAGGCGTATTTAGGCGATCGCTGGTATTTGTTCGATCCGACGCGCTTAGCGCCGCAAAATGGCATCGTCCGCATCGGGACCGGGCGCGATGCGGCGGATGTGTCGTTTGCCACGATTTTTGGGTCGGTGAATATGGATAAAATGGATGTGTTTATCGACTATATTTCCGATGCAGACAGCCAGGAAGTTCCCGAGTCTACCACGCAAGCGATCGCGATTTAAGTCAAACAACTGTGACTGAACCAATACCCTAGGGGGCAATTGAAAATCGAGCACCAAACAGGGGTAATATTATGTCCGCAGGAATAGATGTAAAAAAATAGTCTGCGTCGGGGGATGGGGAAAAGCCGAGGCGGGATTTCCATCGCCCGCTTTGGCAAAATCGCTAATTTGAAATGGGCAAATTTTTCCGAGATAGTAGAAGCGAAAGCAATGTCGAAACCGGAGTTTAACGATTGGAATCCTCCACCAAAACGCCGAGAATTATCTGCAAATGAGGTTCACGTTTGGCGGGCAAAGTTGCATCGAAGCGCAAGGGAAATCGAGCAATTTCGGGCAATGCTTTCGCCGGATGAGAAAGGGCGATCGCGGCGATTTTATTTCGATCGCGATCGCCATGATTTTATCGTGGGGCGGGGCATTTTGCGCTCGATTTTAAGTGGGTATTTAAACATCAAGGCCGAAAAAATCGCGTTTGAGTATCGCGATCGCGGCAAACCTGGTTTGGCAAATCCCGGCGATCGCGCTATTGAATTTAATGTTTCTCATTCCAATGGGTTGGCGCTTTATGCAGTGACGCGCGATCGCCCAATTGGCATTGATGTGGAATATCTTCGTCCCCTACGCCATGCGGAACAACTGGCAAATCGGTTTTTTACTCCCCCGGAAGTGGCGGCGATCGCCGCCCTTGCGCCGGAAGAGAAACAAACGGCATTTTTTCACGCTTGGACGCGCAAAGAAGCCTATTTGAAAGCCACCGGGGAAGGGTTGGCGGGATTGGAAGCGGTGGAAGTCTCCGTGAGTCCGGAAATGCCGGCCAAACTGCTGCGTATTCGCGGCGATCGCCAGTTAGCGTCTTGCTGGTTTCTGTGCGATATCCACCCGCATCCGGCGTATTTGGCGGCGCTGGCGATCGAAGGCGAGGGACACCTGTGCTATTATTCCTGGGAACATGAATGAAGACGTTTTTAGCTGGGTGCCACTTTTCGGCGTTTATCGGCGTTTGAAAATGGCGCATTAGCCATTGGGTATATAGCGGATTAGCGATTAAACGTGCTATATACCCATTTTGTTAAAGTTTTAACTTATCCGGTCAAAGTAACGGGATTTATTCCTGGCGCTTCAAAATGGCATAAGCATTTTTCTGGCGCTTGCTGTTTTTGCTGAATTCCTCGCCATTACACCAGTTCTTTTGCCCTCCCGGAACCTTCCTTGGTTTCCCAAATCGAGGTAAAGTTTTTCAGCATCACGTCTTTCGATTGAATTGCCGCTTCTGGATTCCCCAACGGTTCGATGGTGGTATCGATATTGGGAAATACAAACAGCGGAATTGAAACGCGGGTGGTGGGCAATTCGTGCATCACTGCATGGGGGGTACTGACAAATAAGCCATTCGTCCACATTTGTAGCATATCCCCTAAGTTAATGACGAAGGCATCTTCTACTGGGGGTGCCTCGATCCACTGGTTTTTGGTATAAACTCGCAGAGAGGCATGGGGAAAGTATTCTTGGATTAACACGGTAAAGATGCCGGTATCCGTGTGTTTTCCCGCACCTCCCACACCCGGTGGGTAGTAAATCGTTCGATGAATGACCACCGGATCGGTGAAATATTTATCGAACCAGTGGGGGTCTAAATCCAACGCTAAAGCCAGTCCCTTGATTAATTTGGGGACAACTTTGTTGAGAATTTCTTGTTGTAGCTGGAAATGCGCGCGGGCAAAATCCGGCGCTACACTATCGTCGGGGAGTACGTTCGGTCCGGTAAAAGGTTCGTCCGACAAGGGCTTTTCTACCCCTAAGTCGAACATTTGTTTGGGATCGTTGCCGTCATTTTGATTGAGGACTTCCCCATATAACGGACTGTAACCCCGAGAGGTTTTGGGATAGACTTTTTGATTGTCTTGGTGATACTGGAGTTTGACCGATTCTGGCAACTCAAAAAATTTTCGAGATGCGGCGATCGCGCGATCGAGGGTTTCCTTTGATACCCCATGATCTTTTAAATAAAAGAAGCCATGCTCGTCACAGGTATCGTACAATTTTTTTATCTCTTTATCGTTGCCTACATCTCGAGCCAACTCTGATAAAGAGATGATGGGTAAGCTTTTCATTGCTCCAATAGAGCTCTACCCCTTCACTGTAACACAGATGTTTGCACTCTCTTGAGAAATTGTCGAGGGGATTTTTCCTTAAGGAAGCGGGCAAACTCCTGAGTTGTGAACCTGCGCGCCCCTTGCACTGTAGGGGGATTACCGACATCGAATTAGATGCTCCGAGGGCAAAATAGCAGATCCAAAGGCTACAGCGTTGGGGTCGTTTTAGATAAAGCAGACAAGAAACCGGGTTTCTGACCCGAAGTTATTGCTAAACAGGCAATTTTTGGATGAAGAAACCCGGTTTCTAAACTCTACTTTACAAGGGTCTAGCAAACTTCAAAGGCCCAGTAATGCGCGCCTTCTTCTGCAATATAGGGACCTTCCATTACCGAGTGAACCAGTTTGGCTTCCCCTTCTTGCTGAACGCGATCGCAAACCGCTTTAAAATCGGTGTTTTCGTAATAGCTTTTCCGGGTACTCACCACCACCAGTCCACCGGGTTTGGTAATCCGGAACAGCTCTGACAAAGCGGCGGGCGGTACGTGTCCGTGGGTAAAGACACCGCAGCAAACCGTCGCATCGTACTGGTTATCCTTGTAGGCGTCGATTTTCTTGCTCATATCGATTTCGCCTTTCAGAGCGCGATATGCACCGGTTTTGTCCGCCCTTTCGACCATTTGGTTGGAAATATCAAACCCATCCACGTGGGGATATCCGAGCTGTTTGAGCACTTCACCCACTAAACCGGTTCCGCACCCCGCATCGAGGATTTCAATCTTTTTATCGTCTTCCTTGAGTTCCTTTTGCTGCTGTTTTTGGTGTAGACTCATCAAGTAATGAGCGATATATTCAGGGCCGCTATACTTTTCGTTGGTGACATCGGTATCGTAAGCGTTTGCCCATTTGTCGTAATATTCCCGGAGTTTATCCGGATTTTCAGACAACTCGTGAGCTTCTTTAATCGCATCCAAACTCAGATTAGCTTGGGTTTTTACGTTCGCTTGTTGAGTCATGGTTTTTTGTTTTGCCAACACTTTTACTGATTTCTGCATCCCGCTTCCCCTCCAGGGACAAGCAGAATTGAAGGGAATTTGACTTCCCTCAAATTCTCCACTCGATCGATGGAGAGAACTCAAGTATTCTTGCATCTTGCAAGACTCGTCGCTCTACAATCAAGAGCATTTTTGTCAGTGGCTTCGACATTATAACATGCCGTTCCCACTTATGTTAAAAAAATTTTTTTACCCTCTTCGTTCCGGGATTGTCTTTCATGGGACATTGACTCCAACGCTTTTCTCTAGCGGGATAACTGCGATCTAGCTGCCTCTCAAAACAGAACCACCGAACTTCGGGGTCTATTGGGATTCCTTTATTTCTACTTCTCAGTCATCAGAAATTAGGGTTGGTAAGGGGGAGAACGGAAACCCTCGTCATTTATGCGTAGGGAGGAGTTCTCCCC
>NZ_JAJENT010000576.1:0-235 GCF_035615515.1 Phormidium sp. CCY1219
TGCAACAGTGGCTCAATTACTGATGATAATTCATTATCCATCTGGCCAAATCGAACCTGGAGCAAGTTTTCTATCATTTCTCTCCGTTCTTCTTGGCGTCCTTCTTGCAATCCTTCTTGGCGTCCTTCTTGCAGTCCTTCTTGGCGTCCTTCTTGCAGTCCTTCTTGGCGTCCTTCTTGCAGTCCTTCTTGGCGTCCTTCTTGTACGGCTTCTTCTCGCCAACGCAAATAAGCAG
>NZ_JAJENT010000577.1:0-203 GCF_035615515.1 Phormidium sp. CCY1219
CGACGCAGTTGGCGACGGGACAAGAGCGCATCTTTAATCGCTTGCCCGCGATGGGTAAGTTCGGCAGCCCAAAGCACTTGCAAGTCTTTTAAGATCGCCAAACCCGTCACTTTCGATCCTGGATCGATTTTCACTCGGCAGGGGTGGGGGGTTTCTTCGACCGCTTTCTTGAGGACAATCGTGAAGGGAAAACGACGATAAAT
>NZ_JAJENT010000578.1:0-20483 GCF_035615515.1 Phormidium sp. CCY1219
AACCCAGATCTCAAAGGTCTCGGCCCAGAAGCCCGCGCCGTACCGCCTAAGCGGTCGGCGTCGGGAGTACGTCACTTAAAGGTTTGCCAGAAGATGCCATGATGTGGCAAGGAAGTATTAATTAAGTGGCGGGTTGTGGCAGTTGAGTTAATTCCAGGATACGAATTGCATCAGGGTGGCAGCAGCGATCGCGCTAGGTTGGTCCAGTTCATGCGGCGCACTTATCGCGAATTGTACCCGGACCAAGATTTGGCTCATTTAGCCGATACCGTGGAACGATATTTTTCCCCCGATTCTCCCGTATGGTGGGTTTATCCCCATAAGGATGACAGTGGGGAGAGTGACCCAGAGCATTTCTCTCCCCTTCTTCCCCATTCTCGTCCTTCGCCGGTGGGCTGTTTGTGGTTGGGAAATGCTGTAGACCAGGTAACGGGCGATCGCCACGCCCATATTTTTTTGCTCTACGTTTCTCCCCCACACCGCCGTCAAGGCATCGGTACGGCATTAGTCCACTATGCAGAAAATTGGGCGAAACAACGCGGCGATCGCCAAATGGGTCTACAAGTCTTTCTCTCTAACCCCCGCGCACTCCATCTCTATCAAAAATTAGGCTACCAAACCCACTCCCTTTGGATGCTCAAACCCCTCCAATAAATTCCCGTTCTCGTCCCTCCCTCGATCCGGGACAAGATAACAATTAGAGTGGGAAAAATTAGCCCGCTTCGGAGAAGCTCTGTACCTGTATCCCCACTCTTCTCCGGTGTGGGGCGTTTTAGTTTTTACCCCCAATTCCCAATCGCTTTAACCCGATTTTAACATATTCTTCTTCCCATTCTATACTGATTGATTTGCGGCCTAATTTTTGCGCCACCGCCGCTGTGGTAAAGCTGCCGGCAAAGATATCTAGCACTACATCCCCCGGATTGCTACTGGCTTTGATGATTCTTTCTAATAAGGCTTCCGGTTTTTGCGTGGGATGCTTTTCATATTCCGGCATTCTATACCGAACTCGGGGAAAGTACCAGACGTTTCCCGGTACTTTTTTAGAATTGTAAGGTGTGGGAATGGCTTTGCGGTAATCTATCAATTTTCGGACGGCACCGGTGCGGGCTTCTACGAGAATATCTTCCGCATTAAAGGTATAGTTGTTCCGGTCTTTGACTGCCCATAAAATCGGTTCGTATAAAGAACCAAAATACTTTTTTGCCTGCACTCCGGAACTATCGTAATGCCAGACAATTCGAGAGCGAATTGTTAGTTTATCGCGCAAGTAAAGGTCGAGATAGGGCATGTATTGAGTGGCGGACATCAGGTACAAACTGCCGTGGGGGTTGAGCTTTTCTACTGCTAGGGTGAGCCATCGGTAACACCAGGTTAAATAGGCTTCGTTAGAAGTCCATCTTGCTTTGTTTTTCTGAAATTTTTTGCCGATGTTGTAAGGTGGATCGATAAAAATTAAATCCACACTTGCCGGGGGAATGGAATCGGACAAAATGGCGATCGCATCTCCGCAGATAATTTGATGCTCTGAACTCCCAAAACTTTTCATGGGGGCGTTTGTTGACTGAGAAAATTCACCTTGTGACGATCGCCCTGAACTATCCTCTTACCCCTGAGCATTCCGATCGTACCATGCCTTTAATGCCTGCCGGTGAACTTCCCGCCAGGGAAGCTGTTGACTTTGTGCCACTGCGGCACAATCCTCGTATTCCGGTTGCACATTGATAATTTTACCCCCCTCGTCTCGGGCAACCTTCACCCGCACTTCCCCCAGTTCAGTGGACAAACACTGAATCTCTCGCTGTAAAATCGATCGCCCCTGGGTGGAAATGCGAATTCCCAGGGTGCTGGTTTCGCGAAAAATCACTGCTTCACAAGCTTTCTGCTTCTCCGGCGGGCAGATAACTGTCAGCAATATCCCACTTCGGGATTTTTTCATCCCGATCGCTTGGGTAAATACATCCAAGGCCCCCACGGCAAATAATGCCTCGCAGGTATAGGCGATCGCTTGCGGGTTCAAATCATCGATTTGCGTTTCGAGTACGGCGATCGTTTCCGATTCTCGCCAGGGTTGCGGGTTAGGGGCGGATGCTTCTCCCACCCACAGGCGGAGAATATTCGCAAGGGGAAGCGGGTGCGAACCGGCCCCATTTCCCACGCCTTGCAGGGTCATGGCGGGTGGAGGACCAAAATCGGTGGCGAGGGTCACGGCGATCGCCGCACCGGTAGGAGTAATTAATTCTTTCTCGATCCCATTACTATAAACGCTCACCTGCCGTTTTTCCAGCAGTTTCAGCACCGCCGGCACCGGCACGGGCAATCTTCCGTGTGCTGCCCATACCGTACCCCCACCGGTGGGCAAGGCAGAGCAATACAATTCCTCGATATCCAACCAATCTAACCCCAAACAAGTGCCCACAATATCCACAATGGCATCGGTGGCCCCCACTTCGTGGAAATGCACCTTTTCTGGCGCAATCCCATGCACCGCCCCTTCCGCTTCTGCCAGGGTGCGAAAAACCGCTAAACTCCAGCGCTCTGCCCGTTTTGGCAAATCGGCAGATTTTATCAGGGTCTCGATTTCTGGCAGATGGCGAGTGTGGCTATGCTCGTGGCTATGCTCGTGGCTATGCTCGTGGCTATGTTCGTAGTCATGTTTGTGGCTATGCTTGTGGCTATGATAATTCCGGGTATCGCCCACGGATTTGGCAGCTTCGCGGGCGATCGGGAGTAAATCCACATGCACTTTGGTTGCCTGTTGTCCGTTGCGATGCACCGATTCTTCGCGGAGGTGATATTCTTCTGAGATGCCCAGGAGATCGAGCCTTTCGATGAGGTACTCTAACGGAACCCCAGCACTGACAAGCGCGCCGAGGCACATATCACCAGCAATGCCAGTAGGACATTGGAAATAGGCAATCTTTTTCATCACTCAGCCGACAAAATAATAAGGTCAGGTGTTTAAAACTCAGAAGCAATTCTGAATTCTCAATTGTAAATTCTGAATAAGGAACAGACGAATTATGGCCACGTTATACGAACTGCATCCCGAGACCCCCCAGAGTCGCAGACTCGACGAAATTGTGGATGCCCTGCATCAGGGTGCGGTGATGCTGTATCCCACCGACACCGTATATGCGATCGGCTGTGACATTACCGTAAAGGGGGCAGTAGAACGGGTCAGGCAGATCAAGCGCTTATCAAACGATAAGCCGTTGACCTTTCTGTGTCCCTCCCTATCGAATATTGCCGCCTATGCGATAGTCACAGATTCAGCGTATCGCATTATCAGGCGTTTGATTCCCGGACCGTACACTTTTTTGTTGCCCGCTACTAAATTGGTGCCCAAGCTGGTGATGAATCCCAAGCGAAAAACCACCGGGATTCGGGTTCCGGATAAGCGAGTCTGTTTGGATTTGCTCGAGGCCCTGGACAATCCGATTATTTCCACTTCCGCCCACCTGCCTTCCGATGTAGAAAACGATGGCTATGTGGGGAAGGCGGAGTTGTTTGACCGGCTGGATAAATTAGTGGATTTGATTATTGACACCGGGGAAGAGGTGGGGTATAAGGTGTCCACCATTGTGGATTTAACCACCTCAGAACCGGCGATCGTGCGCCAAGGTCTTGGATCCGATGAAGTGATGAGTTTAATTTGATACATTCCCCCCAAGGGGAAATTCCGGAGGTCTTCCCCGAGGCGATCGCCAATAATTTGCGTTGAAAATAAATTTATTTTTTGCGTCAATTGGCCGCCAAAATCCTTGATTTACAAGGAATAGCGGATTTCCCCGGAATTATTTAACTTTCCCATTCACTCAAAAATAAACTGCCACCCCAAGACAATCCTGCCTCGCCTGCCAGTTCTCTGGCGGGTTTTTTTTTCGAGCCAGAAAAGTCCCGTGGGACAAGCAAAAGCGCTCAATTTCCTCGCGTTTCGGGCATGGTGGGGGTCCAGATTCACAGAAATCGGATCCGGATGCGTCATGGCAAGAAATGAAAAGGACTCTGTGATTTTATATCTGAGTTTTAAATGATACCGATGTGCCAGTTGAAGATGCGGAGTCGGAGTCAACAACCAATTTGGGGATTGTCCACTGCAAAAAACATCGCCAAAACCGCGCCACCAGGGAAAAAGCACAGACACTTCGCCACCGCGTCCCAAGGGTGAAATATGCCGATTTAAAAAGAGGGAACGTTCACTGACTAAATTCAGCAAAACCTTGGGACAGTCGAAGTGTAGAGAGCGAACGCAAGCGGGTCAAACCAAACCAAACAGCTTACCTTGCTCGTACTCGCTCAACACTCTGTGATTGTAAAAACTACGGTGCCCTGCCACAAGGATAAAACCATGAATGTTAAACTAGCCAATTCGTCCAGTTCCCGGAAAAACGATTCTCAAAAAGAAGCTCGCAAGTCCCAAGTCTGTGCCGATACCGATCGCACCCCCAACCCGGAATCAACCGAACCTACCCCCGTGTTGGGAATGGAAACCGAACAGCTCACCGAGCAAATTATCGAGGAATTCAGCCAAAAACTCAACGCCAACTCGAAAAGCACGCGATCGGTTTCCGAACGAATCGCCAACGAAGTGGAACGAATTTGCAAGAAAAGCAATCGCATCCAAAAATCCGGCCAGATTAGCTCTTGGCAGCTTACATTGGCTCGCCATCGCCTGCACAAGAGTCTGCATTACTACAAACTCGGTTCGCGTCAAGGTCGCGTGGATCTGCACTCTCAACTGAGTTCGATGGTTTACCGTCACGTGGCTCCCCTGCACTCTCGCCTGAGTTTCCAAGCTCGCTATAACTTAATCGAGGATTTCCTGCAAGGTTTTTACATCGAGGTGCTGCGCGCTTTCCGCCGCGAACATCAAGTGCCGGAAAACTACACCCCCCGCACTCAGTTGGAACTCGCCGAGTACATGGCGTTTACCGAACACTATGCCAAGCGCCGGATTAGTTTGCCGGGTCGATATAACCAACAGCTTATTGTCCTGCGGGCGCAAGGCTTTGCTAACGGTCAGCCTCCGGAAACTTTGGTGGATATCGAACAGGCGGTGGAATATCCCAAGGGGGAAGAGGCGGAAGTTCAAAGTCGCTCTTATGCGGCGCAGCAGGTGCGCGAACAAATGGTGGCGGATACGGTGGATCCTTCGGAGGCGGTGCTGCGCGATCGCGTGATTGCTGAACTGGTGCAATATCTCGAGGCGCAAGGTCAATCGGACTGCATCGACTATCTGGTTCTCAAACTCCAAGATCTGGCGGCTCCAGAAATTGACGAAATCCTCGGTCTGACTGCCCGTCAGCGCGACTATCTGCAACAACGCTTTAAGTACCATGTGGAAAAATTCGCTCGCTCTCATCAATGGAAGCTGGTCCATCAATGGTTGGGTGCGGATTTAGACCAAAATTTGGGCATGGCTCCCCAACAGTGGGAAACGTTTCTCGGCGATTTGTCTGAAGAACAACAGCAGTTATTAGAACTCAAGCGCACGGGAGCAAGCGAGCAAGAGATTTCTCAAGCAATTAAATGTACGCCAAAACAGGTGCAAAAGCGGTGGTCTACTCTTCTGGAAAAGGCATGGCAAGTTCGCAATACCGATACGAAGTCTCAAAAATAAAAAGTGCCCATTATTCCAATATTCACTGGCGATCGCGCCTCGGAAATTTACGATGAAAACCGCCAACGGTGGGGCACTGGCAGACATCCACCGCCTGCCTCCCTCCCTCTGTTCTTTGTTCGCTCTGCTTGCTTTTTTCTGCCAATTTTAATTGCTTTGCCACCACCTACAACTAAGCCCCTCGGCTTGGTTGTTTTTGTTTGCTTGGCTCTCATGCTGCGCTCTTACCCACAACCCTGGAACCCTGGGTGGAGCCTGGGTAGGGCGGAACAATTCAGATTGAAAACCTTTCTCAATTCTCTCTTCTCAATTCGCAAAAGCGATCGCTACCCTAACCATAGGTAAAAAAGCTTATGCCACAGTTACCAACCGATCTTTTGAATTTTGAATGAATCCAGTTGAAATTTTCAATACTTCATTTATATCCGTTTGATTAATTTTTATAAAAAACTTTCTCCTACTTTCCACCTCATCTCCTTCATTGCCAGAATTCCCATAATCAGGGAGTTTTATCGGGCAATCCAGGAAAAAGCCCCTAGAGAACCTCAGATTTACGATTCTCTTTTTACAATGCATTCAGCCGGATACAAGTAAAAATAGAGCTTAGGTCTGTGGGAAAAGCGATAGGCAGGAGGGAATGTTATTGTTAAAATATGTAAAGAAAAAAGCTCACAGGCCAATCATATCGAGTTGCACTCCTGTACTGGCGTTTAAGGGTTAGGTCGAAGCTTGAACAACGCAAGCTGGTTGCAAGCGATCGCCCATCGTTAAAGCACCCGGTCGATCTTTGCCGCCAGAGAAGACAAAATTGATGTCAATCCTGGCAAGTTCAGGGTGTGTGATGTCCCAATCGATCGCTCACCAATCTTAGAGGTGGTTATGACTGTCTATATCGCTCAACCTTCTGCTTCAACCAAGCGGGCCGCACAGAATCGGTCAGCCCTCGAGCATGTCTTTACGACCATCAATGCCGATAGCTGTCCGCGTTCTTACAATTTCCACATGCACACCGTCTGTTCCGATGGTAAATTGCGACCTGAAGTGCTGATGCAGCAAGCCCTCAATATCGGGCTGAAAGGGCTGGCGATTACCGATCATCATTCTGTTGATGGCTACTGCATCGCGCAACACTGGTTAAATGAATGGTGGGCAAAAAATCAAGCCAGTGATTCTCGATTGGCTCAAGCCCCCCACTTGTGGACGGGGGTAGAAATCAATGCGGGGGTACTCGACACCGAAGTTCACATCCTCGGCTATGCCTTCGATCCAGAACATCCTCG
The DNA here is from genome assembly GCF_035615515.1 of Phormidium sp. CCY1219. Classification (GTDB taxonomy): domain Bacteria; phylum Cyanobacteriota; class Cyanobacteriia; order Cyanobacteriales; family Laspinemataceae; genus CCY1219. The sequence continues at coordinate 6,904 of NZ_JAJENT010000578.1, forward strand.
GATGAACCCCTATCTGCAAGGAGAAGTAGTCAGGGGGAAAGAGTACCAAGGATCCCAAGTAATTAATGCGATTCAACAAGCCGGAGGATTGGCGGTTTTAGCTCATCCGGCCCGTTACCGCCGGCGATCGGCGGCGGAATTAATCCCAGAAGTGGCGCGCCTCGGCATCGATGGCATCGAAGTTTATTATGCCTACACCAATCCCAATCCGTGGCGTCCCAGTCCTAAGAAAACCGAACAGGTGAAAGAATTGGGCGCAAAATATGGCTTGCTCCAGACTTGTGGCACCGATACCCACGGTTCGAGTTTGCTGCTGCGTCTCTAGTCCCCAAGGGCGGCGATCGCATCCCGAACGCTTAGTGGCAGGAAATCTGGCCAGATTTCCTTGCCTCTAACCCCCTTGCAGCATCACGATCGCCACCATAACTTCCAAACTCATTAAAATCAGCAGGGTCGCCATCAATAATATCTGCCCCAAGGGCGAAGAAATCTTCCTTTTGTTCATTAACTGAGGCATGCTTAACAACATCGGGCCAGCGATCGCGCTACAGAAAATAGGTCGCGGCGGGCCAATTGCTAATAGCTATTTGTAATCAATTTTCCCTCCTCCCTCGTTCCCAGGCAGGAGCCTGGGAACGCCTCTCCCGAGGCTCCGCCTCCCCAAACTCAGCTTAGCAAAATCATTGGCAAGCGCGATCGAGAATCAGCGACACATCCCATTTACCCTATTGAGTCAAGCCATGTTCCAGGGCGTAACGAACCAACTCGGTGCGGCTGTTGGTGCCCGTTTTGCTAAACAAACGGCTGACATATTTTTCCACATTGCGAACGCTGGTGTCCAGATTGCGGGCAATTTCTTTATTCATCAACCCTTGCGCCACCAGATCCAAAACGCTTTGTTCGCGAGGGGTCAGGTCGATTTTAATCGGTGGCGGCGTTTGAGCGATCGCCTGACGACCGGATAACATAGATTTAATTTCCCCAATCTCACGCGCCAACGACGCCAGATCCGGGGTTTCTCCTTCACCGGTAGCGGCGGCGCGACGTTCCAGCAAATTCCGCACGATCGCCACCAACTCATCGGGGTCAAAGGGTTTGGAGAGATAGGCATCGCACCCTGCCTGATAGCCTTGAATGCGATCGCCGGTCATTCCTCTTGCGGTTAAAAACACCACCGGCATCGTTTTGTAGCGAGGGTCTTCTCGCATCTGCTTGAGAAACTCATACCCATCCACTTGCGGCATCATTATATCAGTAATTACCAAATCCGGGTTTTTTTGTTGCAGCAATTCCCACCCTTCCGTGGCATTGCTGGCAACATCAACCGAAAATCCTTCATCTTCGAGATACGCTTGTACTGCTTCGCGCAATCCGGGTTCATCATCAACTAACAATAACTGTTCTGCCATTAGACCTCTCCATTTTATGTACTTTCTTTAACTTTAGCGAATTTCTGACACCCGGAGCGATCGGCCATTCCGGATCCGGCATTGGAAAACCGCTCTCATCAGGCGCGAGAAACCACAGAAGCGCAAAAGAAATGTTACTCTTGTGCAGAAACCCAGGCGATCGCGCTGCAAGTGAGTGCCGCAGCGGGAGATGAAGAGAAATAGGGGAGGTATGGGAAGCGAATATCCGAAACAGCGATCGCTCCGGATGCGCCAAACCCACCCTTGTAGAATGCTTACTATCGAGAGAACTCATTCAACTATGGCAATCCAACCAAGATATTACGATGTTATCGGATTCGGGGATGAAGTTCCCGGAGTTTTGGCAACCATTGCGGCGGCGAGAGAGTATCGCCGCCAAACCCAAAAATATCCCCGCGTCCTGCTCATGTCTACCGCCAGTCCCCACCAGGGCATTGGCGGACACTTAGTGAGAGGCGGGTTAGCTTATCTCGATCGCTCTCAAATCGATCGCCACCTGAGACACTCCCTGGGACTCGATACCTTTGGCGCACCCCCCGCCCTCTACAAAGAATTTTTAGACCGCGCCGGCGTCACCCATATCGCACTCGACCCCGAAAAAGGCGATCGCGCCTTGCGGGACATGCTGCGCGAAGCCGGCGTTGCCCTCCTGAGTGACGCAGACATTGCAGAAGTTCAAACCGAAGGGAAACTCCTGCGCGCGATCGTCACCACCGAAGGCGAAACCTATTGCGCCAAACAATTTATTGATTCTACCGTCAATGCCAAATTAGCGCAAGCTGCAGGTGCGACCAAAAAAACCGGATTTGCCACCTTTGGTTTACCCAATTCCGAACTTCCCGTCACCTTAGTATTTGAAACCAAAGGACTGAGCGTCAAACGACTCAAAGAGATAGAATTTGCCTATCTCAAACGGTTTACTAATTTAGCCGATACCGAAGCGCAGCATTTCCTCAAAACCGCTGCTGGATTTGACAAAACCCTCATCGAAACCCTCCGCAAAGATTTAGTCGATGAGCGCGGTCAATTCAAAACCATGTGGGTGGGGAAAGATTATATCGACATCCGCTCAAAAGCGCTTTCCATCGCTTACCATTCTTTCCGAGGGAAGAAACTGTCTTTGTACGACAGCGGCGCGATTTTAGACCGAGGGAATATTGCCAAATTCTCCGACGATCGCTTGTCTTGGAATGCGCTGATGATTGCCGTTACCGGGATTGAAGCCGAAAAATTGGCCGATAACGACGCCAAACCCACCGCCGAAATGCTCAAAGAAATGGCATTTGTGGAAAAATGGTTTAAGAGTCTCGGGGCAAAAGCGGTGACACCGGCATCAGAATTGTACATCAGACATGCGGGAAATGTCACCGAGGTAGTGGAACCGTTAAGTGGAGCAGAAATGCTTGCTGGTGGGGTTCCGGATGATGAAGCATTGGGAACCTTTGCCTATCATTTTGACGTGCGCGGCGGGATTCCCGGAATTGGGGAAAAAGCGCAAGCGAAGGGGTTTTTGAGTACGATGTTTAGCAAGCCAATTTTTAATATTGGCATCCGCCACGCGCAACTGAAGGAAGTACAGAATTTAGCGGTGGTGAGTCCCGCGTCTGGGTTTGAAGGATTTGCCTCGGCGGCGGGACGGATTGTAGAATTTAATGCAGGAGTGAGTCAGGGTTTGGGGATTGCGGCTACCCTGGCGCACTTGAGCGATCGCAATTTGGCGGAGATTTCCAATCGAGAAGTGCGGAATGTGTTAATGCAAACCGGACAATTGCCTCAGATTTTCGGTCAAAGTCAAGCCCCGGATTTAGCGAAGTTAAAGCAGTTTGAAACGGTGGTGGCGTAATACCATTGTTCAAATCCCGTAGGGTGCGTCACCCCCGCCAGTCAATCGTTAGGGCGAGGCGATCGCGTGGAATGCGGGGGGTGACGCACCGGCTTCATCAAGGAACCATGCAGGATTGAAACCCTGCATGGTTTTTGCACGGGGCGCGCCCGGAGGGAGACACAGGTTTTATACTTTAAGTGAGCAAGGTATCCCCGATCGCGGTTGCCTTTTTCTCGCTCGATATTATATCTCGATTTCTCACATAGCTAAACCCGGGCAATCCCTTCTTGACGGGCCGCCTGCTGGACTGCTGCGGACACTGCGGTGACGACGCGATCGTCAAACACCGAGGGAATGATATTCTCGCGATCGAGGTCTGAAGGTTTCACCAAAGCGGCGATCGCCTTTGCGGCGGACAAATACATGCTGGGGGTGATTTCCCGCGCCCGACAATCCAGTGCCCCGCGAAAAATGCCGGGGAAGGCCAACACATTGTTAATTTGGTTGGGATAATCGCTGCGCCCGGTGGCGATAACCGCCACATCATCGATGACCTCCTCCGGTTGAATTTCCGGAATGGGATTGGCCATTGCAAAGATAATCGGATCTTTGGCCATCGATCGCACCATTTCTGGCGTGAGGACTCCTGGCACGCTGACGCCGATAAACACATCCGTTCCCTGCAAGGCATCGGCCAAGGTGCCGCCTTTTTCCACGGCAAACTCGCGCTTTTGCTCGTTCAAATCCGGGCGGTCTTCAGAGACAATCCCGCGCGAGTCACACATTGTGATATATTTTGCGCCAGCGGTTTGTAACAAGCGAGCGATCGCCACCCCAGCGGCACCCGCACCATTCATCACGATCCGGATATTTTCCAGAGACTTATCCACCAGCTTCAGGGCATTGATCAGCGCCGCTAACGAGACGATCGCCGTGCCATGTTGGTCATCGTGAAACACCGGAATTTCCAACTCTTTTCGCAACCGAGCCTCGATCTCGAAACAGCGCGGCGCACTAATATCCTCTAAATTGACCCCGCCAAACACCGGGGCGATATTCTTCACCGTTTCCACGATTTCATCGGCATTTTGGGTATCCAAACAGATGGGAAACGCATCAATCTCGGCAAAGGCTTTAAAGAGCATTGCCTTGCCTTCCATCACCGGCAGCGCCCCTGCAGGGCCAAGATTACCCAATCCCAACACTGCCGAACCATCGGTCACGATCGCCACCGTGTTTTGTTTAATCGTGAAGTTATACACCTCTGCCGGATGGTTGGCAATTTCCATGCACACCCGACCCACGCCGGGAGTATATGCCATTGCCAAATCCCCTTGAGTTTTCAAGGCAATTTTATTTTCCATCGTAATTTTGCCACCGCGATGCAAGTTAAAGGTGCGATCGAAGACATTTAGCACCTTAACCTCTTGGACTGCCCGCACCGCCTGGACGATTTGCTCGGCATGTTCCGTACTTGCCGCATCCACGGTAATTTCCCGCGTGGTATAAGCGCGAGTTTGGTCGATTAAATGGATGGTGCCCAGGTTGCCCCTCACCTCGGCGATCGCCTGAGTCACCTTTGCCAGAGTCCCCGCCCGGTTGGGTAACTGTAGCCGAATCGTTAAACTATAACTTGAATTCGGGGTTAATTGAACCATTTTGCTTCTCTTCTCCTGAAGACACTGCCCGATCTAAAGCGGCAATTGCTTGCCTCTTTACTTTTCTCATAGAACATTACATCGTACCTCCCGCTTGCCTGTTTTGTTGTCAGGGAACCCAAACATTTTCCATCGATTGATTCTCGCCTGCTTCAATCTTGCAGAAGAACGATTAATCGGTATGGGCGATCGCTGAGGGAGGATTTTTCCAACTGGGCAAAACCTCTACCCTTGGCAAGGTTGCTCCTGTGAGGATGACTCCAACGTGCCTGCATGGGGAAGAGCGATCGCCATTGAGAACTCGGAATAATTAAAAAAAATTAACCCAACATCAATGCGTACGCAATTCTCAACTTTCCATGCTCCATTTTTCTCATTTACGACTCAGACACCACCTCAGACGCCGGGGATTCCTCCACCTTGCTGACCATTGCGGGCAGCCAAATTGTGAACTTAGAACCCCGATCCAACTCACTCGCCACAGAAATATCGCCCCCCATCATTTGACAGAACTTTTGGCTAATCGTGAGACCCAAACCGGTGCCGCCATACTTGCGCGTGGTGGAAGCATCCGCTTGGGTAAACGGTTGGAATACCTGCGCCAATTGTTCTGCATTCATACCGATCCCCGTATCCGTGACTTGAAAGACAATCCACTCCAAACCAGGGGAATCGGAACTCGGGGGGGAGGGGTGGAGATGGTTCGCGCAAGTCGCTTCTGTGGGCAGGGTATTTTGTCGCTTCACCGTCAGGGTAATTTGACCGCCGTGGGTAAATTTCGCCGCATTACTCAACAAGTTGAGCAGGATTTGCCGCAGCTTGGTCATGTCGGTGGACATTTGCCCGATCGCCTCTGGGCAATTCAACTCTAGGGTATTGGCATTTTTATCGATCGCCGGTTCGATGGTGGAAACCACTTCCCAAATAATCGTGCGAATCTCGAAGGCATCCACCTCCAAGCTCATCCGACCCGCTTCAATTTTCGACAGGTCCAGAATATCGCTAATCAGGGCCAACAATTGCTTACCCGCACCGTGGATTTTTTGCAAGTCGGGAATGAAATCCTCCTGACCCAGGTCTTGGGCATCCTCCTGCAAGATTTCGCTGTAGCCGATAATCGCATTGAGAGGCGTGCGGAGTTCGTGGCTCATATTGGCCAGAAAAGCGCTTTTAGCATAGTTAGCGGCTTCGGCGGCTTCTTTGGCTTTGCGAAATTCATCGGCGCGCTTGCGCTCGGTAATGTCGCCGATCATGGTCAGGATACACTGTTGGCCTTCGATTTCGATCGGTTCCATCGACAGCGACCCATCGCGGATGTCTCCCGATTTGGTGCGGAATTTGATTTCCAGGTTGCTCACGGAACCATTTTGGTTGAGGATTTCCATCGCCTCGGATCGACTCGACCCCTCGGTGAGCCACAATCCCAGTTGTGCAGACGTCTGACCGAGAACCTCTTGGCGGCTATAGCCCAGCAGACGCAGCAAACTCTCGTTCACATCCAGGAAGCGACCCTCTGTGCGGGTGGTGATGCTGATGCCGAGGGGACTGGCTTGAAAGGCTTTGGAGAAGCGTTCTTCGCTGGCACGCAAAGCGGCTTCGGCGCGGATGCGCGGGGTGATGTCTTGTACGGTGCCGGTAATCCGAGGGAGGATGATTTCGGATTGTTCGTGGACTACTCGCTCTTCCCCGTCCGATCGCTGGACTCGATATTCGAGGGAGTAAGGTTGGTGACGGGTGACGGCATCGATAAATGCATTGCGGACTGCTTTGCGATCGCTGTGGTGGACGTATTTTAAAAAGTCTTGGTGGCTGGGGGGAAACCCTTGCGGCGGTTCGCCGAGAATGCGATAGATTTCATCGGACCACAGCAGTTTTTGGCGATCGAGGTCTAAATCCCAGTTTCCCAGTTGCGCGATGCGTTGGGCATTTGCCAAACGGGCTTCTTCTTCGCGCAGTAATGTTTCTGCGATGCGCCGTCTGGCGGTGACCGAGCCTAAGATTAACGCACTCGTCGCGATCGCGGCCATAAAGATTTGCAGGGATAAAATTGCCTGAGTGGTGGTATTGGCATGTTTGAGAAACGGGCCGCTTTCGCGCGCGATGCCCCAAATCGCCATGCTGGCAACTAGGAGGTTCGCCAGTACGGTGCCTTTTTGCTCGAATCGCAGGGCTATCCACATGACTAGGGGAAAGGGCAGGTATTCGAGGGGATAGTCGGCGACATAAATGCGGGTTCTCGAACAAAAGACTAGCCAGCAAATGGCCAGCAGCAGCAGGGTGGAGATGCCAGCTTCCAGGGTGCGCGCCAGCACATACCATGTTTGAGATTGAGGGTTGATGCGCGGCAAGTTGCGCCACACCAAGATGACAGGGGTGACTAATACCACACCGATGCCGTTTTCGATCCAGGCCAAGAGCCACAAGTCACTAAAGTCGCTCCAGCTCTTGATTTGAGCTACACAGAGCATTCCGATTGCCAGGGTGGCGCTCACCAGGGTGGAAACGATGCATCCCAAAAACAACAGGCACACCACATCCCGGAGGCGTTCTAAGGCGGGATGGAATTTGACGCGATCGAGCAGGTATTTGCCTAGGTACGCTTGCAAGACGCTGGCGATCGCGACGCCAACGGATACGGCAAAGGGGATTCCGTGGGATTGAGTAAACAGGAATGCGGCGATCGCGATTCCTGGCCACACTCTTGCCCCACACAGCAGCATTCCCCCGAGTGCTATGCCGGCAGGAGGACCAAAGGGCAATATATTCAGATCCAGCCCCGGGATCGAGGTCGCTAACACTGCAGACCCAAAATAGCTAACGGCGAGGATGCCTACTGCACTCAAGTATTGCCACAATCGGCGCGGGATGAGAGTCATAACGAAACGAGCTGCTTTTCGCAATTGTCGGGATCGGGCAGAAAATTTTGGAATCGGTACTGGAAAAGCGCTGTTTCGCTGCCTGAGTGTTTGTCAGGGGACAGAGCAACGCTTTTTCAGTGAACTTCGGTCTGTACGGGTCTGTGGTCACTGAAGACAAGCGACAGGCGATCGCCTCTGTACGAGAACATGGGTTTTCCACCCCCGCGCTCACCCCGAGAACCCCCCCAGGGCCGTTGCCCTCGTTCTGCGTCAACCCTGGAGGCCGTGAAACCGCATCATCCTAAATGTGCCACTGCGATCGCTAAAACCGCAACCTTCCCAACAAAGGGGATAACCCGCTTTTCGTCAGTGACTTAAATCACTAATCCTTAATTATCTTGTCACAGATTTATCCGAAATTCAACTTTGCTCTCCCCTGATGCGGAAACGGCGCTTTCTTTACTCTTTTCCACTGCCCTCTCCAACCCCTACTCCTTCCTCTCGTGGCAGGTTCCCTCCATGATATGCTTCATCTTCGGACATAAAAATTAATTTTTAGTGATGTTTCGCTTAGGTTTTTAAAATTTTTATTAATTAATACCATTTTTCTCAGGATGTTAGAGTCTGTCGCCCCCCTATTCCCTCAAAGATGCGCGCTTATCGCTTCTCTACAATCCGGGTATCCGTGAGTCATCTCTAACTGGAATGCATGCAAAACGGTATAATATCTCTGTAGCACTCTTTTATCATATCTTGCTTTTTCGTTCAGTGACTTCGATCGCAGAGGGTTGTAATTGCGATCGCCCCTGCCCAAATTTCAAATCACTTGCATACCCGATCGATATCACTGGAGATGAGAGAAGGCGATCGCAGCGCAATCTTTAAAAAAGCTTCATATTGGTAATGTGGACATTCAACGTATTTTTATGCAATCCCAAGCTCTCATCCCCCAATTCACTCTTTCCGAGCTTTTTTTCCAGGTGTATCGCTCTGGATGTCTGACTCGGAATCAACGGCAATATCTCAAAGCGACTCTTTTACAAGATGCCCTGACTGAAGAAGAACAAAGCGCCATCGATAGAGTCATTTATGCCGTGCGTCGCGGGTGGCTCAAAATGGCTGAATAGGATATTTTTGTCCCTCAAAATTACTCCTCCCGCCAATCTTTTGACTCCCATCAGGCGTCTGAATCTCGGCGATATAATTTCCACACTTCACCACGATAGTGAATCGGTATGCTCTCTATCTTTGCCGCAATATTCCATTTTTACCCCTTGCAAAAAACAACCGCCAAGAACTCTGGTGTTATAAAATACACGCACTGTATTCTCGGGCGGTTTTTTAATTGAGATGAGGGAAAGCGGCCAGGGAAAACAAGCAACGAAAGTGTAGATAAATTAAAATTCTTTAAAGTTGGGGTTGAGAGTTAACCATCACCCATTTGCGTTTGTCCACTGCGGAATAATAACAGCAGAGCGAAGGAAAAGAGAGTTTAAACGCTGGGGGATTAAACTCTCTTGATTTATCCGGCAAAGGCGGAGTCATTATTCTGGATTTGAGCTGGGAATCACCTCAGTCACCACATTCCCGCCGCTGAACTTCACCGTTTGATTTTGGAGGACGCCAAAGGCTTTCGGACCGGATAAGGTCAAAGGTGGATCGGCTTGGCGATAAAGTACGTTGCCCTCGGCTTCAAATTCTTCGGTGGGAATCCACCAGGTGACGCGATCGGCTTTCAGATCCGAGAGCCGATCGCCCCCCTTTCCGGTGACGGTACCAGAGAGAAAGAAAATTTGCGGATCGAGTTCGAGTTTGCCGCGATCGCCACTAAAGATGAATTGCTTCTGACGATGGATCGCCGTCACCCGGGTGTCGGAGGTCACGGTTTTGCCTTGCACATCCCACACCATCGCGTCGCTATTCACGGTTAGGGGCGGATCCGAGAGGGTTAACTCGGCATTGTCTTGCAGTTGAGCGATTTGGGTCTTCAGGTTAACTTCCGCCCGATCGCCCACCGCCACATCGGTTGCGGCGCAAGCTTGCGGACTTTCGCAGGGATAGCGCTCGATGGTCACCGGGCGATCGCCGGTCACCACCTGCCGATCCATCTGCCACACCACATGCTCGCTTCGCAGTTGCAACACCGGCTCTTTCGTGGTGGCGATCGCGTTTCCGATTAGCTCCATCCGCTGTTGACGACTTTGCACCCGCGCTTCGTTGGCGGATACATCCACTTGCGAATGAGTCCCGGTGAGCGATCGGCGCACCACCAGCAAATCTGCTTCTGGCAACCACTCGAGTTCGTGACCTCGTAACACGGCATTACTTTGCATGTCTGTGGCAACAATATCCTCTTGCAGGACAATCTTCTTGCCATCATCATAGACTTGGCCGCGTTTGGCTTCGATGGAATAAACCAACTTGCCATCTTGGAACAGCTCTCCGGTGGGGGTTTCTACCTCCGTGATTTTCTGGTCATCGTTGTAGCGCGCCACCGGCGATCGCACTTTCCAGACCATTTGGCCTTTGGCATTCACCTGTTCGAGGGTGACATCATTAAACGTTAAAGTTTTATCCCATTCTTCTTCTTCCGCTTCTGGGACAGAAGGGGGGTCGCTTGGATTCATTAACCCACAACTTCCCAACCCGAAGCCCAATAAAACGACTAAAGAAAAATAGCAAAAAAAAGAGCCTTTCACCTGTTTATCAAACCCAATGGAAGTTTAGCAATCTGCTAGGTTTCAATCTTCTCCATCGTCCATCATTGCGATCCCAGATAAGGGGCGATAGGTATAGTTCGGATGGCGGGGGGTTTTTTGGATATCCTCCTTAATCATTTCCAAGTCGATATAGCGATCGGCTACATTAATCAAACTATCGCTGGTCATCGATCGCAGGCTGACCACTTCCACGCGCACGCCGCGATAGCTAACCGCATCCACAGCATAAGCCAAATCCCCATCCCCACTGACGAGTACCGCCGTGTCGTAGGAACCGACTAACGCCATCATATCCACGGCTATTTCTACATCCAAATTGGCTTTTTTCGACCCATCCGGAAGTTGCACCAAGTCTTTAGAAATGACCCGGTAACCATTGCGGCGCATCCACAGCAGAAATCCCTGCTGTTTTTCATTCGTGCGATCCACTCCCGTATAGAAAAAGGAGCGCAGCAGTCGCGATCCGGCTGTTAAACGACACAGCAGCTTGGTGTAGTCAATTTCAATTCCAAGCTGTAAAGCGGCGTAAAACAAATTGGATCCGTCAATAAAAATTGCCACGCGACCGCGATTTTCCAATACCTGTTCGGGGGTGAATATCGTGTTATTTTCAGGATGATGATGATGCAACATGGTTCTTATTCCTCAATTTTTTATCAGAAAATCGATCTTTCATTGTATCTATGATAGGGTGGGCAGGGCTGTTTTATGCAACTTGGGCAATGACAACAAACAGCCGCCCCAGCGATCGCAAGCGATCGCTTGTCCGTTCAAACGGTTTCGGTTCCTGGGGGGCGAGAGTTCCAATTACCCCCACCCCGCGAAACAAATCCCTGATTGCGATGGGAATTACACCGAAGCTTTATCTTTCTGTGAAGACGAAAGGGTTTCTGGTAATTCCAGGCGGGCAAACACCGGTTTGGGTGGGGAAAGCGGTTGCTTTGCGCTTAGCGTTCCCCAGTTTGCATGAGTTGTAAACTTCGCTGCAGTTGCGATCGCGCTTTGGTCGTTAAAATCAATCTTGTAGCCGAGTTGCTGATAAATTGCCGTGCTGATATTCGGAATCAGGGGCGAGAGCAAATACGCGGCGAGTCGCGCGGATTCCAACACCGCATAGAGCACTTCTTCTACCGCCTGCTGTTCTCCCTGTTTGTAAAGCTTCCAAGGGGCGCGATCGTCAATGTATTTGTTACAATCTCTGACCAATGCGAGAATCTCCTCGCAAGCGTGACTAAATGCCAAGCTGTCGTAAGCTCTCGCCGCGCGATCGCCCAGGGTTAAACCGCTTGCTTTTAATGGATTCTCATCGGGAATGCGATCGGCGCTGACATTCGGCACCTGACCTTCACAGTATTTTTTCGCCATTCCCAAGGTTCGATTGAGCAAATTGCCCAAATCGTTGGCCAAGTCGGCATTTAAGGTGTTGATAAACCGGGTTTCGTTAAAATCCCCATCTCGACCCAATTCAATTTCTTTCAAAAAGTAGTAGCGCACCGCATCCGACCCATAACGCTCTACTAATTGAAACGGATCGATCGTATTCCCCAGGGTTTTACTAATTTTTTGCCCATCTTTGGTTAAAAACCCATGTCCGAATACGCAATCGGGAACCGACACACCGGCTGACATTAACATCGCCGGCCAATACACCGCATGGAAGCGTAAAATATCTTTCCCAATCAAGTGGATATCGATCGGCCACCATTTGGATAAGGCATTTTCTAGGGTCGGCTCTTCATCTGGATCCACCAATGCGGTGACGTACCCCAACAGGGCGTCAAACCAAACATACAGGGTATGATTGGGATCTTGCGGTACCGGGAAACCCCAGTCCATATTCACCCGGGACACGGAGAAGTCTTGCAATCCGCGTTGCACGAAAGCAAGCACTTCATTGCGACGACTTTCGGGTTGAATGAACTCGGGCCGCTCTTGATAAAGGCGCTCCAGTTCGGGTTGGTATTTAGAAAGGCGGAAGAAATAGTTTTGCTCGTCGCGCCATTCTGCTTCGCGATTCGGATGCAGGGGACACCGGCGATCGTCGAGCAGGTCGCGTTCTTCTTTGAATTCTTCGCAGGAGACGCAGTACCACCCGGTTTGTTGCCCCAGATAGATGTCTCCGTTATCCCAGACGCGCTGGAAAAATTCCCGGACGATCGCCTCGTGTCGGGGATTGGTGGTACGGCTAAATCGGTCGTAGTTAATGTTGAGTTTTTCCCACAGGGACTCGAATCCGGCGACAATTTTATCGCAGTGTTCTTGGGGCGATCGCCCTGCTGCTTGTGCCGTGCGCTGGATTTTCTGTCCGTGTTCGTCGGTTCCGGTAATCATCAGCACCGAGAACCCCCGCAGGCGCTCAAACCTTGCCACCACATCGGCGGCAATAGTGGTGTAGGCACTGCCAATGTGAGGCAAATCGTTTACATAGTAAAGCGGTGTTGTAATAGCAAATGTGTTTTTACGCGGTTCGGTATAGCTCATGGATTCAGTTAAAAACGACCCCCATTGGTTTTCTAAAAGATCGTAACATGAGGGACTTCAAACTTCTATTCTACTGGATATTTCACCAGATTTGTACGTTCAACTGCCTTACAGTTACCCCTCAATGGCGATCGCTTTATTAAAATTTCCTAATTTTTTCGTAAAGTTTTTCAACCGGGTTGTTTAAAATTATAAACTTTTCCCCCCAGCTTTTGCCCAATCCCCTGTCAATTGCCCGTTACATCCTCCCTCGATCCTGGGCTAGGAGAAGTTCAACCCCCTTTTATTCACCGATTGAGTCTTGCTGGCGTTTTGCTGCCAGATGTGGCCACATTTTTAGCCACCCTCCTATGCGCCTCCATCCCTGCAAGGCGCTTCCCTCATCGGATTCCACCCGCGCCTCTAGGTGATAGATGCTGGCGATCGAGCGCCACAATCCCTCGGGGTGCTTTTGCCGCCGTGGCTTACTTTATAATATTCTTAAACCCATCTGTAAAGTAATGTAAAGCCGCCATTCAGAAGCCGTGAAAATCTTAGCTTCTCGGCGGGAAGCCCCGCGCTCTACCCGTGCTTGGTGAGCGTCGGGATGAGAGCCAGGGGAAATGGAG
>NZ_JAJENT010000579.1:0-390 GCF_035615515.1 Phormidium sp. CCY1219
ATATTGGAAACTTTTAGATCCTCGACAAAGATGACTTCTGCCTTGTCGATTAATTCTTGAGCTGTTTCAAAATGCCACTGCCTCCGCTGTCTTGCAATACGTTGATGCAGTTTGGCAATGCGCTCATTCAACTTGCGGCGAGGCTTTGAACCCTTAGCCCTCGCATCTCGCTTGGCCTGGAGCTTAGACAACTTCTTTTCGGCTTGGCGATAAAACTTGGGTGGCTGTTTCGTGGTGCCATCCGAGCAAGCGATGAAGTATTCGAGCCCCGCATCCACACCAATGCTATTGGTTTCAGTGGGCTGTATCTCGATAACTGGCAAAGCAGGAACGCTTTTGTCTTCAAGGGTTAACGTGACATACCAGCCGTCCGCCTTCTTTGTTACCAGA
>NZ_JAJENT010000580.1:0-4602 GCF_035615515.1 Phormidium sp. CCY1219
GGGGGAGAACTCCTCCCTACGCATAAATGACGAGGGTTTCCGTTCTCCCCCTTACCAACCCTAATTTCTGATGACTATATCAATGGTGAAATTATTCCAATGACGGGTGGGACACCAAATCACAATCGAATTGCTGGCAACCTATATGCGGCGCTCGATTTTGCCCTCAAGCTTCAGCCTTATGATGTGTTCTTTACCGATCGGCGCCTTTGGATTCCCAGAAAGCGCATATACACTTATCCGGATGTGATGGTAGTGCGGGGGGATTTGCAGTTGCAAGAAGGAAGGCGAGACACCATTACCAATCCGTTGGTCATTGCTGAGATATTATCCGAATCTACCCGAAGTTATGATAAAGATAAAAAATTTGCCGCCTATCGGAGGATTCCCAATTTTCAGGAATATCTAGTCATTGACCAGTACAGAATCCAGGTGGAGCAATATGTTAAAAGCGATCGCAAGCGGTGGATGTTTGTGGAATATGATGCCACCGATGAAAGTATTTGTCTGAATGCGATTGACTTTCAGATTGCCCTGGAAGATTTGTACGATAAAGTGGAGTTAGACACAGCAGAAGACGCCGGGGAATAAAATTGCGGCGATCGCGTTCATCGGGGACAAACATTGAGTAAAACGATCCGGCATCCGGCACTTAAACCTTCTGTGAACACTCGTGCATTCTAATGATCTCGAACGAATCCTCAATGCCCGCTTGTAGGATGTTGCCCAAGAAACGCTCTCAAAGCACAAGTAGGGTGGGCAGTGCCCACCCTACTGTAGCGAGTTATCGATATCGGAGGAACGGATAAAATCCCCCGATCGACTCAGGAATTAGTAGTCGAAGTCACCGCCCATGCCGGCACCGGCGGGAGCGCCTTCCTTCGGCTCAGGTTTGTCAACCACGATGCACTCGGTGGTCAGCACCATACCGGCGATCGAGGCGGCATTTTGCAGTGCGGAACGAGTCACCTTAGCGGGGTCAACGATACCGGCTTCAAACAGATCCACGAATTCGTTATTCGCCGCGTTGTAGCCCACGTTAAAGTCTTTTTCTTTGACGCGCTCAGCGATCACGGCACCATTTTGGCCGGCATTTTCCGCGATCCGCTTCAGGGGAGCCGCCAAAGCGCGAGAGACAATCATCGCCCCGGTGAGTGCTTCTCCGGTGAAGTTGCTGGTGGCCCATTCTTCCAGAGCCGGGACCAGGTGAGCCAGGGTGGTGCCACCGCCAGGAACGATACCTTCTTCCACCGCCGCTTTAGTGGCGTTGATGGCGTCTTCCAGGCGCAGCTTGCGGTCCTTCATTTCGGTTTCAGTTGCGGCACCGACTTTGATCACGGCGACGCCACCGGCGAGTTTCGCCAGACGCTCTTGCAGTTTTTCCTTGTCGTAGGAAGATTCGCTTTCTTCCATTTGACGGCGGATTTGCTCGCAGCGAGCTTTTACTTCTTGGTCGTTGCCTTCAGCGACGATGGTGGTGTTGTCTTTGGTGATGGTGATGCGGCGAGCTTTACCGAGCATATCGATCTTGGTATTTTCCAGCTTCAGACCTGCATCTTCGGTCACCAGTTGACCGCCGGTGAGGATGGCGATATCTTCGAGCATGGCTTTGCGGCGATCGCCAAACCCAGGAGCCTTCACCGCAGCGACGTTGAGCACGCCACGCAGGCGGTTCACCACCAGAGTTGCCAGGGCTTCTTTTTCAATATCTTCGGCGATAATAATCAGGGGCTTACCGGACCGCGCCACCTGTTCGAGTACCGGCACCAGGTCTTGCACCAGGGCAATTTTCTTGTCGGTGATCAGGATGAACGGCTCATCGAGTACCGCTTCCATCCGTTCGGTGTCGGTGACGAAATAGGGAGAGATGTAGCCTTTGTCAAAGCGCATCCCTTCGGTGATTTCCAGTTCGGTGGTCATGGATTTTCCTTCTTCGAGGGAAATCACACCTTCTTTGCCCACCTTGTCCATTGCTTCGGCAATCATTTTGCCGACTTCTTCATCGTTACCGGCAGAGATGGTGCCCACTTGGGCGATCGCCTTGGATTCTTCCACCGGACGGGCGTGCTCGGCAATTTTATCCACTAAGAACGCAGTGGCTTTGTCGATACCGCGCTTCAGGGCGATCGCATTCGCACCCGCCGCGACGTTGCGCAGTCCTTCTTTCACCATCGCGTGGGCTAACACCGTGGCGGTGGTGGTTCCGTCTCCGGCGGCGTCGTTGGTCTTCGACGCAGCTTGACGAATCAGGGAAACCCCCGTATTTTCCACGTGATCTTCCAGTTCGATTTCTTTGGCGATGGTCACCCCATCATTCACGATTTGAGGTGCGCCGAATTTTTTCTCCAAAACCACGTTGCGACCTTTCGGCCCGAGGGTGACGGCGACAGACTCCGCCAAAATATCCATGCCCTTTTCCAGGGCGCGACGAGCATTTTCGTTGTAGATGATACGCTTAGCCATAGGTATCCGTTGCAGTGTGTAAGAGGACTACTATGAGATGAACTAGGTAGAATGAGGCATAAAACTTCGCGGCAAAAAAGCGCTTGTTTTAGCCAACGATCGCCAAAATGTCTTTTTCCGCCAGCAGGACGTATTCTTCATTGCCCAGCTTGATGTCGGTGCCGGCATATTTGGAGTACAGCACCTTGTCGCCAACTTTCACTTCCAGCTCTTGGCGAGAGCCATCATCGTTGCGCTTGCCAGCTCCCACAGCGGCAATTTCTCCCACTTGCGGTTTTTCTTTTGCGGTGTCGGGCAGTAAAATTCCACCTGCGGTTTTTTCTTCAGAGGCACTTACCTTCACGAATACGCGATCGGCAAGGGGCTTCACCGTCGAAACACTTAAAGAAACAGGGGCCATTTATATTTCCTCCTTATCAACTATCGGTCAAGAGCTTCTCGTGCGTGGCGGTCACGCTCGAAGGCTTTGCATTTATCGGCTTTTCAGCCTTGCCACTGGTGACCGCTTGGCGCTCGCTTTAGCACTCTCAACTTCTGAGTGCTAATTTACCTAAAATTGGGTACGCTGTGCAACTAATTTTTCTGTACGGGTTCCCGAACTTTCCAGACCGGACTTCTGGAGAGGGATTCGGGAGTCGCCCACCCGGGCTGTTCTCACCGTTCAATCCTTCAGTAAAACCGCTTGGAGTTGCATTTTCACTCCTTAGTAACTACAGAATAAACAATCAGCAATTAACAATTTACCCGCGCCATCCCCCTGCCATTGCGCCCTGTGGCGTTGGTAAACTAGACTCTGCACTCACGAAACCCTAACCCTCAAGCTCCCTGGGGGAATGGGGCGTGACAAAATAACCCGGAAACCGTTCCGGGAGTGAATTCGTAACTTCACCTTTGTAATTCGCTTTTTTGAGGACCCACCAATCCATGCCAAACGCCGATTCTCAACCGCCAACCCCCTGCGTTCCCGGAGATGAGAACGCTTTGCAAAACTGCGTCCAAAGTTTGGGACTCAACCAAATTCAGCGCCACGTCTTTATCTGTGCCGATCAAAGCGTGGCCAAATGCTGCGCCACTGAAGCGGGTCTCGAAGCCTGGAACTACCTCAAAAAACGACTGAAAGAGTTAAAGCTCGATCGCGTCACTCAAGAGCGCCCGAATTGCGTGTTTCGCACGAAAGCCAATTGTCTGCGGGTCTGTTGTTCAGGCCCGATTTTAGTGGTGTATCCCGATGGGGTTTGGTACCATAGCGCCACCCCACCGGTCATCGAACGGATTATCCAAGAACATCTCTTGGGAAATCGCGTGGTGGAAGAGTATGCCTTTTTAACCCATCCCCTACCTGGATTTCCAGCCCCAGCAATGGATTCCCAAGCGCCGCCAGTGGAGGGAAACAGCAGCGCCGAGGCGCAGAAAAAAGTCACCTCCACAGCCCAAGGCCCGTCCTCGGGAACCGGACTATCGGGAACGAAGGGCGAAACCAAGGGCGATCGCCAGTAATGGAGGGGCGATTGGATTTTCCGAGGGCGGCGTTGTCCTTCACGGGTTTTGATTTGTAGTGGCGATCTGTGATTCTCAACCGAGGGATCCCTAACGGATCGCCACCCCCCTCTGCGGGAACCTCGAATGCCGAGATTTCCAAGCGATCGCAGCTGAACTCCCGGCGATCGAGGGATCTAGCCAACCCGTTAGGAGGGTAGCCAATGAGTTATAATCAATATTTAGAGGTGCGATCCGTTCCTGCCAAAAGTCAAGGAAAATCTCCGAAACGTGGGCAGGGTAAGGTTCCAAAAGGGCCTTGACAACTGAATATCGATGGTGGTGAAAGCCCACCCCATGAAGTGTGTCATGTGAAAGCACCTCCCCCACAGTAGCGACTGGTCATCAATCCGTGAAGCGGGGAGGAAAGATGGTTAAGCCTGAGTCTAAACAGGTACCCCATCGAGCAAGTGTCTATGGATAGGAAAACGAAGCCACGATTGAAGCGTCGATATTTGAAACCAGCGAAAATTAGACTGATACGCTGGAACCAAAAGGTGAAGGATAAAGGGAAGGCGAGTCTCTATTCGACCTTCCACACACTCAAAAGAAACCCGGCGTATAGTGGCGTCCTAAAGGCACAAACAATCGACATTCGGAACG
>NZ_JAJENT010000581.1:0-4319 GCF_035615515.1 Phormidium sp. CCY1219
TGGGGGAGGTGCTTTCACATGACACACTTCATGGGGTGGGCTTTCACCACCATCGACATTCAGTTGTCAAGGTTCTTTCCCAGTTTTCCTTCGGATTGTAAAGACTTTGTAAAGAGTTATGAAGTCTCTTAGCCTTCAGTTTTCCGAGGTTTTCGATGGGCTGTTTTTGTATCGGTTTACACCGTTTTGTTTCGGCCATTCATCGGACTTACTGTCCTCTGGGGTTCCAGCCTTGGGGCTGTATTCCTTGCCCCGCTTACGCTTCCGGCGTTTACTTTTCACTTTTGCGGGAACGAATCGCACAGTTTTTCATTATAATACCCCACCGAGTAGGAGATTTTATGGGCGATCGCCATCGAAAAATTGCCGCAGGTAACGCCTAAACGCTTACCCCATCCATCGGTGAATTTCCCCCAACAGCATGGGCACTTTCGCACCGGTACAGTGGGGAAGATTGCCCGGAATTCCCTGATAACGCCAATAGGCCAACACTGCAAAGGCGATCGCTTCTTTAAAATCGGCATTCAACCCCACCGCTGAGGTGGTTAACACCGCCACTGGCGCGGCAAAACTCTCCGACAACCGCAATTGCAACCGCCGCCGCAAATAACCGTTGCGACTCCCACCGCCACACAACAGCACTTCATCCGGGGGCTGAGGCAAAAAATCCCGGTAACTGCGCGCGATCGCTGCCACCGTCAGTTCCGCGATCGTGGCCAGGATATCCGCATCCGTGAGCTGCAAAGCTTCCGCATCAGCCAGACACTGCTGCAAATAGGCTTTGCCAAACAATTCACGTCCCGTAGACTTCGGGGGCGGTTCCTGGAAAAATGGGTGGGAGAGCCACTGCTGCACTAAAGCTTCGCAAGGTTTGCCGGTGGACGCCCAAGCACCATCCGCATCGTAGGCAAGCTGACCCTGGCTAAGATGTTGGACGGCTAGATCCAGAAGGGCATTCCCCGGACCGGTATCCCACGCCCGGGGCAATTGTGTGGCGGCGATCGCTGATGCTGGGGTGGGAATTTTTTCCCCGTCGGATCCGCCTTGGGGGTGGCGCGGGGGTAAGTAGGTAACATTGCCAATCCCGCCGATATTTTGCACGCATCGCGTTTGCTGTGGATGAGTGAGCAAACAAAAGTCCACTTTGGGAACCAGGGGTGCCCCTTGTCCGCCGGCGGCAATATCTGCTGCCCGAAAGTTACTGACGGTGGGGATGCCGGTTAATCGGGCGATCGCCGCACCGCGACCGAGTTGCAAGCTGTAGCCTAAGGGGGCATCGGCGGTGGGGGGTCGATGATAGACGGTTTGACCGTGAGAACCAATCAAGTCGGCTTTTCGGCGATCGCCCAGTAGGGTTAAGGCAGCTTGGGCAAATTCCCGGGCGATCGCCTCGTCGAGTTCCGCGAATTGTGCCATTGAGATCGCTTCACCCGCACAAACGGCTAAAATTTGCTTTCGCAGTGCCTCGGGGTAGGGATAGGTGGCGGCATCGATTAGCTCTACCTGTAAGTCACATTCTGTCCCAGTGATGTCGGCGATCGCCGCATCAATTCCATCCACCGAGGTGCCGCTCATTAAACCGAGCGATCGTATCGTCATTCGTCCTGTGTTTTGCTAAACCTCCACTTTATTTTAATCTCTGACGGGAGCGATTTTTGCTGAGTTGCCGGTAAAAAAGCTCCGCCATACCGATAGGGTGGGCAACTCGTTGCCCACCCGTTATTGTTGTGCTGCGATCCAGGGGATTTAGAATAAGGAGGAGGGTGGGCATTGCCCACCTTACTACTGTGCTTTATTCGTCACGCTCTGTCAAGCTTCTATTCTTACTTCAGCTTTAATTCTTGACAGGCCCGCTCAAATAGTTCCTCATCGTCATTTTCCCTTGCATACTCTAGCAATTTCCGCCAAGCAATAATTTTTTCTGTCTCTAATTCACGATTGGTTTTCTCTTTTTCACGATTGATTTCAATTTCTTTCCAAACCTGTAGTCCCTCTATGGCTATACCTACAATTACCTGGCCTACGATGTCGGATGCATAAGCTGTCAAGCTATAGGTAAGTAATTCCCGTGTAGCTTCGTTTAATTCACCCCCTTCAACCTTCAAAAGTTGCAGGATTTTTTTTTGGACGTCATTTTCTAGAAAGTTTTCCAATATTTTTCGTAACTCATCTTTAGTTTTCTTTGGAACAATTTGGTTTCGATCCATTATCTTGTCTCCTTTGGACTAGGAATGATATAGCGAGGTTTTTGTACTGCTCAATAATGAGAGACATCCCCGCTTCTCGATCGCGGCCACTTTTACTGTAGCTGCCTCCATTGCCCCTGGTGTCGAAGATCCGCTAAGTCCAAAAAATTTTTTTGCTCATCCGGTGAAAGCTAAACCCAGACGGGCTTTCAACGTTCCAATCATCCCTGCAAGTCGCACAGTGCCGATCTTCGGCAGAAATATGCAGGCGAAACATTGCAAGATTTGGAGATCGAGTTAAGATGGATAATCCAAGAAGTAGAGTAGGGTGGGCATTGCTGCCTACCGCGAGAGAGTGAAGTAGAAGCCCGTAGGCAATGCCCACCCTACAACTCTAGAGAGATATGGAAGCCAGTAGGCAATGCCCACCCTACAGCTTCTCAATAAAATCGAATAATCTGATACCCAGGCTCCCCACAATATATCGTCTTGATGCGGGCGACATATTTAAAGTAGTCAACGGTCCAAACCTCAACACTGTTGTTTGTATCCAGAATTGCCACTTTCTGGGTTTTCGAGTTGTAACCCACCAGATTAATATAGTGCAGTTCTCTCCAACTGAATTCCAACAAAATAATGCAGGGGGAGTTGCGGTCAATATCGCGCTGAATTTGTGGCCAAACTTGCTGCCAACTCGAACAATGGTATTTTTTAACGCTAGAGCGGCTTTTTGGGTTGATATGGCTGGCGAGTTTACCCGGCGTTGGGCCTACATTTCCACCGATGCTATCTAGCCCTTTCATGGCAACAGTGGATATTCCTCGGGTTAAAAAGTTGGCAGCAGTCATTATCTTTTTACCCCGGTTAGTCTGGGGAGAACCCACTGATTTGGGACAGGTACGTATGAAATCAGCCAACCCATTGTTTGACCCTTTTTTTTCATCTCCGTTAAGAATCAGGGCGCGATAACCGGAATGAGGACCACAAGACCAACTTTCTTTTTGGCTTTGAAGTTGCTGCGCCTGGGAGATGCGATCGAGGGGTAGGTATTTCCATCCTGGCTCGGTTTTTAAGTGTTGCAGAAAGTTGATAGGAAGATGAGACATAGTATTTCTCCTGATGCGGTATTGACCGTAAAGTTTTGGTACAGTTCGATTAAGAAAAGACGAGTAGCAATGCCTGTAGTTTAACAGGGTGATTATCTGCAATTGGAGGGTTTATAGCTGATTTCAGTGACGAGCGACAATCGGCGTGGTAGGGAGAGTGAGAATCGAAATGGGACAACAATTATCCGATTGAAACTGACGCAGTATATGCAAAGTGAATGCAGATGACTCTGTTGGTACTGGCATTGCTCGATCGCCCATCACTTTAGGTCACAATTCAGCGTCCAGGTCAGGGTCGTGAAAATTAACTTTTCCATCGAAATAGGCCAGGGAAAACCCAGCAATTGCCAGTAAAATAAACACCGTCAAAGCAAGGGATGCATACATTTCCAAATCCGTTCCGTCCATAAAGTAGCGAACGATTAATGCGAGTTTTTTTAGGGTAAAAACTAGCAAGTTGGCCAGAAAAGCAATTGCACTGGGGTTCACGAGCTTTCTCTCCTTTTGAATAGTTATGGATTGAGTGATGCCTCTCAAGGCTGTAACTTTTGGGGTTCCTCACGCTATATTCCCAGAGTAATGCCGTTGTAACTGAGGACTGTCCAAGATCGGCATCTCAACTTGGATTTTTTTAAATAAATGGTTGAAATACTTGCCTGGTCTAGGTTTCCGCGTGGGATGACCCCTTTGATGACGATCTTCGTCAAGATGATGTTAGAATCTATTATCGGAGTGCGATTCGTTCCCGCAAAAGTAAAGGGCAAATGCCCGAAACGTAAGCGGGGCAAGGAACACAGCCCCTAAAGGCTGAAACTCCCTACAGGACAGTAAGTCTGACGGTTGGCCAAACAAAACGGTATAAACCGATACAAAAAAAGTCAACCAAAAACCTCGGAAAACTAAAGTTCAAGAGAATTTCACAATTCTCTACAAAATCTTTACAATCCAAAGGAAAACTGGGAAGAACCTTGACAACTGAGTGTCGATGGTGGTGAAAGCCCACCCCATGAAGTGTGTCATGTGAAAG
>NZ_JAJENT010000582.1:0-342 GCF_035615515.1 Phormidium sp. CCY1219
CCAACAAAACAGGAAAGTGGGTAGCCAAGAAATACTGGCAAACAATAGGGAATCGGCAATGGGTATTTGCAACACGAACGGAATCAAACCCAATCAAATTGCAATACCACGCTGAGACTCCAATTGTCAGACACGTTAAAGTCAAAGGCGAGGCCAGCCCATACGATGGCAATCTCAAATACTGGAGTACAAGAATGGGGAAACAACCCGGTGTTCCAACGAGAGTATCGAAGCTCCTGAAGAAACAAAAAGGGAAGTGTACCCGCTGCGGACATTATTTCAAGGAAGAAGACATTATGGAAGTAGACCACATCATCCCAGAAACCCTAGGTGGAAAGGATG
>NZ_JAJENT010000583.1:0-361 GCF_035615515.1 Phormidium sp. CCY1219
GGGAGGAAAGGTGGTTAAGCCTGGGTCTAAACAGGTACCCCATTGAGCAAGTGTCTACGGATAGGAAAACGAAGCCATGCCTGAAGCGTCGATAATAGAAACCAGCGAAAATTAGACTGAGACGCTGGATCCAAAAGGTGAAGGATAAAGGGAAGGCGAATTTCTACTCGACCTTCCACACACTCAAAAGAAACCCGGCGTAGAGTGGCGTCCTAAAGGCACGAACAATCGACATTCGGAACGAAGTAACCCCCGCTGTTGCTCTCAGGAAATTTGGTCGATACCCTGAGTAGGAAACCATCCGCAAGCCAACGGGGGCAGGATTGAGTCAGAAGCGAAAGGTTGGGGTAATGCCCAACAT
>NZ_JAJENT010000584.1:0-78742 GCF_035615515.1 Phormidium sp. CCY1219
AAACCCAGATCTCAAAGGTCTCGGCCCAGAAGCCCGCGCCGTACCGCCTAAGCGGTCGGCGTCGGGAGTACGTCACAGAGGGATTCTCGTTCTCGGGCGAGCCGGGTTGAATCCAAAATGGTATACTTTATTAATTTTTATACTTAATGCGAGAGAGGAGATTTTATACATAAACCGCTAGGGTGGGCAACTTGTTGCCCACCCTACGCGGCTTGCGGGGGAGGCGGAGCCTCGGGATATGCGTTCCCAGGCTGAGCCTGGGAACGAGTTTGAACGAGTTTGACGAGTTTGACGAGTTTGATTATATGCAAAGTATCAACATCAAAACCTTGTGCAAACCAAGCCGGTGGGGGAGGGGGCGAGAAACGTGGGGGATGGAAATAGCGAAGAGGCTTTTCGCGGGTCTGCTGATGGGGGCGGAGGGGTTGGGCGAGGATGCCTGGGGAGAGGATAGAAGGCATCGCCTAGGGGATCCTGCCAGGGAGGGGGTGGCGGCGGGATGCCGGAGAGGGCAGGTTGCGGATGGCCCACCCCGGGGAGAAACGGCGTCACCGTGCAACATCAACTTGCCCGGATGCGGGGCATTTCCCCTGGCAATTTTTTGTAGCAGCGGGGTGCAAAACCGCAACCGATCGCCCATCAAACTGCCCGGATAGGCTGCGCCGACAGTACCGGACCGAGGGGGTGGCAGAAAAATCATCCCCCTCCCGAGGATTTTGCATGAGCGGGCAATGGGTTAAGATATCAAGGCACAAGTGAACCGTAACGGTGCGGGGAAACGCCGGTGCAAGTCCGGGGCTGTGCGGCAACTGTAAACCCCGGGAAGAGGGGAGAAGTTCGAGCCGGTGGGATTTTCCCAGTGGCAACTGGACGCTCGAACTGCGCCACTCTCAACCGAGGTCAGCCAGAATGCCCCTCCGTTACTCGCTCACGATATTCCTGCCTTGCACGGGAAAGGAGCTCCATAGTTAAGAATGCATAACCTAAACACAACCAACTCGATCGCCGTGACATCTCAAACCCGAGACATCCAGTCTGTAAAACTGCCCCCTTTGCCGATGAAGCGTCCCCTGTTGCTCATCGGTCACGGTACGCGAAACGCCCAAGGGCGGCAGACGTTTTTGGATTTTGCTACGGCGTATGAAGCTTTAGATCCGTCGCGCCCGGTGGTGCCTTGTTTTCTCGAACTCACTGGC
Organism: Phormidium sp. CCY1219; assembly: GCF_035615515.1. Taxonomy (GTDB): domain Bacteria; phylum Cyanobacteriota; class Cyanobacteriia; order Cyanobacteriales; family Laspinemataceae; genus CCY1219. The sequence goes on from NZ_JAJENT010000584.1 coordinate 1,197, forward strand.
CCGACGATTCAGGAAGGGGTCGATCGCTGCATCGAACAGGGCTATACCGAACTGTCTGCTCTGCCGGTGCTGTTATTTGCCGCGCGCCACAACAAGTTCGATATTACCAACGAATTAGACCGGGCCAGAGAGCGCCATCCGCAGCTTAAATTTCACTACGGGCGTCATTTTGGCATTGCGCCGTCGATTTTGCAGATGTGGCGATCGCGTTTGGCGCAACTCGATAGCGGCGATCGCAATCCGCAGCAAATCGAGCGCTCGGACACTGTGGTGCTGTTTGTGGGACGCGGGTCTAGCGATCCCGATGCCAATGGCGATGTTTATAAAATGGCCCGGATGCTCTGGGAAGGCAGCGGGTATAAAAATGTGGAAGTCTGCTTTATCGGCATTACTCACCCCCGCCTGGAAGAAGGATTCGATCGCGCCCGCTTGTTCCAGCCCAAACGGATTATCGTTTTACCCTATTTCTTGTTTACCGGGGTATTAGTGGAGAAGATTTTCCACATCAGCGCCGCACAACAAGCGCAATATCCGGATATTTCAATTACCTGTTTGCCGGAAATGGGCATCCAGCCGGAATTGCTACAATTGATGCGCGATCGCGAAATCGAAACCCAACTGGGTGAAGTGCAGATGAACTGCGAAGCCTGCAAGTTCCGTCTGGCTGCAGTGGGCAACGGCAACGGTCACGCCCATCACCATCACGGCCACGACCATAGCCACGGACATAGCCACGGGCATGACCACGGACATAGCCACGGGCATGACCACGGACATAGCCACGGCAGCGAAGACCCCTATGCGGATCTCAGCGCCTACCACGATCGCATTTGGCAAACCCCCTAATCTCTCCCCATGTGAGTTTGCGTCTCTGTGCAAGTGAGGCGTAGGGCGCGATTCCCCGATTCCGGTAGGCAATTCTCCCACAGGCGGGTTCGGGGGACGCGCAGGCAACCCGTGGGGGTGGGGCGGGTTTCGCCCTAGAAGCGGGCGATCGACAGGGTGACGGTAAAGGTGCTGCCTTCGTTCAGGTGACTTTCCACTTCGATGGTTCCGCCATGCGCTTCCACGCATTTTTGCACGATCGCCAACCCCAAACCGCTTCCCCCAATTCCGCCTACATTGGCGGCGCGATGAAAGGGTTCGAAAACATGGGGTAAATCATCCTCGGGAATGCCGCGCCCCTCATCTTTCACGGTCAACATGACGTTATTCTTGTTACAATTTAAGGTAAAATAAATAAAGCGTTCTGATGGGGTATATTTTAAAGCATTGCACAATAAATTTTCCACAATATGTTTTAAAAGTTTGGCATCCAAACAGACGCTTTGGCACTCATTGCAAGGCACAAAATCAATGGCGCGATCGCTTCTTGAATGAAGAAACAGTTGTTCTCGAATCACATGGGCGCAAAACTCATTTAAATCCAATTGTGCCGGTTTAAATTCCAGTTGCTGCCTTTCTCCTTTGTCGAACAATAACGCATCTTCGAGCAAGCTGGTCATGTTGCGAATCCCGAGGCGAATTTTGTCAAACAAAGGAGTCGTTTTGTCTCTTGCGATTCCCTCATAGTAGCGTTCCAACATTTGGCACGAGAGATAAATGAGGTTGAGCGGCGTGCGAAACTCGTGGGAAAGGGTACAAATGATCCGGGATTTGAACTGGCTGACTTTGGTTTGGGTTTCTAACTGGATGCGAAAGTCTTCCAATTTTTGGCGGTCCGTGAGGTCGCGGATCGACCAGCGAAAGCCGGTTAATTCTCGCTGAGAATCGAGCATTGCAGAAATCGAAATAGAGCTGAGAAACCCTTGTTTATTGTGCGGTTGCAGCCACACTTCCCAGTCCCTTACCGCTGGGTTTTCTTGCAGGGCATGAAGTTGACGGCGAAAAATTTGGCGGTGGGATTGGGCGACGAACACGGTAAGGGGTTTTCCGCGCATAAACCTGGGGTCTGCATTCAAAAGCCCTGCTGCGGCGCGGTTGGCTTCCTGAATCTTGCCCCGAGTATCGGTGACGAGATAGCCATCTGGCGCTTGTTCGAATAACTCCCAATAGCGCGATCGCTCCACTTCCACTTGTTCCCGGGCGATCGCTAATTCTTGATTTTGCTGATGCATCTCTTCTGCCGCAACGTGCAACTCTTCTAACGCAACGGACAATTCGCTCACCACAGTTGCAATGACTTCTGGGGGCTGATTGTTTATCACGACGACAGATTTTTGAAGGGTCTCTAAGCGATTTTGGGCAGATTCGAGTTCTTCTGTAAAGTTATGAAAATCCATGAAGCCATCCGTAAGGGTGTAACTACTTTTGACATAAGCAAGGGTGCAAAATATGCATGCACATTTATTGGGGGGGAGGCGGTAGCCTCGGGAGGGACGTTCCCAGCATGGGCGGGGAACGAGTTAAGGAGTTAACGAGTTGTTAAAGTTGGACTGGGGTTGAAAGAGAATTAAATGCAGGCTTTATAAAATAAAATAAACCGGGGAAAATTGTCGCTACAATGGCCTTTGGTGCTTTCCATTCACAGCCGAGTGGGGAATGGTTTTCGCAAAGCGAAGGTTAAATCTGGTTCTGGAAGAACGCCGGGGATTTGCTGCTACAAATTGAGAAAATTGTACGCCTCAATCATTATAATCGAAAAATCCCCCAGAACTCGCCTCTGTGCTTTCCGGGGGTAGGGGTGAGGGCGAGGCGGGTACCGGGGAGAAACACACCGAGGGACGGGGCAAATACAAGGATTCACCGGCAGCGAACCGCATTCCACCCGGGAGAATCCACACCCCACAGGAGATTGTCAAAATTATCCCTCCCGGTTGTCATGGTTTTGTGACTGATGGTCTGAGGACGAGTCATCGGCGATCTGTTTTGATTTTTTTAGCTGCACTTCGGCGCGTTCTGCCAATTTCTCGCTAATGTCCCTGTGGATGCGAACCGCCTCAGAATGTGCCTCTACAGCGGCTTCATAGGCTTTATTTCCCGGTTCGCCGGCTTGTTCGGCTTTTTTGCCGTATTCCTCGGACTTTTTGGCCAGTCGGTGGATTTCCCGTGCCCCTGCCTCGATTTCTTTCCCCACCTCGGGCGATCGCGCGTCACCCTCTTGCAAAGACTGGCCGATTTGCTCTAAATGCTTGGCGTGCTTTTGCGATTGGCGCGCGTGTTGTTGGGCGGCTTTAGCGTTGCGTTGTGATGTTTCATGTTCCATAAAAAATCACCCCTGTGGGTTAAAATTGCATGTTTGCTTTCACGATAAACAAACCATCGGGGTTTTTGGCACTATCAGAAGGTAGAATTTATCGATCGCTCAGGGGATGAATTACATCTGCTCCATCATCAAAATTACCCCTTGGCATTCTCTGTTGTGGTCTCGCAGGGGATTGAAGCTGACGCAACACTGAATCGATCGCCCTCGGCGATTCACGGCATCCACGATCATTTGCGGACGTTCCTGTTCCCCGGCGAGGCATTGGCGCATGGGTTCTCGCAGGCGGTCCACGGGCAAACCGATATCCAAGCTAAAAATCGAGCGCTCTTCCACCTCATCGGCGCGCAATCCCCACAGGTCTTCTGCGGCTTCGTTCCAACTGGTAATGTTAAATTCGCGATTGACCACCACCACCCCGTTTTGCAAACTGGTGAGGATGGAATATAAAAATGCATTGGCTTGATTCAGGTCATTGGTCCGCAACCGCAACTCGTCATTAATGGTTTGCAATTCTTCGTTAGTTGAGTGCAGTTCTTCATTCATGGTTTCGAGTTCTTCGTTGGTGGATTGCAGTTCCTCGTTGGTGGTTTCGAGTTCTTCGTTGGTGGATTGCAGTTCCTCGTTGGTGGTCTCCAATTCTTCGTTGCTCGATTGCAGTTCTTCATTTGCGGTTTCCAATTCTTGGGTGGAAGAGTGCAGTTGTTCTTGCAGGTCGTGATAGCGAGTCACGTCCATAAAGGTAATGCTGGCGCCAAACAAGTCACTGCCATTTTCTTCCAACACGGCGAGTTCCACATCCAGGTATTGGACGGCATTTTCTGGCAAATGGCGAACCACATCTTTTTCCATCACGGAGGTGCGATCGCGGTAAACCCGCTCGATGCGCGATCGCAACTCCAGGGGGCGGTAGGAAATTTCCAAATCCTGCAAGGGTTTGCCGATATCCTGGAGGTCGAGGCGGAACATGGAGCGCGCCTGCTGATTGGCCAAAACCAGGATGCCGTTGAAGTCTACCACCACTTGAGCTATCGGCAGCTTGTTAAACGCCGCTTCGCGCAACAGCACGTTTGGCGAACTACGGTAGCTGACATCTTCGTCCGTCCCCTGGGCTAACACCATCAGGCGATCGCGCAGCTCGAGTTGCGCCACTTTCGTAAAGATGCGGTGTTGCAAACTCAGCGGGGTAAACAGGTTCGTGTGAGTGAGCAGCATTTCCGCCTTGCCCAGAAACAAGGCCCCGCGCTCTTTCAAGGCAAAGTGAAAGCGAGCCAAAATCCGCGATTGAGTTTCGGCATTAAAATACATCAAGGTGTTGCGACACACCAGCAAGTCCAGGCGAGAAATCGGCGCATGCTGCACCAGGTCGTGACAGCCGAAAATCACCCCCCGGCGCAGGTCGGAGTCAACCACCCACCGCTCTCCCACGGGCTGGAAGTATTTCTCTCGCAATTCGTTGGGCAGCACTTCGAGCTGTTGAGGGTGATAGGTTCCCTGACGGGCCTGCACCAAGGCATCGCGGTCCATATCCGTGGCATAGATTTTGACGCGCTGACGAAACTGCTCTACCCCGATCGCTTCGGCCAAAATCATCGCCAGGGTGTAGGGTTCTTCTCCCGAAGCGCAGCCGGCACTCCAAATGCGGATCTTTTCTTGCGGAGGTTTGGCGTTGAGAAGATTTTGCAGGGTATGACGCTCAAAATACTCCCAGGCACTGGCATCGCGGAAGAAGCTGGTGACGTTGATTAAAATAGTGTTAAATAGGGGAGAGAACTCTTCGGGATGGACTTCCAGGTAATCTAAGTAATCGCTAAAGTTGTCGATGTTGTGCGAGTGCATTTGCTTTCTCACCCGGCGCTTCAGGGTGGAGCGCTTGTAGCCGGTGAAGTCAAAGCCGCGCGATTGCCGCAAAAAGTCGAGGAGGGCTTCAAATACTCTATCGTCGTTGCTATTCATGGGGTTCGGGTGTCTACCTACCGGATCGCGGAGTGCTTGCGATCTCGATTTTACCACCAATCCTCATCCGTCGGCGGCGCTTGAATGGTAGCGCTTGTGCAGGGATAAAGACATGGGAAAAACAAGTCGGCGCGATCGGTGTGGGAGTCAGGGAAAAAAGCCGATCGCCTGCCGGCGGGATGAGCGGTGAAGAATTTGGCAGCTAGGGGATGTCAGTTGCCCAGGGTTGTTTCCGCATCCCAGGATCCCTGGGAGTTCGTCAATTTCACCAGAGTGGCAGCTACTTCCGACAAGGGCACGATCGCGTCTACTAGGCCGGTGGCGATCGCGGCTCCAGGCATGCCAAAATGTTCCGCAGTGGCTTGGTTTTGCGCGATGACGGTGCCGCCATTGCGTTTGATGGCTTCTATGCCTTTTGCCCCATCGTGACCCATGCCGGTGAGGATGGCAACCAGCGCCCGGTCTTTGTAGCGCGTGGCGATCGACTCGAAGAGGATGTCGGCGGAGGGTCGCACGAAGTTAACGCGCTCGGTTTGCGTCAGGTGAAAGGTCCCATTCTCGGCGATCGACAGATGGTAATTCGCCGGCGCAAGGTACAAGCAGCCGTCAGAAAGAGCCTGCCCTTCCTCTACGGGGTAGATCGATAAGGCGATCCGCTTCGCGAGAATCTCCCCCATCATCGAAGGATGGCGGGGATCGAGATGTTGCACCACCACCAGGGGCAGGGGAAAATCTTCCGGTAAATGCCCGAGCACTTCAATCAAGGCTTGGACGCCCCCCGCCGAGGTGGCGATCGCCACAATTTCAAATCGACGCTTAGCGGCGGATCCGGCGCGATCGTCCGTTTTGTTGTCTTCTGTTTTTGAAGAATTGTTTATCATATCATAACCTCTTTTATTAGTTCTCTACTCACTGATATATTTTTTTAAAAATTCTGTTTTTTACTATTGTCTTAAACTGTAGCATAAATAATTTTTGTTTTGTAGCCGGGAGATTGTAGTAATTTACCCTCAACTTGTAAAATACAAGGGATAGACCTGAGAAGTGTTCATCACCAGAGCAATGTCCAAAGAATTTACGATTGGGGATAAAGTCCGGGTGGTGGCTTTGCCCGCTTATGTGAAGACCGCCGAATCCATGCCGATGCTGCGTCCGCCGAATGTGATTAAGATAGGAGAAGAAGGGACTATCCTCGATCGCCAACCGGGCGGATATTGGAGCGTGCGCTTTACCAACGGAGCGTTTCTGCTCGAAAGCCAGTATATCGAATCGGCGAGGGAGGAGCAACCCCCACCGGAAACCGAATCCGATACCGGGCCAGACCCCCTGGCACCTGAAGAAAACTGATGAAAACTCATACTGCTTGCTTGATTTTTAATCCCGTGGCGGGGAAAGGAAATGCCGACGCCGAGTTAAGAACCATTTTCCAGCTTTTGTCACCGCAGATAAAGCTCGATATTCGCTATACCCAGCCGGATGTCAGCGCCACCGAGTTGGCAAAAGCAGCGATCGCCGATGGCGTGGATTTGGTGATTGCTTCTGGCGGGGATGGCACCATTTCCGCCGCCGCCAAAGCCTTAGTTCACACGGAAATTCCCTTGGGTATTATTCCCCGAGGAACCGCCAATGCGTTCGCCGCCGCTTTGGGAATTTCCGATAAGATTCCCGAAGCTTGTGACGCGATTTTAAACGGCGTGACCCGGGTTATCGATGCGGCATCTTGCAACGACCAACCCACGATTTTGCTCACCGGAATGGGATGGGAAGCCGAAGCGGTAGAAAATGCCGATCGCGAGGCAAAAAACTGGTTTGGTTTTCTTGCTTACGTGCTCTCCGGATTTGAAAAATTATGGGATATGCACTCGTTTACTGCCCAGATCGAAATCGAAGGAGAAGTCACGGAAATTAAAGCCCTTGCCGTGACAATTGCCAATGCAGCGCCGCCGAGTTCTGTCTTGGCCCAAGGGCCTGCCGGCGTGCTTGTGGATGACGGAAAATTGGATGTGACGATTATTTCCACCGCCAACGAAATCGGGGCGTTGCAAGCAGTATCGAGTTTGATGGGAGGGGCATTACTCGGCACTGCAGCGAACCGGGAAGATATCGTTTACCTGCGGGCAAAAGACATAAAAATTACCGCCACGCCGCCACAAAAAGTGGCGATCGATGGCGAGTTGAAAGATGAAATTCCCTGTTTGAACTTTCGCTGTCTTCCCCTGGCATTGCAGGTGGTGGTTCCCCAGGTTTAAGGGCGATCGCCGGTGGATTTCGCCACCGCAAAATCCACAATAATCGGCAGATGATCCGAACCAACATTTGGTCCGATTCGCATGTGGATAATTTTAATTTCTGGAGAAACCAAACAATGATCGATGGGGATATAAAATAAAGGCTTGTGGGTGGGCCAAGTGGGCATGACGCCAAATCCCTGACGGCTATTTTGCAAGTTGGCAGTTTTCACCATAACTTGATAGTAAGGCGACCACATGGTGGTGTTTAAATCTCCCACTACCATCGCCGGGGTTTTCAGGTCAGAAACATATTCGGCGATCGCGGCTAACTGTCGGTTTCGCGCTTTAAACAATTGGCGGCGAGTGGGAATATGCGGATGAGTCGCCACCAGGGATAATTCTTGTCCGTTTAAGGTGACTCGTGCTAAAATAGCCGGACGATTTTTCACCACTTGTTGGATGCTGACATCTTCGAGGGATTTCTTGCTGTACACTGTCACGCCCCCCGCCCGCACCACATAGGGAAATTCATCCTGCAAAACCGCTAATTTATCCGCCCAAGTCCCGTTAGATTCCAGGAAAACGGCAAAGTCCGGTTGTTCGTTTCGCACCAAAGAAATCGCGCGATCGTACTGTTCGTTCCTCCCCAAAACATTGGATATCAACACCCGATGCGGTGGGGAAAATTCCACCCGATCCGGGAAAGATTGCGCCGGAAAATACCACGGGAGAATCGCCCATAAATTAATCAGCAGACAAACTCCACTGAATAACAGCCAAAATCCCTGGCGCGTCAGCGCGAAATAAATCGCCGGAAAAATCGCTAAAATCAGATATTGCAGTTTGAAATGAGACAGCAGTTCAAATCCTTGATGAAAGCCTCCCAAATAGCCGGCAATGGAAGGACCCATTACCCCCAAGGTGAACAGAATAAATCCTCGGGTAAAAAACCGCTTCCACTGCGGATACCAGCGAATCGGGCGATGAAGCACTCCCCATTTCAGTTTGACTTTCAAATCAGCAGAAATAGGGAGTTTGTTGATTTCTTCTACCAGTTGTTCTATCGGTTGGGTTTTGCTGCGCTTTTTATACAGTTCGATGGCGATTCCATCCACCACCAACTTGCTCGCAAAATTCGCCAGCAATCCGATAAGGGTTAAAATGAATAATCCGCCAAATAATCCCAACGGTCCTCCCAGACTTTTTAGGGCAGATAACACCTCGTCATTCCCAATTCCCCCCCGGGCATTTACCCTCAGAAATAAATACAAGGTGGGAATGCCAATTGATGTGGCTTTGATGAAGATTTCATCCATTGTTGGTTTCCTCTAGGGTCAGCATTTTTTTGCTGGATTGGGTTAAAAAAAGCCTTATAGCTAAAGTTGGTTATAAACCGACTAGGAACTTTACATTAAAAGCATTTTAGTCGGTTTTAACCCACATCTTGCACCATTCTCAATAACCCTTTGTCACCCGACGATCCGGCGGGGATTTTAATCCCCCTCGGGTGTCGCTTTAAAATGAGAGGTTAATTCCCACAATAAGTGGAATTGTCCTAAGTAGTCGGCGAGGGAAAAGAAAGTCAGCAAAACAATACCCACTTTCAGTCCCAGCAGCAGGATGGACTGGAGTGGCCCGAGTCCTAAAAAAAGCATCGAACTTTTGCATCCGCCTAACCTCACTAAAGTGATTCGAGAAGAAAAGAAGAAGAAGAGAAGAGTTGAAAAAATTCGCCCCCCGAGGAGGGTGAAGGTAGAGACAGGTTGCGGGGAACCAAACCGAAGAGATCCGCCGCCAGAGTGGGGAAAAAGCGCCCAATGCATACGATAAATGAGGGAAATAGCAAATGGAGGGGCGATCGCGCAGCCAGTTGCGATTTGCGTCAGACCCGGTTTCGCGCTAAGTTATCAATACAGTCCCCATAGCTCATCTGAGATTTCTGAATACGTCAGCACCCCGCTCGTGCATAGGCGGGGCTTCAAGCCTCGATATGAACGGTAGCTGACCAGCTATCCCATGAACGAGGGCTGCGTTATCGGCAAGAGTTAAAATACCTACTTTGGGATGCCACGCCAGTCCCGAGCGGCTAGAACCGAGGCGAATTGAGCGAGCGAAAACTGCACCTCTTTTCGCTCTCCCCAGTGGGGGACGGCGGCTCAAGCCGCTCGTGTCGTTTTTCCTCCGCGCTCTTGCATAGGCGCGGCTTCCAAACTACCGGAGTTTTTTCGTGATTGCAATCTATCCGGGCAGCTTCGATCCGATCACCCTAGGGCACCTCGACATCATAGAGCGAGGCTGCAAGCTGTTCGATCGCGTCATTGTGGCGGTGTTAAGGAATCCGAACAAAACGCCCCTGTTTACCGTAGAAAAGCGGTTAGAGCAGATTCGCCACTGCACCGCTCATCTGTCTAACCTAGAAGTAGACAGTTTTGAAGGGCTAACGGTGAACTATGCCAAAATACGGGGAGCTGCGGTCCTCTTGCGAGGGCTGCGAGTTCTCTCGGATTTCGAGCTAGAACTCCAGATGGCTCATACAAACCAAACTCTTGCTTCCGAGATCGAAACCGTTTTTCTGGCATCTTCGAACGAATACAGCTTTTTAAGCAGTAGCGTCGTGAAAGAAATTGCCAGATTCGGCGGGCCGCTCGATCGCCTTGTTCCCCAATACGTTGCGCTCGATATCTACCGATGTTACGCCAAGACTCAGCCAGGATTGACCCCGAAGACCGATCCAGCATCCCCGAAGAATCCTCCGACACCGGAGCTGGATCCCTAGATATCCAGCGGGAACTGAACCGACTCGAAGAGATGATCCTCGATAGTCCCCGCATTCCCTTAACCGGACGTACTCTCGTAGACGAAGAACAGTTGCTCGAGCACTTAGACCTGCTGCGGCTGAATTTGCCTGGTGCGTTTCAGGAAGTGGAAGAAATTATCCGCCACAAAGACGAGATTATCGTGCAAGCGGAACAATACGCCCAGGAAATCCTCGATGCAGCGGAGCAAAGAGCAAACCAGATTCTCGATGAAATGGGCATTGTCCGCCAAGCGAAGCTAGAAGCGGACCGCCTCAGACAGCAGGTGCAGCTCGACTGCGAAGCGGCCCAGGAACAGACCATATCCGAAATTGAAAACTTGCGGCGACAGGCGCAACAGGAGCTTGACGAAATGCGCGCAAGGGCGATCGCTCAAGCAGAAGGCATCGAACGCGGAGCGGACGAATACGCCGACAGCGTGCTGCAAAACCTCGAGAGCCAACTCGGCGAGATGCTGCGGGTAATCCAAAACGGGAGAGCGCAACTCGATCGCAACCCGGGCGGCGGGTCCGCGCCACCGAGTTCCGGATCTTATCCAGAGCGATGAGAAAGACAAAAGATTGGAATTAAAGGAAGAATTTGGAATGGCAAATCGAGAGGTTCTCAGCTAAAAATTCTTCCGTATTTTTGTTTTAATTTTTAATGGTTTGCTCTGGCTTGATGGGTTCAGAAAAGTTTCGCCGTCAGTTACGAGAGTGCGCTCGCCAGTGGCGGGCAGAAGGGGAAATTTCCGAGGAACAGTACCAACACTTTGCGGCGCGATATCAGTTTGACAGCCTGGAGACGAGTACCCGAAATCGCCTGATTGCCATTTTAATTGGGTTGGGGGCGATTCTGGTGGGCATCGGCGCGATCGCCTTAGTGGAAGCGAATTGGCAAGTGTGGTCGCGATCGCTGAAGATTTCCCTGCTCATGGGGCTATTTGTAGGGATGAACGCGATCGGGTTTTACTTGTGGCGCGTGCCCGGGAAGGCATCGGAGCTAACCTGGGATTGGCAACATCGGGTGGGACAGGGATTGCTGCTATTCGGATCCGTGATTATGGGAGCCAACATGGTGCTGATCCGGGAAATGTTCCTCCTGCATGGGGCGCGCGCCGAGTGGTTTTTGATCTGGGGCCTGGGAGTGCTGGGGATGGCCTATAGCCTGCGGTTGAAGTCTGCCGGCATGGTGGCGACGGCATTAATTGGCCTGAGTTATTGGCCCGGATTGGCAGAGGTTTATTCCACAGATGGGATATCTTGGCTCAGGCCGATCGTGCAGCACATGCCCTTGATGTCGGCGTTTCTGCTGTTACCGTTGGCTTATTGGTGCCGATCGCGCTTCATTTTCTTGGGGGCGGCGATTCTGCTGATGGTGTCTCTGGAAGTGAATTTGCTGGTGGGGATGAGCCTTTTAAACCTGCCTAACCCTTGGATGCTGGCGATCGCCTATGCCTTGCCCCCCACCCTGCTGTGGAGCTACGATGACAATCGCTGGCAGTTAACCTCTCTGTTCGATAAATTCGACCCGGGGATTCGGTTTCGCCCGTTGGCGCGGACTTTGGCCCTGGTGTTTCTGACCGTGACGTTTTATTTTATGTCGTTTCATTGGTTTTGGTCGTCTCGGGTGCAGAATTTGGCGATCGCGGGAGAATTGGAAAGCTGGATGTGGACCGGTCCAGTGGCGGCGGCGCAGGTTCGTCACGGGTTGTCTTATCTGGTGGATGTGGCGATCGTGCTCGGGAGTTGGGTGGCGTTAGAGTGGAATACTCGCTTCCCCGCGTCGCCGGGGCGATGGAAGTTTGAGATCGAAGCGGTGGTGGGGAATGGGTTGGGGTGCGCGATCGCGATCGCCTCGGGGGTGCTGTTTTGGCATGTGGCGATCGAACCTCTGCTGGGAATTGGGGCATTTGTGTTTAATCTGCTGCTGTTTTTCTTGGGGTATGGGTTGATTCGCGAAGCGGTGGCGCGCGGGGTGCGCGGTACGTTTTGGTGGGGGACGATTCTGTTAGCGGTGCAGATTTTCAGCCGCGCGATCGAGTACAATATGGGATTAGGAGTTAAGGCGGTTGTGTTTCTCGGTTTTGGTGTCTGCACGATCGCGCTCGGAGTGTGGTTCGAGCATTATCTGATTCGCCGCAGTCGGTGGCTGTCTTTGGCCTCGGCATCGGTGGAGGAGAAGGGGGACAACCGAAGCGATGATGAATGAACCGCGCGATCGCAACTCAGAATCGGCGATCGGCAATTTATTCGCTCCCAAGTCGGTCTGCGCATGGCGATTTTGGATTCCTATGCTGTTTCAAGCGTTGCTGATTCTGTCGGTACCCCTACCGGCAATTTACATCCACAGAACCGGTCGGGTGGTGCGGTTGGCAACGGAACCGATGGATCCGGCGCAGATGGTAGCGGCGCGATCGCCTACGGTGTCTTATCAAATTTCTCATTTGGAAATGCTCGATAGGCTTCCCGGGTGGGAGAGGTTACCGGGGACCTCCCTTTGCACTCAGCGATCGTCGAGCGGGTCGCGGGAGTGCGAAAATGAAGTGCAGTTTTTGTCAGCCGGGATTGGAGTTTATGTGATTTTGCAAGCAGCGGAAGGTGAGCCAGAGCCGGGGTCGCCAAAGGTCTGGGAACCGGTGGGCTTAAGCCGCGATCGCCCCACCAATTTGCCCCCAGACCAAATCGCCATCGCGGCGCGATCGACGGGGACTTCACTTAAGTATGGCGTGGAGCGGTTTTATTTATCTCCGCCCCTGCGCCAGCACTTAAGTGAGCTGGCTAGGTCGGTGCCACCCCCAGAAACCGAGGAATCAGAGGAACCGAATCTGCAGGAGTTGGTGGTGGAGGTGAAGGTGGATGAGAAAGGGAATGCCCTCCCAGTGGGGGTTTGGCTGGGCGATCGCTATTATCCTTTTTAATCGATTTCTCTCCCACCCGCGCCGTTCCACGGTTGCAAATTCCCATGATTAAATGACCGCGCATCTGTTGGAAAGGCGATCGAAACCGTTCTTGAGGAACATTTATGGTAATATAGCTGCATTGCGATAAAGTAAAATAATGAGCGAGCGTTCTGCGATCGAGCGATCGCAGGCGAAAAAACATGTTGTTTCAAAATTGGAGAAGGAGAAAATTACATGACATCATCCGTGCAAACAACGCATGAGAGTTCCCAACCCTTAAAGCTGAATTGGTGGGCGGTGCTATTTTTTGCCACTTTTCATGGGGTGGCGTTGCTCGCCCCGTGGTTTTTTTCCTGGTCCGCCCTGGGGGTGACGCTGTTGCTGCACTGGCTGTTTGGGAGTATTGGGATATGTTTGGGCTATCATCGGTTGTTGAGTCATCGTAGTTTGCAAGTTCCGCAGTGGTTGGAGTACGTACTCGCCTTCATCGGCGCATTAGCCCTGCAAGGCGGACCGATTTTCTGGGTCGCCGGACACCGCCTGCATCATGCGTACACTGAAGATAAAGAGAAAGACCCCTATTCGGCGCAGCGGGGATTTTGGTGGAGCCATATGTTATGGATTTTCTATCCCCGGGGGGAATTTTTTGACTACGAGCGCTATAACCGATTTGCACCGGATTTGAGCCGCGATCCCTTTTATCGGTGGTTAAATCGGTACTTTCTCCTGCTACAAATTCCCTTAGCCGTGCTGCTGTACGTCATTGGGGGTTGGTCGTTTATCATCTATGGCGTTTTCGTGCGATCGGTCTTGTTGTGGCATAGCACCTGGTTCATCAATTCCGTGACCCACGTGTGGGGATACCGCACCTTTGAGAGCAAAGACAACTCTCGCAATCTGTGGTGGGCGGCGATTTTCACCTATGGCGAAGGCTGGCACAACAACCACCACGCTTATCCCAACGTTGCCAAAGCCGGATGGCGTTGGTGGGAATACGACCCCACCTGGTGGGCGATTTGGCTGCTCAAACGCCTGGGTCTGGCGCAAAAAGTGGTCATGCCCCCGGCACAAAGCACGAGCAAAGGATAAGATACACCTGTAGGGGGTTCGAGTCCCCCGTATAGATTCCGGTTCTCCGGAAACCGAGGGCAATGTTCGATAGCAAGTGATATAAAAGCGGCAATTGCCCTCGGCGCGATCGCCAATTAACTTACCCAATGTATGCCTTTAAACGAGCCGCCGTAGGGTGCGCGACCCCCGCACCGAGGTTGGGCAATGTGGCGCGCGATCGCCTGCGGGGGTCACGCACCGCAATCCGGTGGATGGGAATGCCACATCGTGGGTTTAAGAGAGCGAATGACCCTAAGTGAGGTGAGGTTCCCCCCGGCGGGGAAACCGGGATTACTTCAAGCGGCCCGATCGCAGAATGCTGACAATCAACCACAAACCGATAAAACTAGCCGCCGCAAACAGCACATCACTCACCCAGTAGACCTGAGAAATTTCCGTTTGAGCGGAGATAATTGCCGCGCCCATAATCAGAGAACCGACCAAGATACTAAACGAGAGACGGTTCGCCGAATCATCGATCGTGCGACGCAAGCCTTCCACCTCGCGCACCGACAAATTCCAGCGCAAGGTTTCCGAAGTTACCCGGTCTAAGAGCACCTCAAATTGCCGGGGAGATTGTAACGAGAGATTTTTCACATCCAGGGCCGTTCTGAGCAACCCTTGCAGGGGAGCTTCGCCGATGAGCTGACGTCCGAATATATCCGTCATTAACGGTTTGATTTGCTCGGCGAAATTATACTCCGGGTCGAGATTGCGAGCGATTCCTTCGAGATTGGCGATCGCCTTCGCGCACAGCCCCATATTCGAAGGCATTCGCAGGTTGTTATTCCGAGACACTTCCAGAATTTCATAAAACATCTGGCTAAAGCTCAGCTCGGACAGACTCATGTTATAGTACCGCCGCAGCAAGCGATCGTAGCTGGTTTCCAGGGTGGACATATTCACGCCCTTGCTGGTAGTTCCCGCCATTTCCACCGCAAGCTGACTGCAGCGTTGGGCATCGAGATTGACCATTGCCAACAGCATCTCGATCAGAAGCTGCTGGGTGCGCGGATCCATGCGACCGATCATGCCACAATCGATCAGCGCCACCCGCCCTTCCCCGATATAGAATAAATTGCCCGGATGGGGGTCAGCGTGGAAAAAGCCATCCACGCAGATTTGCTGGAAAAAGACCCGAGTCACCAGAGTAGCGACCTCGCGTTTTTGCAGCCTACTATCTGCATTATTGGGGTCTTTTTTATCCCCATAATCTGCCAGCAAAATGGGAGCGCCTTCCACCCATTCCATCACCAGCAATTTTTCGGTCGTCAAATTCCAGATAATTTCCGGAATGATTAACTTGCTCGGGTCGAACCAGCGACTCTTGGATAAATTGCGGCGCAGGCGATCGGTAAATCCGGCTTCTTCCGCAAAATCCAATTCCCCACGCAACGCACCGCCGAATTCATCCGCGAGCGATTCGAGATCGTAAGATTCGCCATAGTCAGTAATCGACGCCAATTCTGCCAATCCCGAGAGCAAGGCAATATCTTGCTCCACCACAGTTTCGATTCCGGGGCGCTGAACCTTCACCGCCACTTCCCGTCCATCGCGCAGGGTAGCCCGATGGGTTTGGGCAATGGATCCCGCCGCCACGGGTTGGGTATTAAAAGTGGAAAACACCTCTTCGAGAGGCTGTCGAATTTCTTTGCGAATCGTGACTTCCACTTCCTCCCAAGGAACTGGCGGTACTTCCGCTTGTAGCGCCGTCAGCTCGTCAATATACTCCTGGGGTAAAAGGTCCGGGCGGGTACTGAGCAGTTGACCCAATTTGACATAAACCGGGCCGAGATCCACGAAAATATTCCGCAGAACGGCTGGTGGCGGGAGTTTCGGCTCATCGGGTTTTCCACCCGTCAGCAGCCGCCGCATATAATCCCAACCATTGCGAAAAACGACCTCAGCGATATCGCGCTGACGACCGCTGGTTTGAGTGAGGTTTGATATCATGCTATAACTCGCCGCTGATTAAATGAAAAGGACTCAGGAAGAAGGGACAAAGATGGCGGGTCGATCCAGCGCCACCTACCGAATCGGTCCTGGGATTGCCAAACTAGGGATTGGGCTGTTCGCCGTCTCCTTCAGGACGGACGATATCTTGTTCGCCGAGATATTCGCCGTTTTGAACTTCGATGAGGACCAAAGGAATCACCCCCGGATTTTCTAGGTGATGGGGGGTACAGGCGGGAACGTAGGTGGATTGGTTTTGCACCACCAGGGATTCGTTATCGCCGCAGATCACCTTTGCGGTACCGGAAACCACGATCCAATGTTCGCTGCGGTGATAGTGGATTTGGGTTTTGAGGCGATGTCCGGGTTTGATTTCTACCCGGCTAATGCGATAGCGATCGCCGCTTTCCAACACCGTAACGGTGCCCCAATAGCGGCTTTCGGTGGTCACTTCCCGGTTGTCTACGGTGGAAGTGTTCGATGCGGACCGATCCATTGTTTTTTCTGGTTTGGTTTCGGTTTTGGTTTCGCTCATTGAGTATCTCCCGAAGGTTTGTAGCGCGATCGCCTCGGTTGCGCTGCGGCTGATGGACGTTAGCCCCCTACGCATTCCCGGACGGTTCACACGCGCGCTTTCCTACAAGATAACGCAGGGACGGCGGAAGGTGGCGAGGGTGAACGGGCCTGGGGACTTGCCCGTTTTCCCGGGCGGGTTACAATTCGCTGCGAAATTGCGGGTCTTCTTCTAAGCGCTTGAGCACTTTTTTGATGTCTTGGGTGCGGTCTTTTTTCACCACCAAGGTGACGTTGCGATCGCGCACTACCACCACATCGGACAATCCAATGGTGACAATGCGATCGTCTTCGCTGCTGGAATAGACGATCGCCCCGGTGGTGTCCATCCCGATATGAGGCGCAAGTTCCAAATTCGCTTGGTCTCCTTTGCGGAGTCGTTCCAACGCCACCCAGTCTCCTAGGTCATCCCAGCCAAACGAGGTGGGAATCACATAGGCGACGCGAGTTTTTTCCATTACCGCATAGTCGATACTGGTTTTCGGCAATTCGGCGTAGGCGGCGGCACCTTTTTCGGCTAAGGGATCCAGGATTTCCTGGGCGTGGGTGCGGAGTTCTTCTAACACCACACCGGCTTTGAAAATAAACATGCCGCTATTCCAACTGTAGCGACCGGTGGCGATAAAGTGTTCGGCGGTGTCGCGTACGGGTTTTTCCGTAAACCGATTGACGCGATAGGCGGTGAGGAAGCCATAGGTGCCGACGGATTCTCCTTGTTCGATATAGCCGTATCCCGTGGCGGGATGGGTGGGTTGGATGCCCAAGGTGACGATCGCCCTTTGGTTTTGCGCCAGATCCCGCGCCGAAAGGAGGGTTTTGCGATAAGCCGATTCGTCCCCGATCCAGTGATCGGCGGGGAAAAAGCCCACGATCGCCTCTTCCCCATGTCGCCGCGCGATTTCTAAGGTGGCCCAAGCCACTGCAGGGGCCGTATCTTTTCCCTGGGGTTCTACCAGTAAGTTTTCTACCGGCAATTCGGGTAACTGTTCTTTGATTCCATCGGCAATTTGGGCATTGGTGACTACCCACAAGCCGTCCCAACCCCCCGCAACTTCCAACAAGCGATCGGCGGTGGCTTGTAGCAGGCTTTTGCCACTTCCATCTAATGATAAAAACTGTTTCGGACGCGATCGGCGAGAAAGAGGCCAGAATCGTTCCCCTTTGCCACCAGCGAGAATTACGGGAATCATTGACTGTTTTTTTTAGCTCAATTGTTGGGTTTCATTATACCCGTTCTCGCCTCGGACTTGGCTGGGCGTTTGATTTTTCTCCCGGCAGCTTTCCCCGGGTTATTGGGTCAAAGCCCACTTCCCTTTTTGGCAATCTTATCTTTTAACATACTCAGGGGTAAATTGCAACCCCTTTTGTGGAGGAATTGCCGCAATTGTTGGGAATTCTCCATAAGTTGCCTGCGGGGGAAGCCACTGGGGCAAAGGTTGTTTATTACCCCGGCAGGTTTGGATACAATTATGACGATTAAATTTTGGTAAAATAGGCGGTA
This sequence comes from Phormidium sp. CCY1219, assembly GCF_035615515.1. Taxonomy (GTDB): domain Bacteria; phylum Cyanobacteriota; class Cyanobacteriia; order Cyanobacteriales; family Laspinemataceae; genus CCY1219. The sequence continues at coordinate 19,420 of NZ_JAJENT010000584.1, forward strand.
AAGATGAGATTAAATTCCGGTTTATTTCCGGCAGAATTACGGCTTTTGGGGGAAATGTTTGGGATCGCTTGGGAAAATCAACCTCGGAAAAGCAGTATTTTTTGGCAGTATTTGCGCGAAATTATTCTGTGGCATGCTCTGGCTTTGAGTGCCGGGAAACCAGAGAGGCGACTTGGCAAGGGATTGTTATCTAAGATACAAAACCCCCGGGGATCCGAAAGAAAAACCCTTTTGCGGTGGAACCGTTGAGGGCTGGGGGTCTCGGGTAAGAGAATGCTTGATGTGAAAAAGTTGTGAATTGGAGCGACTTGAGAACGGGATGCGAAGAATTGTATCGTTTTGTAAAGTTTGCTGAGAACTTCACAACTTATTCACAAAGGAATTTTACGTTGGTCATAGAAAGACGAAGCACTGTAGAGCGAGCAGGCGATCGCGCTCCGGTGGAAGGGGAAAAGTTCCACTGACTGCCGGAGGTACAGTCAATCGGTTGAGAAGCGTCGCTCCCCATCGATAACGGGTTATTGCCTAGCTGAGTGCTTCTCTTTACATTTGAGAACGAACGGTAATTTAATAAACCAGCATGGGGGATATATGAATACTTGTCCTTGTTGTTCCTACCCATTAATGCGACACATTCGCAGTCATAGTATCTACTGGTTTTGCCACCATTGCTGGCAAGAAATGCCCAACTTTGGCGAGTGTGAACCCTTAACTGTGGGAGTATCGAGTGGGGTGGATGCACCACAGGTAATGCCAATGGTACGGGATCCGTGGGAATGCGAAATCAGCTTGAGAGACAACGCGCGAGTTGTGGCGCGCAATAGTAAGTTTGACAATGCCAAACCAACACCGCAGCGGTATGAGGTGTCGAACATGTCAACGGGGCGATCGCCAATTAAGCGCGATCGGGTATTGACCGGCGTGTCCAACGTTGAGTAATCTGAAAAAATAAGTCAACAGCCAATCATCTCGATGGAGATGGCCAGTGGGTAAAAAGCGGGCGGCGCTTGTGAGTGGTGTGAATTGAGTCAAAGGGTAAAATAAAATCAACCGCCCGCCAAAGGGAAAGGCGCGGTGAGAACCATCCTGAGTCCGAGGGGGAAAATGGGTATTTTACAAGCACAGAAAAGCTGGACTGAGGATAGAGAATGTTCGATACCGTAGAGGTGTATGAAAATGCCTCTCCACCGCCGCCACCGCACCGGAAAAAAAAATCGCGAAAACGAAAGCCCACAAGAGCGAAAGCGTCATTGTCCGCGATGCTGGCGCGTCTGGTATTTTGCAGTTGTGGGTTGCTATTGCTAGGTAGCATATCGGCAACCGTGGGGGGGATTTTGGCACTGGTGCGCCCAAATGTGGCGTGGATCGGAACGCAGAGGCGATCGCTGAGCCAAGAAATGCGCGATCCCCTGCAGGGGTATGAATTATCCAGACCCATGAACGTTTTGCTGGTGGGGATTCACCCAGACTCCGAGGCGCAGAACTCCCCAGAGTGGAGAACAGAAAACAGCGATCTGATGGTGCTAATGCGCTTCGATCCCGAAACCGAATCGGTGCGGGCGCTGTGGATACCGCCCCAGACGCGAGTGAAGATTCCGCAACGGGGACGAGCAACCATTGCAGAAGCGAACCGAATTGGCGGAACCGCGCTCACCGCCCGTTTGGTGAGCGATCGCTTAAACGGCGTGGCGATCGACCGCTACATTCGCCTCAATAGCCAAGGATTTCGACAGGGAGTGGATTGGTTAGGGGGGGTAGAAATGAATCTCGCCGAGTCGATTCCCATTGTGCAGGAGGAGGACTCGGTGTCGGAAAACCGACCACCGGGATGGGAAACCTTAACCGGCTTGCGGGCGCTACAGTTTGTCGGGATGAGAGACGGCGAAGCGGATGGAGAATTGGAGCGAGTGCAGCGACAGCAAAGATTTCTGAAGGGATTGCGACATCGCCTCGCGAGTCCCAGGGTCGCACCGCAGTTAGAGCGCATGGTGCGGTTGATGCAGGAATATGTGGATACGAATTTAAGCGCCGAAGAAATGCTGGCCCTGGTGAATCTGGCCCGATCGCGATCGCCCGAGGGGTTGAAAATGGTTCTGTTACCCGGGCGGTGGCGCAACGCCGATTCCGAGGAAAACCGACAGTGGACCATCGATGAGTCCGATCGCGATCGCCTCATCGCCGAGTATTTCCTTCCCGAGTCTCGCAACGCCGATACCGAGGAAAGCGCAGAGGACAGCTCAGAGGCGCAGCGATCGCTCAAACGGGTAAAAATTGCCGTTCAAAATGCATCCCGGGATCCATTGGCGGTGGGACAATTGGTTAACTCCCTCAAAGCGCAAGGGTTAGAAAAGGTTTACCCGGTAGCCCCCTCGCCGCAAACCCAACGGCACACCGAAATTATTGCCCAAAATGGGGACTTCGCCGCCGCCAGCGCCCTGCAAACCCTGTTAACCACCGGGCGGATTGAGGTGAGTTTCACTGGGGAACTCGGTTCCGAGATGACGATTAGAATCGGTGACGACTGGCTCGAGGCTTCCGAATCCGATTTGCTAAAGTAAACCGGAGGCAAAACGCGGCTAGAAGGCAGCAACCCAGATGGCACAGAAAAAATCGAGAGCGGCGAAAGGCTCTTTAGTACGGCGCTTGTCCATCGTCATCTTAGTGGGGGCACTGGCATGGTTGTGGGTGATGCTCAGTGCCACACCGGCGATCGGAGGGGAAGGCGGATAAATCCGGGGAGGGTGGAGAAACAGCCTCCTCCCCTGTTACCTTGCTTTGTCAGGGATAATGCATTGTTTACAATAGCTGGTATCCGACAGCGGAATATCAGGGGGGAAAACCGGAGTACCGAGGGTGAAAAGCGATACCAGAGAGTGCGCTCCCCTGAGTCACTGGCCAATTCGAGTTAATTTTATCCGCTTTTCCCTGGCTTTTGAACGAGATTCGCCGCACTCTCCTTTTGTCGCAAAGCAGGGTGGTACAATGATTTCATCTCGAGCGGTACAGTAAAAGACCCAACTACCGATTCCGAGCCACCCGCAGACACGACCTCTTGAGAGATGGACTAACACCCTGTAAATCCTAGAGAGTCGGTTCATACCGGTGGGAGTGCGGGTCAAAGTTTCACTACACGCCCCATAGCGGAAACGACTTGGGGGTGTTGCTGGGCTAAAGTTTCCAGAACACGGCGAGAATGCCGCCTGTGGGGAGGGATAAGCCCTTCTAATCAAGAAGACACCACCACTTTGCGTAGCAGGTGGAGGAGCATTCGTCCACAGAAGGCAACCCTTCTGGTAGAATTTTGAAGGTTTCTATGACGCACGATCGATGGGAACGAGACGCGCAAGGATTGCAATAGATGCGATGGGTGGGGATCATGCCCCTGCCGAAATTGTCGCTGGAGCGCTTAGAGCTTCTGAAGAGCTAGGCGTTGAGGTTTTATTGGTAGGAAATCCCGAAAAGATTGAATCCTGCCTAAATGAGCGTAAAAAAGACGCGAACCCCGCCGCTGTGGAACGTTTGGAAATCGTTCCGGCTGAGGATGTGGTGGAAATGCACGAGGAACCCCTGAGTGCATTGAAACGGAAGCGCAAGGCTTCTATCCGGGTAGCGATGGGGCTGGTGAAAAACAACGACGCTCATGCTGTGGTGTCTGCAGGACACTCGGGAGCCGCAATGGCAGCCGCTTTGCTGCAATTGGGGCGTTTGCCCGGGATTGACAGACCGGCGATCGGAGCAGTGTTGCCCACCATCGACCCGGATAAGCGGGTTCTGATTTTAGATGTGGGAGCCAATGTGGACTGTCGCCCCAAGTTTCTCGAGCAGTTTGCGGTGATGGGCACGATTTACAGCCAATACGTACTCGGCGTGGAAGAACCCCGGGTAGGACTGCTTAATATTGGGGAAGAACCCACCAAAGGAAACGATTTGGCGGTTCGGACTCATCAGATGTTGCTGGACAATCCCCAAGTACCGTTTGTGGGCAATGCCGAAGGACGGGACGTGCTTTCGGGCAACTTTGATGTGATTGTCTGTGATGGATTTGCGGGCAATGTGTTATTGAAGTTCGCCGAAGCCGTGGGTGAGGTGGTGCTGCAAACTCTGAAAGAAGAGTTGACCGACGGCATCCAAGGCAAACTGGGCATGGCGCTGTTGAAACCGAGCTTGAAGCGGTTTAAGCAGCGGGTGGATCACGTGGAACATGGGGGTGGGTTGTTATTGGGAGTGGCCGGCGTGTGCATTATTAGCCACGGTAGTTCCCAAGCCCCGACGATTTATCATGCGATTCGGTTGGCAAAAGACGCGATCGAGCATAAAGTGCTTGATAGAATACAGTCGCAGTTTCAAGAAAAGGGTCAGCAATCGGCGGTTAGTTCTCAGCCGAGTGACGGCTAAGGCAGAACTTGCCTTTGACTGCGAATGAACCCAGCGACTGAGGGAGAATCACTTTGAAAGAACTAGGGGTAGGTATTGCAATTACAGGCAGTGGTTCCGCAACCCCAGCGGTTTGCCTGGACAACGATCGCTTGTCTGAGATGGTGGAAACCTCGGATGAATGGATCGCATCTCGCACGGGGATTCGGAACCGCCGATTGGCTGCACCGGATTGCTCGTTAACTGAACTGGCCGATCGCGCGGCTCGAGAGGCGATCGCCATGTCTGGAATCGCCGCCGCTGACCTGGATCTGATTATTCTGGCCACCTCCACTGCTGATGACCTATTTGGCAGTGCCAGTACGATTCAGGCAAGCTTGGGGGCGCGAAAAGCCGTGGCATTTGACCTGACGGCGGCTTGCTCGGGATTTCTGTTTGGCATGGTGACGGCGGCTCAGTTTATTCGCACTGGGGCTTATAAAAATGTACTGCTGATTGGGGCAGATATCCTCTCGCGCTGGGTGGACTGGACCGATCGCCGCACCTGCGTCCTGTTTGGCGATGGTGCCGGGGCCGTGGTGATGCAGGCGTGCGATCGCGCCGATCGCCTGCTGGGGTTTGAATTGTGCAGCGATGGCACCCAAAACAAATGTCTGCAATTGCCCTATCAGCCTCAATCCACAGAACTCCTGGAAGGAGTGGCGATCGCCCAAGGCACCTATCACCCCATTACCATGAACGGTCAAGAAGTCTACCGCTTCGCCGTCAAACGAGTGCCGGAAGTTATCGAAAAAGCTTTATTTCGCGCCGCGATCGGCGTCGATGACCTCGATTGGCTGCTGCTGCATCAAGCCAATCAACGCATCCTCGATGCGGTGGCCCATCGACTGAAAATTCCCGATCGCAAGGTGATAAGCAATCTCGCTGACTATGGCAATACCTCCGCCGCCTCTATCCCCATCGCTCTGGATGAAGCCGTGCGCGATGGCACTATTAAACCCGGAGACACGATCGCCGCCTCCGGTTTCGGTGCGGGCCTGACTTGGGGTGCCGCTATCTTTCAATGGGGTTAGCGACTGGTCATTAGTCATTTGTGCAATGACTAATGACCAATGACCAACCACCAATAACCAACAACCAATAACCAACAAAGAAGTGATGACGAAAACAGCATGGGTGTTTCCGGGACAGGGGTCCCAAAAAATTGGCATGGGAGTGGATTTGGCAGAGGAGCCAATTGCGAGCGCCAAATATGAAGCCGCCGAGAAGATTCTCGGGTGGTCGGTGCCAGAAATCTGTAACAGCGAAGACGATAAAGTATCGAACAGTCTCTACACGCAACCAACTCTTTATGTGGTAGAGAGCATTCTGGCGGATTTGATGCGCGATCGCGATCGGCAACCGAATCTGGTGGCGGGTCATAGTCTCGGGGAATATGTCGCCCTCTATGTAGCCGGGGTTTTCGACTTCGAGACCGGATTAAAACTGGTCCTGCGGCGCGCCGAATTGATGTCAACTGTTGCGGGGGGGCAAATGATGGCCCTGATCGGATTTAACCGCGAGCAACTCGAGGAGCAAATCGAACAAACTGCTGACGTGGTACTCGCTAACGACAACAGCGACGCCCAAGTGGTGATTTCCGGCACCCCGGAAGCGGTGGAAGCGGTGGCGAGCAATATCAAGACCAAACGCGCGGTGAAATTAAACGTTTCCGGTGCGTTTCACTCCCCCTTCATGGCACCCGCCGCCGCTGAATTTCAGACGGTACTCGACGGCGTAACCTTCGCCGATGCGGGGGTGCCGGTACTGTCGAATACAGATCCCACCCCGACGACGAATGGCGAGAGATTAAAACAGCGTCTCAGCAGTCAAATGACCGGTTCGGTGCGCTGGCGAGAAATTATGCAGCAGTTCTCGGAACAAAATATCGAAACTGTGGTAGAAGTCGGTCCGGGTAAAGTGCTGAGCAATCTCATCAAACGGGCTTGTTCTGGAATCAGTTTAGGGCAAGTGGGAACCCTTGCAAATTTACCGGAATAACCCAGGGTTTGTGACTCGTTCTCAGGCTACCGCTTACCCACGATGGACAAAAACTGACCCGTTAGTTTAAGCGAATTTTAATCGAAAACCTGTGGCAAAAGAACGCGAACCGATTGAGAGTTTAGTGCTCTATCATCTGTTCAAATGGACAGTGGTAAGCCCCATGCTTCACGCCTATTTTCGGGGGCGGATTTATGGTGCCGAAAAGGTGCCGCAGTCCGGACCGCTGGTGGTGGTGAGCAATCACGCCAGCGATTTCGACCCGCCGATCGTGTCGAATTGCATGAAGCGCCCGGTGGCATTTATGGCCAAAGAAGAGTTATTTCGCGTGCCGATATTAAACCAGGCGATTCAGTGGTATGGGGCCTATCCGGTTCGGCGCGGAACCAGCGATCGCACCGCAATGCGATCGGCTTTATCCTATCTGGAAAATGGATGGGCAACCGGATTATTTTTAACCGGCACTCGCACCCCCGATGCCCGCATTCGTAACCCGAAATTAGGTGCGGCATTGATTGCCGCCAAAGCACAAGCCCCCCTGTTGCCAGTCAGTTTGTGGGGAACCGAGGCAATTCTTCAGAAAGGAGAAGTGGTTCCAAAATCGGTGCCGGTAACGGTGAGAATTGGAGAGATTATCGATCCGCCCACTTCGACGAAACGCCCCCAATTAGAGGCGGTGACGAATCAATGCGTTGAAGTGATTCATGCCATGCACGATTTAGGGCGATAGTCCGACGGGGACTTAAGTCCCCGCCGGACCGTGGGGTCTACAAAAGCTTGTTGAGAATGAATGGGCAAAATTTTCCGGTACATCCCGCCGCTTATTTAAATATAGCACAAATGTTTTTTATATAGTTCCGTTCATTTGTATAGAAATACAGCAACGCGAGCGAACGGTGTGGTGGGTTTCACCCTAAAAAATGTTAGGTGAGTTAGCAGAAAATAAAAAGATAAAAGTTTCGCTGACTTACAGTTTCATCTAATAAATTTTAATAATTTATATAATAACTTGGCAAAAGCTCGCCAAAGCCGAGGAGAGGTTTGCTTGCAGAGGGAGAAAATTTCGAGCTATGATGAAATCGTGCCAGCAAAAAGCGGGATGTGATGCCAAAACCCATTAAGTAGGTAAAGTTGGCCAACCACAGTCCCTCTGGTTGTATCTGTTTGATGACGGCACCGATTTCTTTTTTAAAACGGGAGTAAGTTAATGACAATTATTCGAGAAAAAAGTGAAATGCTGCTGCAATTAAAAGGATTGTCTCCCGAGGAAGTGGAGGAGTCGCGGCGAATTTACGGCAATAATATTCTGAGTCCGCCGAAACGAGAACCCTGGTGGAAACTGCTGTTAGAGAAGTTTGAAGATCCGGTGATTCGGATTTTGATGGTAGCCGCCGCGATCGCGATTGTTGTGGGTAGCCTTGAGGGAGATTATATTGAAGGATTGGGGATTATTGCTGCCATTATTCTATCCACAGCGGTAGGATTCTTGAACGAATACAAAGCCAAACAAGAATTCGATATCCTCAACCAAGTGAACGATGAAGTGACGTATCATGTGATTCGCGATCGCAGCGTGCGAGCAGTGGCGAAAAAAGATATCGTCGTCGGAGATATCGTAGTGCTAGAAACCGGGGAAGAAGTGCCCGCCGACGGGTGCATTTTAGAAGCCATTTCGTTGCTGGTGAATGAAGCGAGTTTAACCGGGGAAGGGATTCCGGTTCGCAAACATGCCCAAAGCGAAGCGAAGGAGGATTCCCAGCGGGTTTATCCGGTGGATAAACTGCTGCGCGGGACGATTGTAGCGGACGGACATGGCACCATGCAAGTCACGGCGGTGGGCGATCGCACCGAAATCGGAGAAACGGCGATCGCGGCGATCGAGGACACCGAGGAAGAAACGCCCCTGAATGCCCAATTAGACCAACTCAGCAAAGCGATCGGCGTCCTCGGGTTAAGCGTGGCGGTGCTGACAGATTTTGCCCTGGTCTTACGCGGGGTACTCGTGGGTCATCTCACCCTCACAGCAGGTCAATGGTATTTTACCGCACTGATTGCCATCAGCGCCGCGATCGCCTTAATTCGCATCTGGTTGCCCATCGTTTATGATGCCATTGAATTAGCAAAAGGCAACCTAGAAAGACCAAATTGGTTGAAAAATGACAGGGCGATCGAATGGCTAAAAACCCTTGCCCTTGCCTTACTCATCCTGGGAATTGGCATCGGGGTTGGTGCTCTATTCCAATGGCTGCCCGCCTCGATTCAGCAGTGGATGCCCGCCGCCGCCGCCCATCAATTGCTGACCTATTTTACCATTGCCGTCACGATTATTGTAGTCGCCGTTCCGGAAGGATTGGCCTTGAGCGTGACTCTCAGTCTCGCCTACAGCATGAGAAAAATGACCCAACAAAACAATCTCGTGCGCCGGATGAATGCCTGCGAAACGATTGGCGCGGCGACGGTGATTTGTTCCGATAAAACCGGGACACTGACGCTGAACGAAATGCGCGTTAGGGAAACCAACTTTCCCAGTTTGCGGGATGAGAATATTTCCCCACTTATCGCAGAAGCGATCGCCGCGAACACCACAGCCAACTTAGAACGAAACCCCGGAGAAATGCCTTCTCCCTTGGGCAATCCCACCGAAGCAGCCTTGCTATTATGGTTAGACGAACATCACATCGATTATGCCGAAAAACGCGGCGAATTCAGCATTGTCGAGCGATGGGCATTTTCCACCGATCGCAAATACATGGCCACCTTAGGAAAGTCCCCGGAAAACGGGTTAATTTTGCACGTTAAAGGTGCGCCGGAAATACTTCTCGATCGCTGTAGCCAAATTTTAACCCCAGAAGGCATTCGACCCCTCAGCCATGCAGAAACCATTACTGCGGAACTCAAAGACTATCAAATGCGGGGGATGCGGACATTAGCATTTGCTACGGTTTCATCCCCGGAAAATTATCGGGAGGAAATGGACATTGATGAGTTAGCGCAAGAGATGACCTGGGTGGGATGTGTGGCGATCGCCGATCCGATTCGTCCCGACGTTCCCAAAGCTTTGGCTACCTGCAAAAAAGCCAGCATTCGCATCAAAATGGTAACCGGAGATAACCCGAACACTGCCAAAGAAATCGCCCGTCAAATTGGCTTAATTAGCGATAGCGAACCGTCAACCAGCTATCTTACCGGACCGCAATTCAGCCAACTGAAAGCGGAAGAGGCAAAAGCCGCCGCGCAGAACGTCAAAGTGCTGGCGCGCGCGCGCCCTGCTGACAAACAAAGACTGGTGAAATTGCTGCAAGACAGCGGAGAAGTGGTGGCGGTAACTGGGGATGGAACCAATGATGCCCCGGCATTAAACCAAGCGCAAGTCGGGTTAGCGTTGGGGAAAAATAGCACCTTTGTGGCGAAAGAAGCCAGCGATATCATTATTTTGGATCGCGCCTTCGAGAGTATCGAAACGGCGGTGATGTGGGGGCGATCGCTTTACCAAAACATCCAAAAATTCATCCTGTTTCAACTCACTATTAACGTAGCCGCTTGTGGCATTGCCTTACTCGGTCCGTTTATCGGCATCAACTTGCCTCTCACTGTCACCCAACTGCTGTGGGTCAACTTAATTATGGATACCTTTGCTGCATTAGCCCTCGCCACCGAACCGCCCAGCGAAACCGTGATGGAAGTGCCGCCGCGCGATCCGCAAGACTTCATCATCACGAAACCAATGGCGATCGCTATCTTTACCGTTGCCCCGATTTTCCTCTTCTTTCTGCTGGGATTTTTGCTTTACATCCAGGAAGATGGAACCGTCACCAAGTACGAACTCTCTTTGTTCTTCACCACCTTCGTGATGCTTCAATTCTGGAACTTGTTTAATGCGAAATGCTTCGGATTGAATAAGTCGGCATTCTCCAAGTTGTTCGAGAATAAAGCCTTTATTACAATTGCCACGGTGATTTTACTCGGTCAAATCCTGATGGTGCAATTTGGCGGTTCTCTCTTCCGAACCGTTCCCCTCTCCGTGCAAGATTGGCTGATGATTATCGGTGGCACCTCTAGCGTACTGTGGCTGGGAGAAGCCGCACGATTCTTCGCGCGCATGAAAGTGCGATCGAGCCATTAAATTGAAGCAAGGGTGTGAATGATGCCCTCACGTCGATTGCGGGCGGCGGAACCTCGGGTGGGGCGTTCCCCCCGGGGGGGAAACGAGTTAAAGCCGTTAAAAGTCAGCTGACAGCTTGCCGAAAACGTATCGTATCCAAGGCTTCTCACTGCTCGGCGATAAATTCCCCGAGAATGTGATAACATTCGGCTACCGGAGTGCGTTTTTCCATTGCGGTGACTAACGCTTCATAGGCGTCTAGATGGGATTCGATTAGCGTTTTGGCTTGCAAGGTTGCCCAGCGTTCTTTGAGTTGAGCGTCGGTTGCCGAGCGGCGATTTTGGGCTAAAATGGCACGTAGTTTGGTGCGGTCTTCTGCGCCGCCTTCGGCGCTGTCATACATCAAGGTTTCTGCGGCAATTCCCGCCATCCAGATGGTGCAGTAGCGATCGAATAATTGGGCAGATAAGGTACCGCGTTCGAGTTCGGATAGCAGTTCGCTATCGGCGAACCGAACGCCGCCTCGGGCGGGGTGTCCTTGTTGGAGGGATTCCCAGGCATTCAGGGCATAGCCGGTGATGGGAATGCCTAGGAGATGGGCGACGAGAAAGTGTCCGGCTTCGTGGCGCACCACGCGCGATCGATATTGAGGAGAAAATCCGGCGAAGGTATCGACTAACAAGGTGGCACCGGTGCCTTTCAAGCTTACCGAGTCGATGGTAAAAAATCCCAATAGGCTAAATGTGGCCACGGCGGGAATCAGCGGGGAGAGGTTAAACATCGGCCCGAGGAGGGTCGAAACTGTCATGGCGAAAACGGAAATGGAAATTAGATTGAGGGCGGTTTGACTCATGGGTAAATGATGATTTGAGTTTCGTTTTTGCCGATCGCGGCTGTGAATGTTAAAAAATGTTAAGGCGTGTTAGGCCATCCTAACACACCTTTTGGTAGTTCTCAGGGGCGATCGCGCCGCCCAGGGCTTTCGCAGATGAGGGGAAATCGATCCGGAGGAGACTATTCCTGACCACGCGCCTTGTAAAAGGTTTCTAAGCTGTGGCGATCGCCCACGAAACGCCAGTGCCAGGGTTCGTAAGCCACCCCTTGCGGATTGTCCTTGGGAAAAGAAAGCTCGAAACTAAAGTACGCCGCATTCGCTTCCAACCACTGAAACGCCGCCGTATTTTCAAAATTCTCATTGACATGGGTTGCCGGCACATTCGCATCGCCGATATCCACCGCATAGCCGGTATGATGTTCGCTATATCCGGGCGGGGCGCTGACTTCGGCGCGTTCCGATGCCACCTGTCCCCGTTGCGCCTTGATTTCAAAAAATAAATATTGTTGGTCTTCTACGGTTCTAAATCCCGAAATCGGCACTAGATAAATGCCTTCGGCGCGGGCAGCAGCTTGCATGTCTAAAAATGCCTCCGCCGCCGTTTGTCTTAATTTGATGCTACCATCACTGACGATCGCCTGCAGGTCTTCTGGGGATGCTTGCTCGTAAGGCAAGTGCCCCAGGAGGCCCTCATCGGTTTCCGAAGGCTCCCCATTTGCCGCCGTCGGCGTTGGGGAAGCTTCGGCGGTGGGCTGTTCCGTTTGGGGTGCTTCGGGAGTGGGCGAGGGGCTTTGGGTGTTTTCCGGCGCTTCCCCCACTGTCGGGGGTCCCGCTTGCAAGGCAAACCAAACTCCCGCCAACAGGGCGATCGCGCCGGTGGCTAACAATCCCAAAATTAACCCCATCGGTTTTGACCCACTCGGGGTCTCGGGGTTGGGCGTATCTCGAACCGCCTCCGGAATATCCTCTGCCATAACTGCCGAGGTTTTCGACTTGTTTTCAGACAGACCTGCTTTATCCAATGGATCGACTCCTGCACTTAAAGTCCAACTTGCACCATACAAATTTTAGACTGCCACACATCGCGCTCGTCGTTGCGCGCAGAAATTCCAACCATTGCCTCGGGACACCTTTCTCTAAAAATGTGGCATTCTGCTTGCATCATGTTTCTTTCTGCTTTCTCCGTATCAGGATTGACAGACGCAGCCGCTGTTTTTATGGGTGAATCGGATGGAGTATCGCAACTGCTCGCTCGCGCTCAATCCAGGATTTTCTACGATAAATTTCCCCGATTCGATTTTAGACGCTAAAATTTTAGCGCTACCCTGGGAAAAAGCGATCGCTCTTTGGTTATCCCGGTTTTCCACCCTGGAAAAGTTGCTTTTTATCCGGCTGCAACAATTAAAATTGCATAGTCATGTTGGAAACTCATTCATGCTCTTTTTTATTGGGATTTTCTTCAATGCTTATCCTTGGCAACCGATTTCAGACATTTGTTAATTAAAAACAATAAAAGTTTCTAAAAAAAATCCTAATGTTAGTGCAAAAGGCTCGATTTTTATGGCTCAAACAATAGCCTCAAAATTTTGAAAAATGAAGTTAAGTTAGGAGTGGTTTATGGCATCGGATAACGAGCTTTTTTATCGAGCGATCGCACTCAGGAGAGAAATCACTAGGGTTATTTTTTCATAAATCCTGCATTTTATCGAGTTGAGAAAATCACAGTTGAAACCATGCCCAGTTTGGGAACGAAACTAATCGAACTCTACACGCAGCTTGGCGGATTGGCGATCGTGGGACTTATCCTGGGACGTTTCTTGCCGTCAGTGGTGCCTTTGTACTTGGGAAAATTTTTATTTTGGGCGGGGATCCCGATCGCCGTGGTGGGATTCGTGCGCCGCAGCGACCTTTCCGGGGCAATTTGGCTGGCCCCGGCGATCGCTTGGGTGGCGATTCTCCTGGGAGCTTTCCTCAGTTGGGGATGGCTGAAAATCATGGGTAAGCGCCCGGAAAACAGTAGCGACGCCGATGCCCTTCCCGAACCTGCCGAGGAGTCCTGGAACACACCGCGACAAGGCAGCTTTCTGCTCTCCTCAATGGTGGGCAACACTGGCTATATGGGCTATCCGGTGATTTTGGCATTATTTGGCGATCGCTATTTCGCTTGGGCGCTGTTTTACGACTTGTTGGGCACTGTGGTGGGCGCTTACGGACTCGGAGTGGTTCTGGCGGCGGAATTTGGCGAAGGCGGGCATAAAAGCCCGGGAGAGCTGGCGCTGGCGATTGTGAAAACCCCCACCCTGTGGGGCTTGGGTCTGGGCTTGCTGATTCGCGATGTCCCTCTATTTCCGCCCCTGGAACAGAGCCTCGCCAGCTTTGGACGATTGGCGATCGCCGCATCTCTGGTACTCCTGGGCATGAGACTGAGCCAGTTGCACAATTGGAGCAGCATCAAACCCGCTTCGGTGAGCTTAGCCATCAAAATGCTCCTGGTGCCGTTGGCGTTAGGCATCGGTTTATTTCTATTCGACCTCCCTAGCGCCCCTCATTTAATCTTGGTGTTGCAGATGGGAATGCCCCCGGCGTTTGCTACCTTAGTGATTGCAGAAGCTTATAACCTCGATCGCGATTTAACCGTGACCGCTCTGGCCCTCGGCTCGATGGGGTTTTTGCTGCTTCTTCCCTTTTGGTTGTGGCTATTTGGCGTTTAATGGGGGCTAGTCGGTTCGTACTGCGCGGCGAGTTCCGCCGGAGTCATGCGCTCGTAGGGTTCAAACGGCTGGTGAATCCACGGATTATCGGGCAAGTAATCTACATAATAATCCGGCTTGACGATGGAATTGGCTTTGTACCAAATCACAGCAGTGCGGATTTCTTCAATCTCATCGCCATAGCGATCCCACAGCCATTTTTGCATTTCGCGCAAGGAAATCCCCGAATCTACTAGGTCATCTACTAATAACACCTGAGTGCCCAGGCGATCGCGGGTGGCGGTCAAGGTGGGGGCGATTTTTAGCGCTCCGCGCTCTTGTCCGCTCGGTCCGCCGTAGGAAGAAGCGGACACAATGGCCAAGGGGCGATCGTAAATCCGCGCCATTAAATCCCCCACCCGCAGTCCGCCTTTCGCAATGCAGACAATTTGGTTAAATTCCCAACCCGAATGATAGATTTGAGCCGCTAGACGCTCAATTTTTTGGTGGTACTCCGACCAACCGATGTAAAGGTCTGCCATAGCTAAGGCAACAATTCAACACCAGGACATGATAAAACAACAAAGGCAATAAACCAGCATAGCATACCCGCAAAGCGCCATTCTGTATGCCAAGATACGGATTGTCATATGGTAACAGGTCATGTGGTAACAGGTCATTGGTCATTGGTCATTGGTCATGTGGTAACAGGTCATTGGTCATTGGTCATGTGGTAACAGGTCATTGGTCAAATGACAAACCACAAATGACAAAGGACAAATGACAAAGGACAAAGGACAAAGGACAAAGGACAAATGACCAATGACAAAGGACAAATGACAAAGGACAAAGGACAAATGAAAAATGACCAATGACAAAGGACAAACTTCCGACTCTGCTGCTGAAAACGCCATCGCTGAGAAGCTGAGCTTTGGGACGAAATTGGCGTTTGGTGCCGGGGACCTCGGCACGGCGATGACGGCGAATATTATTGTATTTTACCTGCTGTTTTTCTTAACCGATGTGGCGGGATTGTCGCCGGGGTTGGCGGGTAGTATTCTGACGCTTTCCAATATTTGGGATGCGATTAACGATCCGATTGTGGGAGTGCTGAGCGACAAGACGCGATCGCGGTGGGGACGTCGCTATCCGTGGATGATATTTGGGGCGATTCCGTTTGGCATTTTCTTCTTTTTGCAATGGATCGTGCCACCGTTGAGCGAATGGGGTTTATTTTGGTACTATATCGCCATTTCTTTGTTGTTCAATACTGCCTACACGACGGTTAATTTACCCTACACGGCGTTAACTCCAGAATTGACCGAAGACTATGACGAACGGACGAATCTGAACAGCTTTCGCTTTGCCTTTTCCCTCGGGGGAAGTATTGTTTCGTTGCTGATCGGCAAAATTATTTTCGACCTGGTGGAAGATTCCCAACTGCGCTACATCTTGTTGGGGGGAATTTGTGCGGTGATTGCCGTATTGCCGATTTATTGGTGCATTTTAGGAACGCGCGATCGCCTGCAGCAAATGCAGCGGCAAAAACCCGAGGCGGAAGAACCGGTTTCTCTGCCGTTATTGGAGCAATTCCGCATTGTATTAAATAACCGTCCGTTCCTGTTTGCGATCGGAATTTACGTTTGTTCTTGGTTAGCATTGCAGGTGACGGCTTCGATTATTCCCTATTTTGTAGTCAGTTGGATGAACCTCCCGGAAGCGGCATTTCCTCAAGTGGCTCTAGCGGTGCAAGGAACGGCGTTGGTGATGCTGTTTTTTTGGAGTAAACTGAGCGATCGCTTGGGTAAAAAAGCAGTTTATTTTATGGGAATGAGCCTCTGGTTAATCGCCCAATTTGGCCTATTTTTCGTCCAACCGGGACAAAATCTCTTGATGTATTGCCTAGCAGTGATGGCGGGATTTGGCGTAGCAACCGCTTATTTAATTCCCTGGTCGATGGTTCCGGATGTTATCGATTTGGACGAATTGCAAACCGGTCAGCGTAGGGAAGGTATTTTCTATGCGTTTATGGTGTTGTTACAAAAAATCGGTCGCGGGTTGGGGTTATTTTTAGTGGGACAAGCGTTGGAATTTGCCGGTTATCTCGAGCGAGTGCCCGGGGAAGCGATTCCCCAACAACCGGAATCAGCACAGCTTGCCATTCGGATCGCGATCGCGCCCATGCCGGCGTTAGTGATTATCGGCGGTTTAATTTTAGCCTATTTCTATCCGATTACCCGCGATGTCCACCACAGTATTTTGCTGCAATTGCGCGAACGCAAACAGAGCAACGAACGAGCGTAGTGTAAAAAAGTATAGTAACTTCAACAAGCAGGCGATTGAAATCGCGCCTTCGCAGACACTAGGGTAGCCATGCCCGTTAGGGCTATAGCCCGCGTAGGCGGGCTAGGATCGTACACAGGTTCAGGGTACCGTGAGTGGTGGTTTAGAACGCCAACGGCTCACCCGGGAAAGATGGGGAACAATTAGACAATTGACAACCCCCTTACGATCGCCAAGGTTCCTCCCAAGGACCGCCGCCAGTTTCCACCCCACAGAGAGAACTTTGTGCTTGCAACAGGGTGCGCCATTGTCCCCCCACCCGCGATCGCAGAGTCAGCATCACCTCACCTTTCATGGTATCGCGACAGGCGATCGCCAACCCCTGTTGAGTCGGGGCACGCAGGGGAGTTCCCGGCAGATCCGCGTTCGCCCTCACTTCCACCTGCAAATCCCCCTTCGTCGCCTGCATTTCCCAGCGTCCCCAAGGGTCGATATTCCAACTCACCTGAGAATTCCAGGGGACGAACTCGTAGAACGCACCGCGATAGTGGAAACAAATCAACGCCACCGACTCCATCCACCACAGCACCCCGCGCCGTCCCCCACCAGCAGTTAGGGCCAGATCCGGTTCCTCATCAAAACAATTGCAATTGATCCAAAACCATTTTTCCGGAAAAGCGCCGCCCCAGTTTTTCTCGCTGTACGCCGGGGCCTCAGTAAATTCATAGCGGCGATCGCCCCACTCGATCCATCCCGTAGCCAAACCATGCGCCATCAAAATTTGCCATCCGGGTTCAAAAATCGGGAAAAACGAGAACAGACCCGCCGTAGAAAGCTGACCGCGAAAGCGATCGCCCCACCCATAAATCGGTTGAATCGCATACTCCCACTTGCAGCGCCGTTGAGTACCCGGATCGAATAACTGACCTTGATGCCACCTCGCCGTCGCTTGATACCCTTGTTCCAGATGACGCGCGAACTTTGTCGGTTCCAAATACTGCGGTTTGAGCCTTAAATCCGTTTTCCCCCAGTGACCCAGCGCCAGAGCGGTAGCGCTCGCCCAAAACCCCCGCACATCGGGAAAAGTCCGGCACAGATATTCATCATCCGGACCGAGAATTTGCGCCCCGCCGCCACTGTAAGGAGAATTGCCCGCCGGGTCTTCAATCGAATACATAAACGCAAACGTTTGGCGATCGCGCGGTAACGTCACCCGATAGTACCATCCTTCAAAAAAACGACCCTCAGAGCCATCCCAGTGATAGCCGCTGTGGGGAGTTTGTCGGTTCAGCATAGGAATTAATTGACCCAAAACTGGGCACAGAATCACAACAAAACGCCAGGGTGCCGATGATTTTGCTTGCCTTTTTGGGGAGAGGCGGAGCCTCAGAAAGAGCGTTCCCAGACGGGAGGGAACGAGTCAAACGAGTCAAAATAGCCCGCCTAAGCGGGCTTAGTCCCCACCCGCGCCAGCAAATCCAGCAAACCCAAAGCACCTCAACCACTATAATGATTGACAAACCGTTCCATCAGATAGAATTTGGGATAGAACCGTGACCGAAGCCAAAAGCTATAAAGATACCGTAAACCTGCCCCAAACCGGGTTTCAAATGCGGGCAAACGCCGTCAAACGCGAGCCAGAACTCCAGGAATTTTGGGCAGAGCATCAAATTTACCGAAAACTCTCGGAAAACAATCCGGGCGCACCCTTCGTGTTGCACGACGGCCCCCCCTACGCCAATGGTGCCCTGCACATGGGGCACGCCTTGAATAAAATCCTCAAGGACATCATCAACAAATACCAGTTATTGCAAGGGCGAAAAGTGCGCTACGTCCCCGGGTGGGACTGTCATGGTTTGCCCATCGAACTGAAAGTCCTGCAAGCGATGAAGTCCAAAGAGCGGCAAAATCTCACCCCCCTCAAACTGCGGCAAAAAGCCAGAGACTTTGCCCTAAAAACCGTAGAAGAACAAAAACAAGGCTTCCAACGCTACGGCGTTTGGGGAGACTGGGACAACCCCTACCTCACCCTCAAACCCGAATACGAAGCCGCACAAATCGGCGTCTTCGGTCAGATGGTACTCAAAGGCTACATTTATAGAGGACGCAAACCGGTTCACTGGAGTCCCAGTTCCCAGACAGCCCTCGCCGAGGCAGAACTGGAATATCCCGAAGGGCACACCTCTCGCAGTCTTTATGCCGCATTCCGGGTGACGAAACTCTCGGAAACCGCCGCCGCACTCGAACCCTACATGAAGCAACTGTGGGTTGCCATCTGGACCACCACTCCTTGGACGATTCCGGGCAACCTCGCCGTCAGCGTCAATCCGAAGCTGGAATATGCCGTGGTGGAAACCGAACCGGATTACAAAGTCGGATCCGGTAAATTCCTGATCGTCGCCGCCGAATTGGTAGAGCGCTTGTCCGCCACATTAGGTACGGAACTCACCGTCAAAACCAAAATTTCCGGTCAGGCGTTGGAACATTGCACCTATAAGCATCCGTTGTTCGATCGCGAAAGCGAAGTGGTCATCGGCGGCGACTACGTGACCACCGAATCCGGAACCGGGTTGGTTCACACCGCACCGGGTCACGGGTTGGAAGACTATCAAGTGGGTCAGCGCTACGGATTGTCGGTTTTAGCCCCAGTGGACGAACGGGGGAATTTCACCGCAGAAGCGGGGGAATTTGCCGGCTTAAACGTCCTAGACGAGGGCAATGCAGCGGTGATTGAGGCCCTGCAAAAGGCGAACTCCTTGCTGAAAGAAGAGCCATACGTTCACAAGTATCCTTACGATTGGCGCACCAAAAAACCCACCATTTTTCGGGCGACGGAACAGTGGTTCGCCTCGGTGGATGGCTTCCGGGAAGCGGTAATGAAGGCGATCGCCGACGTGCAGTGGATTCCGCCCCAAGGGGAAAACCGCATCACCTCAATGGTTGCAGAGCGATCGGACTGGTGTATCTCCCGTCAGCGCAGTTGGGGCGTTCCCATCCCGGTATTTTACGAAGAAGATACCGGCGAAGCCCTGATGAATGAAGAAACCATCGCTCACGTGCAGCAAATCGTGGCCGAACGTGGCTCCGATGCCTGGTGGGAACTGCCGGTGGAAGAATTATTGCCCGCATCTTATCGCCAGAATGGCAAAACCTACCGCAAAGGGACGGATACAATGGATGTGTGGTTTGATTCCGGGTCCTCTTGGGCTGCAGTGGCCGATCGCCGCTCGGAATTGCACTATCCGGTAGAGATGTATTTGGAAGGCTCGGACCAACATCGCGGCTGGTTTCAATCCAGTTTGCTCACCAGCGTGGCGAATAACGGTTTCGCTCCTTATAAAACCGTGCTGACTCATGGGTTTACCCTGGATGAAACCGGGCGGAAAATGAGTAAATCCCTGGGGAATGTGGTAGACCCTTATACTATTATTAATGGCGGGAACAATCAGAAAAAAGAGCCGCCTTATGGTGCGGACGTGCTGCGTCTGTGGGTGTCTTCGGTGGATTATTCCTCCGACGTGCCAATTGGGAACAATATCCTCAAGCAGTTGGCGGATGTGTATCGCAAAATCCGCAATACGGCGCGGTTTTTGTTGGGGAATTTACATGATTTCGACCCGGAAAAACATGCGGTTCCTTATGCGGAATTGCCGGAGTTAGATAAGTATATGCTGCATCGGATGACTGAGGTGTTTGGAGAAATCACCGAGGCGTTTAATAGCTATCAGTTTTTCCGGTTCTTCCAAACAGTGCAGAATTTCTGCGTGGTGGATTTGTCGAATTTTTATTTGGATATCGCCAAAGACCGTTTGTATATCAGCGGCGCAGATGCCTACCGCCGTCGTAGCTGTCAGACGGTGCTGGCGATCGCGGTGGAAAATCTGGCTAAAGCGATCGCGCCGGTCTTGTGCCACATGGCGGAAGATATCTGGCAAAATCTCCCCTATCCGACGCCCTCTCGGTCCGTGTTTGAAGCCGGTTGGGTGAAGGTAGATGCCGGCTGGAAAAATCCCGAGTTGGCGTCACACTGGCAAAAATTGCGGCAAATTCGCGGCGAAGTGAACCAAGTGCTGGAAAAAGCCCGTCAGAATAAGGCGATCGGCTCGTCGTTGGAAGCGAAGGTGCTGCTTTACGTTCCCGATGAGGAACTGCGGGAGCAATTGGTGCAGATGAATCCGGATTCTCGCGCCAGTCTCCTCCCACCCCCGCCGACTATCGCCGACGAGACGCCCGAACCACCCGCGCCGCCGGACACGCCGCAGCAATGGCAGGAGGTGTTGCAAAAGGTGACGGCATTTTTAGCCGAGTTTCCCCGCTATTTGAGTGAGTTTTTCTCCGGGTACAAGCGTCCCTTGGTGACGGTGGGATTGATGTTCGCCGCGATTGTCTCGGTTCTCGTCCTCGGGGCGATTGTGGATGCGATCGATGACCTTCCCCTGCTTCCCGGAATCCTGGAACTGGTAGGTATAGCATATAGTGCCTGGTTTGTCAAGCGCTATCTGTGGCGTGCGGCAAATCGTCAAGAGTTATGGGAAATGTTGGCATCGGCGAAAACCTATGTCATCGGAGAGGCAAAACCCGGTGAGGACCAGGAGGCGATCGCGCCACCTTCCCCCAAACTCACCGAACCCGTCACCCCAGAAGTGCCGCACATTCAGCCCGCGATTCGGGGGAATGGCGTGGACGAACTGCGCTATCTGTTTATCGCCTCCCAAGTGGAGGTGGTGGATAGTCCAGAACCCTTGAAAGGGGTGGAGTATCGTTCGGAAGCCGATTTCTTGGGGGTTGCTGTGGTCAAAGCAGAGGGCGAAAAATGCGATCGCTGCTGGAACTACTCCACCCACATCGGCGAATCTCCCGAAGACCCCACCATCTGCGAACGCTGCGTCGCCGCTTTAGCCGGTGAATTCTAAATCCTCGGGTGGGCATTATTGCCCACCTTACTCCCAATCAAGGGACGGGAAATGCCATCAATGAAGGTCTCTACAGGCGCAATTCCCCCCAAAATCCGCCTAGAGGCGCTATGAGATTGAGCGGAGAGGTTCGCATTGCCCACACCCTACATTGATTTCTACCTGCAAGGGCGATCGCCTTTTCCCCAAGTGCCCCCCATCTTGGGGTAAAATGTTCCCGCTCATTCCTTTACCTGAAAATCACCCCTATGCTTGGCGCGATCGCTGGTGACATCATCGGTTCTATCTACGAAGGTCACAATATCAAAACCAAACAATTCCCCCTGTTTGCCCCACAATGCCGGTTCACCGATGACACGGTACTCACGGTGGCGGTTGCGGATGCCATCCTCCACCACGCCGACTACGGATCTCTCATCAAATCCTACTACCGTCGCTATCCCTATGCCGGTTATGGTGGCAATTTTACCCGCTGGGGTCAGTCCGATACCTGCGCCCCCTATTACAGTTGGGGCAATGGTTCCGCAATGCGCGTCAGTCCCGTGGGCTATGCCTTCGATGACCTGGATACCACCCTCACACAAGCCAAATCCAGCGCGGAAGTCACCCACAATCACCCAGAAGGCATCAAAGGCGCACAAGTCACCGCCGCCGCTATTTTTCTCGCCAAACAAGGCGGCACAAAATCAGCAATTAAATCCTACATCGAGCAACATTTCGGTTATAATTTAACTCAAACTTTGGCAGAAATTCGCCCCTCCTATCGCTTCGATGTCTCCTGTCAGGGTTCGGTCCCCCAAGCCATTATTGCATTTCTCGAATCCACGGATTTCGAGGATGCGATTCGCAATGCAATTTCGATTGGCGGCGATAGCGATACCATTGCCTGCATTACTGGCGGCATCGCTCAGGCGTTTTATGGCAGCGTCCCAGACCCCATTGCCCGGGAAACGTTGCAGCGTCTGGACGACCCCCTGCGCCAGGTGATTTTTAGCTTTCAAAATCACTATGGCGGATGATGGTAAAATCCGCTATTTTAATTCGCGGTTCCTTCGTTCCCAGCATGAGCTGGGAACGCCCATCCCGAGGCGGATCATCTGCGCGATCGCGCGATCGCCTATCACTCCAAATTCACCAAATTTAACTTGTTCTTTTGCTGCTTCATATCCAGGATAACATTGAGTTTCTCCATCATTTCTTGGGTGAATTCTGCAAATGCTTTTGACCCGCGCGCGGTGGGATGAGTCAGCAATACGGGCAGGAAACTATCCACGGCTTTGGACACATTCACGTCAATCGGTATTCGGGTTTTGAAAATGCGGTTTTCGCCAAAATCCTCATACACCCGCTTCATTACTTGCCGATAATATCTACCGTTTAATAAATTGGCAGACATGGTAAAACCAATCCCCAGCATTTCTAAATTAATCGGATATTCTTCCTTATAACTTTCTCGCAATTGATTGATGCGCCGTTCGAGCAATTGGATGCCAATCAAGGAAAGGGGTTCGGGTTTCGCGGGCAGCAGGTAGAAATCACTGGCCACTAACGCACTGCGGGTTAACAGATTGTAACCGGGGGCGCAATCGAGAATGATAAAATCATAGTCTTTATCAATTGGCTGCAAAATGCCTTCGACTAAGATGCGCTCTAGCTTTTTCCAGACTTCTTGAAAGTTGTCTTTTCCCAGTTTTATTGCCTTGCGGTGCAGGACTTCGGAAACCATAAATTCATCGTACAGTTCCAGGTCTCCGGGCAATAAATCCAGCCCTTTGAGATTGCCAATGTAGGGTTTGATGATATCTTGAATCGGCAGGGTATTTTGAGGAAGGGGTTGGATAAAGTCGTTGACTAGGTATTTTAAGGTGCGCTTTTCTTTCCGCAGTTTAGAAAAGTCGTGAGGAGACACTAAACTCAGGGTGGCGCTGATTTGCGTATCGAGATCCACGACTAACACCCGCTTGTGAAAATCTTTAGCGAGAGACGCCGCTAAGTTCACGGTGAGGGTGGTTTTGCCCACGCCCCCTTTCATGTTAGCCGTTGCAATGATATGTGCCATAATTTCACTCCTCAGCCAGTTAGATGCACGAGCGGTTAACTTCGCCCCATTATGCGATATCGATAACAACTATAACGGAGCAGCAATGGGGGATCCTCGTCTGGGGTGTTTTCCCTCATCCGGAAATGTTCGGAGGGACTCCCGCAGTGGGATACCTACAGGGGGTAGCAAACCTCCCTTCCCGGTGGCGCGATCGCCTGAAAAATTCCGACTATCCTAACACATCTGTTCGATCGCCCTTTTCTTTCCCCCCGATCGCTCCTGCTCACCCAAATAGAAAACCCTCGGGGCTTCCCCCAGGGTTCCTCTGTTCGACCCACCCCCCTCGCCAGCGGGCAATCCCACTGGCACCTTTACGGCTTAAATCTGGCTAAATTTTCCCGGTTCGATGCTGAAGCGATCGCGTGACCCCTCACCTATCCCCCGGGGAGGACTGTGGTGGCTTTCCCCCACCTCGGGCTTAATGATGGCCCTGGGAAGCATTGGACATCCTCTGCACCGACTGGCGATCGCCGCCTCGCAGTCTGGATTCTTGCTTCACCCTCCCCGACATCGCCGCATGTTGCAAGGTCATAAACGCATTCAGGTCTTCGAGGTCATATTGGCTGCTGAGCAATTCTCTGAGCTGTTCTTCCGCTTCTCGGGTCAAATAACCGAGGGACAGCGCTTGTTCTACTAGCTCGCGAATTCGAGTCATGGTGATTTCCCCTTTGCTTGGCTTATAGCCGTAGTATCGCTTCTGTGGCCAAATTCCTCAGTGACCCGAATTTCCCGATTCCTGTGATGATTCTCGTAATGGCTTGTGAGGCTTTGGCGGGTTCTCAGGTGACGTTTTGCGGCGCTTTGGGTGATCTCGATCGCGCCGAATGCAAACGGTTTCGCGATCGCACACCGGCTGCACCCCCTGCGATCGCCCCGATTGGCGCGGGTGGATCCTCTCACCGGTGGGTTCCCCCCCGGGAGTCCTCTTCCCTGTCTATCAAATTTCCCTGACTTTGGCCCGGGATTTCATTCCCGCCCTGGGGTCGGCTCGCGAGTCGCTTCTGGGTATGCTAAAATCAGGATAGCTTTGGGGCTGTGGCTCAGTTGGATAGAGCAAGCGCCTCCTGATGAATCGGGCACCTTGGAGGAAACTCCAAGCGTGAATGTGGTCAAATTCAAGAAAGCCTACGTCCCCGGAGACGGTTTTTCTCAATTCTGTCTCCCGCCGATAAGGTAATCTTGAGCCAAGCCTGCCCTCGTCCCCCCGGTTGGGGTTAACAATCCCTGGCTTTCTCGGGGAACGCTAGTGCAGGAAGGTGCAGAGACTGGTTTGCAGGAGCTATTGCAGGATGGACTACGATGTCTCATCCAAAGTAGAGCAACGTGGCGTTCTGGCTGGCATGCTTTTGGGGAAGGGACGAAGAAGAAATCATAACTTCTTTATCCAACATTCCTCCACTCAAGAGAGCTATGTTTTATTCAAACAGCAGCTTCTCGAACAAATCACGCGATCGCCAGTCAAACTCCAACGCCGCCGGACAAAACAGGGCTACCCCCTGCTTCGTCTGGAACCGAAGTTGATTCCCCTGACCCGGGTTTTGGTGAAAAAACTGTATCGCGGTGGTCAACCCACCATCTCGCCGCAGTTCCTGAACCTGTTAACCTTGCAGGGAATCGCAATTTGGTTCCTCGATGAGGGGTCGAAGTCCTTTAAAAAAACAGACGGGAAAATTCATGCCCTCGAGGTTTACCTGAATACCTATCTGCCTAAATCGGAAAATGAGGCGATCGCCGCTTACTTTTCTCAGGTTTGGGGCATCCAGTGGGGACTCAGTAAAGCCTCCCGCGCTTACCGTCTGCGAATGGGAACCAAAGAATCGCGCCGATTTTTCGAGCTGATTCGCCCCTGTGTCCCGGAACCGATGCTCTACAAAATTAACCCCTCCGCAAACGGAACGGCCACCACCTACGGGCATCAAACTCCGCCTACGGTGAAGGAATAGTCCAGAAAGTGAGGAAACTCACACCAATCTGAAGCGCTAGGTCGCCGGTTCGAATCCGGCCAGTCCCGTTCTCTTCTCCCGCCCGAGTCTGCTACTCTTAAGAACGACAACTCGACTATCCGGGTGGGTCGCCGATTTTATCGCGCGATCGCCCCCGGGGGAAGGTTGCTCCTCTGCCCAGAATATAAACGGTTGGTAATTTGAGATATGGTCTGGAAGATCGGTCTGCACCGAAGACATGAGGCTAAATCGCGAACCTGGGGATCGAAAAGCAGATCGGCGATCGTGTTGCTATTAGGACTCGCGGCGGTGGGCTGGATCGGCTACAAGCAGCTCAGAGCTTATTTTGACGACCCCGACGCATTGCTAGTATTGGGGGGTGCCGTAGAACGAGAAGAATTTGCAGCAGAGTTTGCGCGACGACATCCAGAACTCGAGATTTGGATTTCCGGAGGAAGCAACCCGGAATATGCGGAATGGATTTTTGCCGAAGCGGGAATCGATTTGAATCGGTTGCATCTGGACTATCGGGCGGTGGACACGGTAACGAATTTTACCACCTTAGTGGATGAATTTAAAGCCCGAGGAATCGATCGGGTGTATTTGATTACCTCAGACGACCACATGCGCCGCGCCAGAGCGATCGCCGAAATCGTGCTTGGGAGTCGCGGGATTACCTACAAAGCATTGCCCGTCACCTCCGGGCGATCGCCCGAACCCCTGCAAAAAGCAATTCGCGATGGGGCGCGCGCCATTTTATGGGTGACAACCGGATATACCGGCGCGAGTTTTGGCCAACCGAAACTCCCAGAATCGGAAGAGGAGAATTGAGACCCGAGCAATTTTCAAGTGAGAATTGACAGAGCGATTGATTCTTCATTCTTCTCCTCACCGTAGGGTGGGTGACGCCGCCCATCCTATCCCGCATTTATCGCACAAGTGAAGCGCGGCGTCACCCACCCAGACGCGGGCGGCATATCATATCACAATTGTTCCTTGGCGAACCACCGTATTAATCCTTAAATTTTAATTGTTTCTCTCCGTTTAAGCAAAATGGCTGAAAACTCAGCCAAGAAATTGCCGATCGCGATTTAAACGCCTATAATAAAATTAACTTTTATTGAACTTTGAGGCACCATTTGTTGGAATTAAAAGGCCAATTCTGCGTGGTCTCCCATAGCTTTAACCTACCATGATTGACCCCAACCTCGTTACGGCAAACCGCGTTAACTTGACCAACTGCGATCGCGAAGCGATCCACATTCCCGGTGCCATTCAACCGCATGGGGTGCTATTGGTCTTTTCCGAACCAGAATTGCAGATTCAAAGACTCAGCAAAAACACGGAAGACCTACTCGGGATTCCAGCGGAAGAATGGCTCGATCGCACCTTAGCAGAGGTTCTGGGAAACGAGTGTGCCGAAACCATCAAACGATGCTTGTCCCATGACTTTTCCCATGTCAATCCCCTAAAAATCCATTTAAACGCGCCCAAACCGCAAACCTTTAACGGAATCGTGCATCGGTGGGCGGGGAATTGCATACTGGAACTCGAGCCGATCGCGGGAGAAACCCAGCGCGACTTTTTCCAATTTTATCAGATGACGCGAGGGCCGATCGTGCAAATCCAAAAAGCGGCGAACTTGTCAGAATTGTGCCAAGCGATCGCCGAAGAAATCCGCCAGATTGCCGGATTCGATCGGGTCATGGTGTATCGATTCGATGCCGACAAATCCGGAACCGTGATTGCCGAAGACAAGGAAGAAGATTTACCCAGTTTTCTCGGCTTGCACTATCCCGCCACAGACATTCCCGAACCCGCGCGCAGACTCTACGAACTGAGTTTACTGCGATTAATCCCCGATGTCAACTATCAGCCCGGGGAACTGCTCTCATCTGCTGCAGTGGCATCCGAACCGCTGGATCTGAGCTTATCCGGATTGAGAAGCGTTTCCCCCATCCATATAGAATACCTGAAAAACATGGGCGTTGCCGCTTCCATGTCCATTTCCTTGCTAAAAAACAAAACCCTGTGGGGATTGATTGCCTGTCATCATCAAACCCCCAAAATAGTCCCTTATGAAATTCGCACCGTCTGCGAATTTTTAGGGCAAGTCATGGCAATAGAAATTCCCGAAAAAGAACAACGGGAAGGATTGGACTATCAAATGAAATTAAAGTCCATTCAATCGCGGTTTATCGAAAAGATTTCTCAAGCGGACAACTTAGGAACTGGCTTAGTCGCAGATAGAAACGCCTTACTGAGCTTAGTGGGAGCGCAGGGAGCCGCCCTGTGCGTGGAAGGAACCTTAACCTTAGTGGGGAAAACGCCACAGGAAAGCGAAATTCAAGAATTAATCGAATGGGTGAAACCGCAAATCGAGAACGATATTTTTTGCACCAACGCCTTACCGACCCTGTATCCGGAAGCGGAAAGGTATAAAGAAATCGCCAGTGGCGTGCTAGTGCTGTGGATTTCCAAACTTCAAAAAAACTACGTAGTGTGGTTTCGCCCGGAAGTGCTAAAAAATGTGAATTGGGCGGGGAATCCAGTAAAAAACGGCAAAATTGAAGCCGATGGGAGCCTCACCTTATCGCCGCGCCAATCCTTTGAAAGATGGCAAGAAACCGTGCGATCGCATTCCTTACCCTGGCAACCGTGCGAAATCGAAGGAGCCGTAGAACTGCGAAGTGCTATTGTGGGAATCGTGCTGCGAAAAGCCGAAGAACTGGCGATGATAAATTTAGAATTAGAGCGGAGCAACAACGAGCTAGATGCCTTTGCTTACATTGCCTCCCACGATTTAAAAGAACCCCTGCGCGGGATTCATAACTATTCTAATTTCTTGCTAGAAGATTATGCCCCAGTGCTGGACGAAGAAGGGGTGACTAAATTAGAAACCTTGGTGCGGTTGACCGCGCGCATGGAAGATTTGATTAACGCCCTGCTGCATTTTTCTCGGTTGGGACGCGAAGAACTCTCGATGGAGCAAACCGATTTGAATAAAGTAGTAGAGAATGTGGCAGAAGTCTTGAGGATTAGCAAACCCGAGACCCAGGTAGAGCTGTGCATTCCCCGTCCGTTGCCCAAAATTTGCTGCGATCGCGTCTTAATTGAAGAAGTATTGAGTAACCTGATTGGCAATGCACTTAAATACAACAAAAATGGCGAAAAACGAGTCGAAGTGGGGTGGTTTGTCCGGGAAGAAAATCCCCCCGGGGGCGATCGTGAAGACGCCGGGGCGCAGTGGGATACCGAGGAAAGTGCCATCGGGTTTTACGTCCGAGACAACGGGATTGGGATTCGCGAACGGCATATTGACAGCGTGTTTCGCTTGTTCAAGCGCCTGCACGCCCCGAGCAAATACGGCGGGGGCACGGGAGCTGGCTTAACAATTGTTAAAAAAATTATCGAACGTCACGGGGGCAAAATCTGGGTAGAATCGACATACGGAAAAGGCAGTACCTTTTATTTCACCCTAGCCCAGTAACGAACAATGGTAGAGTTGAATGGCGATCGCAATCTCAGCGCCCCCCTGCTGGTCGTAGAAGACAGCGACGAAGATTTTACGGCTTTAACCCGGGTCCTCAACAGTTGCGGATTTACCGGGGAGATTTATCGAACCAGCGATGGGGATGAAGCGTTAGATTTTCTCTACCATGAAGGAGAATACGAAAATCAGGCCAACGCTCCCCGTCCGGCGTTAGTGCTAATCGACTTGAATTTGCCCGGAATCGATGGACGAGAGGTGATTGAGGAAGTCAAGCAACATGAGGAACTGAAAACTATTCCGATGGTAGTGCTGACCACTTCTTCGAGTCCGAAAGATATCGAAACTTGCTACAGATATGGGGCGAATAGTTATATGCTCAAACCCATCGGCACCCAGGCATTAAAACAATCGATTCAGTGTTTGATGGATTACTGGTTGAAAACGGCAATTTTACCAAATGGGGTGCAGAAATGACCGAGGCGACGCGCAGCATTTTGCTTGTGGATGATTCTCCCGAAGACCGGGAAATGTATCGACGGTATTTGCTCAGAGATGACCGATATAATTATCGCATTTTAGAGTGCGAGTTGGGGGAAGAGGCGCTAGAATTATGCGCCGCACAGATGCCCGATGGGATTGTCCTGGACTTCAGGTTACCGGATATCGATGGGGTGGAAGTCATCGAAGAATTAAAAGCGCAAACCGGCGAAAGGGAACTGCCGGTGGTGATGCTAACCGGGCAAGGAGATGAAGCGATCGCCGTGCAGGTGATGAAAAGCGGTGCCCAAGATTATTTAGTGAAAGGAACCCTCACGCCGGAGAATTTGCGGCGGGCCATTCACGGTGCCGTCGATCGCACGCGCCTGAAGCGACTACTGCAAAAACAGCAAGAAAAACTGCGGTTAATCGGCGCGATCGCCCTGCGGATTCGCTCCTCATTGAATCTTAACGAAATTCTGCAAAATAGCGTCACCGAAGTGCGGGACATTTTAGCCTGCGATCGGGTGGTGGTTTATCAGTTTAACCCCGATCTGAGCGGCACCATCGTTGCCGAATCCGTGGAGGCGGGCTATTCCTCAGCAATCCATTGCCAAATTAAAGACACTTGCTTTCAAACTGGAGCGGGAGCGTCTTATCGCCAGGGAAAAAAGCAGGCCATTTCTAACATTTACGAGGCGGGATTGACCGAGTGCCACATTGAATTGCTCGAACGATTTCAAATCAAAGCCAATCTGGTAGTGCCGATTTTAATTCTTGCCGATGTCACTGCATCCACCCCACAGCTTTGGGGATTGCTAATTGCCCATCAATGTCGAGACTTTCGCCAGTGGGAAGCGGAAGAATTGGACTTGCTCGATGAATTGGCGGTGCAAATTGCGATCGCCATTCAACAAGGGGAACTGTTCGAGCGATCGCAAACCGAAATCGCCCAGCGCCAGCAAACCGAAACCCAATTGCGACAGGCGCAACAGGACCTTTTCCAGGTCAACGAAGCGTTAGAAAATCGCGTGGAAGAGCGCACCCAGCAATTGCAACGCGCCACCGAAAACCTCCGCTTTCATATAGAAAATTCTCCCCTGGCGGTTATCGAATTGGATCGGGACGGTAGAATCGAGCGATGGTCGGAACAAGCAGAACTGATGTTTGGTTGGAGTGCTGCTGAAGTGGTGGGCAAAACCCCCTGGGACATTCCCCTGATTTACCCAGAAGATGTAGAACAGGTCAATACCAATATAGCCACACTACTCAATCGAGAAATCCCCCGACTGGTTCACCACCACCGCAATCGCAAAAAAACCGGAGAAGTGATTCATTGCGAGTGGTACGTCTCTGCTTTGTTCGACCCGCAAGGGAATTTAATTTCGATTTTATGCCAAGCTCAGGATATCACAAATCGCCTACGACTGGAAGCGAAAATCCGCGAGAGCGAGCGAAAATTTCGCGGAATTTTCAATCAATCCTTTCAATTTGTGGGATTGCTGCACCCGGATGGTACGGTAATCGAAGCCAACCAAACCGCTTTAGACTTTGCCGGGATTGCCCTGTCCGATGTAGTGGGTCGGCCATTTTGGACAACCCGATGGTGGCAAATTAACCCAGAAACCCAAGCGCAATTAAAAGCGGCGATCGCCCGAGCGGCTCGGGGAGAAACGGTCAATTATGAAGTGGATGTCATCGGAAAAAACGATAAAATAATCGCCCTGGATTTTTCCCTAAAACCGATAAAAGATGAGTCGGGTAAATTGGTATTATTAATTCCGGAAGGTCGGGATATAACCGAGCGCCAACAGGCCGAAAGTGCCCTGCGCGAAAGCGAAAGACAACTACAGGCGATTCTAGATAATTCCACTGCCGTAGTGTATCTTAAAGATATGGACGGGCGATTTTTGAAGGTAAATCGAGAGTTTTTGAACCTGTGTGAGAAGCGCGAAGCCGAGGTAATTGGGAAAACCGATTACGAGCTTTTTTCCCGGGAAATCGCCAATGCATTTCGAGACAATGACGGCAAAGTATTGCAAGCGCGCAAACCCTTGCGATTTGAAGAACAGGCTTCCCATGCCGATGGCAGGATTCATACGTATATGTCCGTGAAGTCGGTACTCTACAACGATCGCGGCATTCCCTATGGCATTTGCGGGTTGTCCACAGATATTACCGAAGCCAAACAAGCCGAAGAGGCATTGCGCCGCAGCGAAGAACGATTTCGCTTGTTGGTGAATCAAGTGCCGGTGGGGATTTTTCAAACCAACGCCGAAGGCGAATGCGTGTTTGTCAATTCCCGGTTGGTGGATATGATGGGAGTTTCCGCCGCAGCAGTGATGGGGCGGGAGTGGGAGAAGATCCTGCATCCGGACGATCGCGATCGCGTCATGGCTGAGTGGTTCGCCACCTTCGCCATCAGCGGGGAATTTGCCACAGAATATCGCTTAGCGAGACCGAGCGGGACAATTGTGTGGGTAGTGGCCTCTGCGGTGCCCCAGCGCGATGGTGCCGGGGTGGTAACGGGCTATTTCGGCACGATCGCCGACATCAGCGATCGCAAAGCCGCCGAAAAAGAACTGCAAGAGGGGGAACTCGCCCTGCGCTCTTTGTATAAAGTCGCTTCCTCTAGCTCCCTCACTTTCGAGCAGCGCCTGCAACGACTGTTGGCGATGGGACGGCGGCACTTCGAGCGCGAAATTGGCATGTTAGCCCGCATCCAGGGAGACAGTTACGAGGCGATCGCCGTGCAAGCAAGTCAGGACTTTCCCTTGCCCCTGCAAGCCGGAACCCGGTTTCAAGTCGCAGCGGATTTGGATGGCGAAACCCTTCTCACAGTGCCCGCCACTGCCATAGAAATCCAGTCTGATGCCGTTCTCTCCGATAGCACAACCCCTGACAATCCACCCACCACAACAATTAAAATCAAAGGGGACATGAATGCCAGGGCGAGGGTCGCTGGTGAAGAACGGGCGATTTTGAGCTTTTTCAGCCTGGAAGACAAACCCCCGCCGTCCCGGCGAGATATCCAACTGTTAAAATTAATGGCACAGTGGGTCAATAACGAACTAGACCGCAGCCACGCCAAAACCGCCCTCGAAAATCAGATGAAACGAGTGTTGCTGCTGGAGAAAATTAGCCGCAAAATTCGCTCCAGTTTGGATATACAGCATGTTTTTACCACCGCAGCCAAACAACTTGGCGAAGCGTTTAATGCAAGTCGCTGTCACATTCACTGGTATCAAGAACATCCTCACCCAATCCTGCCAGTAGTAGCAGAATATTTAGCGCCGGGATGGGATTCCACGAGGGATTTTGTCGTTCCCGTGGAAGGAAACGTTCATGCAGAAAAACTGTTAGCCCAGGATGCAGCGATCGCCTCCGATAATGTGTATGCCGATCCGCTGTTAAAAGCAATGGAACCGATTTGCCAAAAGGTAGGTTTGCACTCCATACTAGCGGTGCGAACTTCATACAAAAATCAGCCCAATGGCGCGATCGCCTTGCAACAGTGCGGAGAATTTCGCCACTGGACGGTGGATGAAATCGAACTGCTCGAAGCAGTAGCCGATCGCCTGGGAATTGCGATCGCTCAAGCCAAACTTTTAGAACAAGAAAAACAATTTAGCCAAGAACTTGCCCAGCAAAATGCTGCCCTAGAAAAAGCCCGCCAACAAGCCGAAGTCGCCAACCAAGCGAAAAGCCAATTTTTGGCCAATATGAGCCACGAATTGCGAACCCCGCTCAATGCCATTCTCGGCTTTACGCAAATCCTGCTGCGCGACGCTACCCTGTCCGCAGAACAGGACGAAACCCTAAAAATTATCAATCGCAGCGGCGAACATTTGCTCTCCTTAATTAATGACGTGTTGAATATGTCAAAAATTGAGGCAGGACGAGTGACGCTCAACGAAACTAACTTTGATTTGCATCATCTGCTCGACTCGATTGAAGATATGCTGAAAATCAAAGCCGCTGGGAAAGGATTGCAATTGATTTGCGATCGCGCTCCCGAGGTCCCGCAATACGTGAAAACCGACGAAAGCAAACTGCGCCAAGTGCTGATTAATCTGCTGAGCAACGGGATTAAATTTACCGAAAGCGGCGGCGTTAGCCTGCGAGTCGGCGTGGTAGAATGGCCGAGGGAAACTGCAGATTTGGAACCGACTTCTGCCACTGTGGGTTCGCAAAATCACTCGGGTTTTTCATCGCCTTCCCAGTATCGGTTGCGGTTTGAAATCTCCGATACCGGTCCGGGAATTGCCCCGGCAGAGATTAACAGTTTGTTCGAGCAATTCGTGCAAACTGAAAGCGGTCGCCAATCTCAAGAAGGTACCGGATTGGGGTTGCCCATCAGCCACGAATTTGTGGCATTAATGGGAGGAGAAATTCAGGTGAGGAGTACCCTGGGAGCGGGCAGTACCTTTACCTTTGATATCTCGGTTGAGCAAGTTTGCGGGGGGGATATCCTCGGGAAAACTCCCCCCAAGCGAGTGACAGCCCTGGCCCCGGAAAGCAGGGGGTATCGCATTTTAGTGGTGGAAGATAACCCCGAAAGTCGCGAATTGCTGGTAAAGTTATTGCAGTCGGTGGGCTTCCAGGTACGCGATGCGGCAAATGGTCAAGAAGCGATCGCAATTTGGGACAGGTGGTCCCCCCATTTGATTTGGATGGATATGCGGATGCCCGTGATGAACGGCTATCAAGCCACTCAAGCCATTAAAGCCAGCACCAAAGGTCAGGCAACCACCATCGTCGCCTTAACCGCCAGCGCGTTTGAAGAAGAACGGGCACTGATTTTGTCTGCCGGCTGCGATGACTTTCTGCGAAAGCCATTCCGAGAAGCGGATTTGTTTGAAAAGATGGCAGAACATCTCGGCGTGCGGTATATCTATGAGGAGGAGGATTTATCGGCGTTATCCGAGTCCCAGGCGATGCCTGTAGACTTAAACCGGGAGGCGATCGCGCTCATGCCCGAGGAATGGATCGCTCGGGTTTACGACGCCGCGTTTCGCGTCGATGAAGATCGCATTTTGGAATTGCTCGAAGAAATTCCCGAATCCCAGTCTGCTTTAGCCGCCGCTTTAGCAGATTTAGCCAACAATTTTCGTCTGGATAAAATTATTGAATTAACTCAACCGGAAACACCATGAATGGCAACCTAGAATCTAACTCCGTAACTGCCAATATTTTAGTCGTCGATGACAAACCGGATAACCTGCGGTTGCTTTCTGCCCTGTTGGGCGATCGCGGTTACAAAGTCCGACGGGCGATTAACGGCCAACTGGCATTAAATGCCGCATTTGCCGAACCGCCCGACCTGATTTTGCTCGACATTATGATGCCAGAAATGAATGGCTATGAAGTCTGCCAGCAGCTCAAATCCGACCCGCGCACTAACCCCGTGCCGGTGATTTTTCTCAGCGCGTTAGATGATGCATTTGATAAAGTGAAAGCCTTTGAAGTGGGCGGAGTAGACTATATCACCAAACCCTTTCAATTTCCCGAAGTTCTCGCCCGGGTGGAAAATCACTTGAACCTGCGACAACTACAGCAGCAAACTGAGGAGCAAAAGGAACAATTAGAATCCCTCAATCGCGATTTGGAAGCTAAGGTAGAAGCGCGCACTGCAGAACTCAAACGCAAAAATGCGGCGTTACTCCAGTTAGAGGTGCAGTTGCGCGACGCACTCGCCCAAGAAAAAGAACTCAGCGATATGAAAACGCGAATTATTACCACGATTTCCCACGAGTATCGCACCCCTTTAACTACCATTGCTTCTTCCGCCGAACTGCTAGAAGCCTATCGCCATAAATGGGACGAACAAAAGCAGCTCAAGCATTTTAATCGGATTCAAAGCGCCATCAAGCACATGACCAACTTAGTGGAAGAGGTGCTGTTTATCAATCGCGCTGAATCGGAAAAGCTCGACTTTTATCCGGTGGATTTGAACTTGGAGAAGTTCTGTAGCGAAATTGTCGAAGAAATTCAACAACCGAATCGCGAGAAATATCAAGTCAAGTTTATGCCGGATGCAGGAGAGGTCAATGCCCAATTCGATGCCAAACTCCTGCGGCAAATTCTGACGAACTTGCTGTCGAATGCAATTAAATATTCTCCCGAAGGGGGTGTGGTGGAATTGCACCTCTCTCGCGACCCCGAACAGGTGGTTTTCCAAGTCCGAGATGAAGGCATCGGCATTCCTCCAGAAGACCAAGAAAAGTTGTTTCAGTCTTTCAGTCGCGCCAGTAATGTGGCCACGATTCAGGGCACCGGTTTGGGACTGTCAATCGTGCAAAAATGCGTGGAGTTACATGGAGGAAAAATTTCTGTGGACAGTCAACTGGGGGTGGGAACGACTTTCACCGTCTGCTTGCCGGTGAGTTAAATTGGTCATTGGTCATTGGTCAATTGTTATTGGTCAATTGTTATTGGTCAATTGTTATTGGTCAATTGTTATTGGGGTTTTGGGATAGGTTAAGTCCGATAAAGGATTGTGGTTTGGAGGGGGAGGGAAGTGCTGCGTTCTGATGTCTGAAGGATAAAGTAAGTCGATAAAATGGGAATCAGAGAATTGGGCGAGAAGCGATCGATTTTTTTTTAACCCCCAATGCTGTTGACATGGGGGAGAAAACAGGGTACAAAACTAACAACAGGAGGCAACGAACGTGAGCGATCGCGAATTTCAAGCCCTATCCACGCAACGCAATGCCAATCGGGCGATCGTGCTCGGGCAAATTATCGAGTCGGAATGGTATCGCATCCTGCGAGAATTGGATGGACTCGATGTGGACGCCGGGGAAGTGGCAAAAGCTGCCAGGTTAATCGGGCAATATGAGATATTAGATAAGTTAATGGCAGCATTATCGGAAGGAAGTTTGGCATCAGATTATGAAATCGAAGCCCAATGGCGTTCCGAACTCATCGAACGAGTGGTGGAAGCATTTGAACTGAATGCCAAAACCACATCCGAACCGCGACGCTATCGCAGTTTGGCGCAACAGGTAGCGGAAGCTTGTGGTTTAGAGGCGATCGAAGAATAAGGTGAGTGGGGTCATTGGTCGATGACCAATGACCGATGACTAGCGATCGGTAGCACACCAATGGCCTAAAGGTTCCACTGTGGCGCGATCGAGTAATTGTGCAATTTGCTCTGCAGCACATCCATATTGAGACGATAATAATCGCTCAGCTTCCTCGGTTGCTGCTGCAGCAGAAACCCCAAAGGTCATAATTTCTTCATTTTGATTACCCGTGAGGCTTTCAATGGGAACAATGCAGCTATATTGCGGTTCGTTTCGTCTGACCTCTTGCACCATGTTTGTCTCCTCAATTCACGTAGAGTTTTCAGGCATTTTAACACAGAAAAATTCCCACCTCCTCCCGCTTCCCCCGAGATTAAAAGAATCGGAAAGCCGATAAAGTGAAAACAACCGGATTTCCGAGTAGCGGAGAGAAGCGCCGAAAAATCATTCGGTGGGCGCGCCTTCTCCCACGGGATTTTCTGCTTCATTTACCTCGATTTCTGACTCGGATTCAGCGGAAGTTTCCGGATCGGTTTGCGCCTCGGTTTCTGAATTAGCGGAAGTTTCCTCATCAGTTTGCGCCTCGGTTTCTGTCGCGGCGGAAGCGTCTTCCTCGGTGTCCGCTTCTGCTTCTTCCACCTCGGGTTCGGGGTCTTCTAATTCGATATCCAGTTTAGCCAATTCTGACTCAGAGAGTCGATCGCGCAACAACTCAGCCACCCGTTGGCGCACTTCCTGATGGCGTTCTACCCCTTCATAGGTCAATCGATTGTAACCGCCGCCTTCGATGAGGGTTTCGAGATAGGTAATCCGCTCTTTTGTGGGGGGGTGAGAGGACATAAACTTCCAAAAGGAACTGCCTTCCCCATACTCTTGTTTCAGCTTCACCATCAGATTTCGCAACCCATCCGCCGCATAGCCCGCCGAAGTGAGCAATCGAGTACCGAGAACGTCTGCTTGTCGTTCCATATCGCGGCTGTAATCGAGAACTAGCAGATTGGTTAACGTGCCGCCAAAGGGAAAATAGCGCGTCATGCTGCCCAGCAAGTTACCGTGAGTCACCATTTGGAAGCCGTGAGAGAGAACGGTGTGAGCCAGTTCGTGGGTAATCAAGCCGGCTAATTCGGCTTCCGAGTCGGAATGCAATATGGCACCGGCATTCACGAATATTTTGCCTCCGGGAAGGGCAAACGCATTCAGGTTTTTATCTTTGATGACGTAGAATTCGTATTCAAAATCATCGCGCCCCGTGACTTTGGCCAGTTTGTGACCCATTTCTCGCACGTAGCTGAGGACTTCTTCATCTTCCACCATTTCCAGGTGTTCGATCGCGTCATTGGCCACACTTTCGCCGATATCCGATTCCCCCCGGGCCAGCATGACCAAGGTTTCCACCGCCGACAGCGCGCCGAGGGGATTGCCAGTGAGTGCCACACCGATCGCCCCGGTGACCACATTGCCGATCGCATTGCCGGCAATTAACTCCCGAATGTGCGAGCGGAATTTCCCGAAGTTATCGTCGGCTAATTGCAAAAACTCCTCAGACTCCGGATGTTCCGGGTTGAGTACCGCAAATTGTCGCGCTGCGATCGAGGCTTCCAGCCATTGTTCCGTATTTGCCAGGGCGGAAACTTTGGCGCGGATGAGTTCGGGGCGATCGGGATACAAGGTGGTTGCCCGTTCTAGCACTTCCACCGCTTTTTCCGGTTCTTCATACTTTGTATGGGCTTGTGCGAGTAACAGATGACCGGGAATGAATTCCGGTGATTCTTCCACCAGGAACTCTAAGGGTACGAAAATCCCCGATTCGAGATTTTTTTCCCATCCCGCTTGGGCTTCGCGCCAGTAAACTTGCCCCGCCGGGGAGAGTTGTTCGCTCTGTGTGGTGGCGTCTGGAAGGCTGGCGATCGCATCGTGTTCTCCCGTTTCGGAAAAAGACGGTTTCACCTCGCGATACAAGGCTTCCGCCGCCGCAATGTCTCCCGCGATATACAGTTCGTCTGCTTGTGCGAGTACCTCCAGCCGATGCCGTCTTTGTGCTAGCCGTTCCGCTTCTTCTGGATCCGTCGCCGCTTCGGTATCCTCTGACTCCCTGTCTTCTGCTGACTCGTTCTCTGCTGACTCCCTGTCTTCTGCTGACTCGCTATCTGCATCACTGGCTGACGTCGGGTCCTCCTGAGCTTCGGAATTGTCCGCTTCGGGGGTATCCGCCTCACTGGGTAAGGTGGAACGAGTGTCGGTTTGGGTCAGCAAGGGGTCTTCGGTGACGGAAACCTCCGCCAGCGCTGGGGTTGTCGCCGGAAACAACAGGCTGAGGCTAATGAGTAAGGCATTCCAAATCGGTTTCATAGCAGCAGTTTTCCTTTATAATTTTTGCTGAAAATATTTCACCCGGTTTGGGGGTTTTAGTGGCTGACTCTTTCTATTGTAGATTTTTCAGGCTAAATCGTGGGTGTCGCCACAGGGATTTTTCCCCACCTCCTCCATAAATGGGCAAAATTCCCCTGCTGAAAGCCGCATTTGGCCTTTTTTCTCCCCTAAAAACATCACCTCCACCCCCAGGTTGCCCCGCTTTTTGTATCTGACCCAAGGATTCTCCCACCGCTTCGGCGCTTTAGCGCCAAAATCTGCGGCGTTTAGTGATTCCCGGGCTGAGCGGTTCTGCCATTTTCTATGTTTGCGTTACTCATTGGTTCGTATTTTTCCCGATCCAAAATTTTGGCGCTTTTGACACGCAATTTACTCATTGTCCGCAGGGGCATTGCCTTGTGATTATATTTCCTCATCAGGTTTATTCTGGCTACAGGGTCGCGGTCAAATTGAAGAAATATTTCGGAAAAAGTTCTTGACTTTTCTGCCAGTTTGGGGTATTCTTTTATTGTGGGAATCTGTGCCGCCATATATATAAGCCTTTTGGGAGCCTGCAGGGAAAATCGCCGGAAATTTTCCCCGCTTACTGGCTGCGATCGTCCATCCCCTCGGTTTCAATCCCTGAAAGGGATTAGGAGAAATTGAGACAATGCTTCAGCCAGGGGAGATGCAGCTTCAATTCCTGTTTCAATCCCTGAAAGGGATTAGGAGAAATTGAGACGGCGGCGCAGAGTCTAGCGGCGGCAATCAGGGCTCAGAGTTTCAATCCCTGAAAGGGATTAGGAGAAATTGAGACGGCAGGGCGATCGCCACTGGTGGCTCGGCAAGTTATTAGTTTCAATCCCTGAAAGGGATTAGGAGAAATTGAGACAAATAGCTTGTCGAGAATTGAAGCAAAATAGCGATGTTTCAATCCCTGAAAGGGATTAGGAGAAATTGAGACCGGTCGAGATAAGTCGCCCAGCAATTGACTTATCCTTGTTTCAATCCCTGAAAGGGATTAGGAGAAATTGAGACAAATACGGCACTATGCCGGCATTGCATTGGCCGAGTTTCAATCCCTGAAAGGGATTAGGAGAAATTGAGACTTAAAAAGGCAAAAACTATTGCAGTAGAGCTGCAAGAGTTTCGTATCGTTTCAATCCCTGAAAGGGATTAGGAGAAATTGAGACTACCAAAAAATGTGGCAGTCCGAATTGGTAAGCTGTTTCAATCCCTGAAAGGGATTAGGAGAAATTGAGACGTAATTGTGGAATTCCCTCCCTCCGGGCTTTTGGTTCGTTTCAATCCCTGAAAGGGATTAGGAGAAATTGAGACCCTCGAGTCTTTTTGTAAGCTGTACAAAATAGTAGCGTTTCAATCCCTGAAAGGGATTAGGAGAAATTGAGACGCGGTCTGGCCGGAAAGTCTGCCGCGAACGCGCTAACCTGTTTCAATCCCTGAAAGGGATTAGGAGAAATTGAGACTTGCTGCCGCCGCTTCGCACTGCTTAGAGGAGGGGTTGTTTCAATCCCTGAAAGGGATTAGGAGAAATTGAGACGAGACAACCCCGATTTGATAGCCCAGTACCTCAAAGTTTCAATCCCTGAAAGGGATTAGGAGAAATTGAGACGCTTGGTTTGCTGTTGAGGCAAGCGGCAGAAATTGAGGTTTCAATCCCTGAAAGGGATTAGGAGAAATTGAGACCGCATTTGCAAAGCACTGTGGAAAATACATAAACAGTTTCAATCCCTGAAAGGGATTAGGAGAAATTGAGACCGGTCCTTCCGATTTGATGGATCGCTACGAAATCAAAAAAGTTTCAATCCCTGAAAGGGATTAGGAGAAATTGAGACCCTAATGGCGCTGTCAAAATAAACGGAAAATATTTGTTTCAATCCCTGAAAGGGATTAGGAGAAATTGAGACCTGCTGTCCCCTATCTTCTGGATTGAATTGAGATGGTTTCAATCCCTGAAAGGGATTAGGAGAAATTGAGACACCCCCGCCACCGCTGCAGCAAGCCGGGGATTAGTTTCAATCCCTGAAAGGGATTAGGAGAAATTGAGACCAGGGAATTTCCAAATCCTCGCCCATGGAAAGGGAAAGTTTCAATCCCTGAAAGGGATTAGGAGAAATTGAGACCCGCGACCGCACCCGCGACCGCGCGACCGCACACACGTTTCAATCCCTGAAAGGGATTAGGAGAAATTGAGACTAGCGGGGAAGGAAACCCACAAGCCACCGGGAACCGGTTTCAATCCCTGAAAGGGATTAGGAGAAATTGAGACCTTCACGTAGAATTTTCCCCAGTTTGAGGTATGAGTTTCAATCCCTGAAAGGGATTAGGAGAAATTGAGACTTTTTGGTAATAGCAAAGACTACTACAAAGCAATAGAAGTTTCAATCCCTGAAAGGGATTAGGAGAAATTGAGACTCGGATTCGGATTACGCTCGAATTTTTAAATGCCTGTTTCAATCCCTGAAAGGGATTAGGAGAAATTGAGACCTCTCAACTCGCCTCAGTTTTTTGCGCTTGTTTCAATCCCTGAAAGGGATTAGGAGAAATTGAGACACTTAAGTGGCTATTCGCCACTTCCTGGCTGCTTTCGTTTCAATCCCTGAAAGGGATTAGGAGAAATTGAGACTCGGGGGTGGGTGGGTGGGCGCCCGCCGGCGAAGCGGTTTCAATCCCTGAAAGGGATTAGGAGAAATTGAGACACGGTGTACCTCGTTTTCTTCCATTATAGCAGGTCGTTTCAATCCCTGAAAGGGATTAGGAGAAATTGAGACAGGAAAGAAAAATGACGAGACTAGAAGTTTTTGGAAAGTTTCAATCCCTGAAAGGGATTAGGAGAAATTGAGACTTTTCTCTTTTTTCCCCCCTTGCTATTCCGCGTAGTTTCAATCCCTGAAAGGGATTAGGAGAAATTGAGACAATCTACCGAGCCTCAGTTTCAAATGGAGGAGGAAAAGTTTCAATCCCTGAAAGGGATTAGGAGAAATTGAGACCATCCCACCGTTGTCCGATGACGAATGGGACGACGTTTCAATCCCTGAAAGGGATTAGGAGAAATTGAGACCGAGCGCCGCAGCGCGGAGCACGCGAAGCGAAAAGTTTCAATCCCTGAAAGGGATTAGGAGAAATTGAGACAGAGAGCGCTGGCAATTGCCAAGCAGTTAGGGTTTGTTTCAATCCCTGAAAGGGATTAGGAGAAATTGAGACTATTGGGGTCCAGGACCATGCGGGCAATATCTCTCTCGTTTCAATCCCTGAAAGGGATTAGGAGAAATTGAGACTGATGATCCGACGCTGTAAGGGTTGCTCTCGGGGAATGTTTCAATCCCTGAAAGGGATTAGGAGAAATTGAGACCCCTTGACTGCCGGGGGCGTCCTCCCCAATAGCGCGTTTCAATCCCTGAAAGGGATTAGGAGAAATTGAGACC
The DNA here is from genome assembly GCF_035615515.1 of Phormidium sp. CCY1219. GTDB lineage: Bacteria > Cyanobacteriota > Cyanobacteriia > Cyanobacteriales > Laspinemataceae > CCY1219. The sequence goes on from NZ_JAJENT010000584.1 coordinate 61,494, forward strand.
CTGTCTTCCCCGGGCGATCGCGCTTCTGTGTTGGTTTCAATCCCTGAAAGGGATTAGGAGAAATTGAGACTCGGACGGCTTTCGGTGGGAATGCGATCGGGCAGTGTTTCAATCCCTGAAAGGGATTAGGAGAAATTGAGACCCATCACCTCAAATCTGCCGCCCATCTCAGCAATCGTTTCAATCCCTGAAAGGGATTAGGAGAAATTGAGACGTGATTAATCCCGGTTGCGATTTAGCCGCGTTAGTTTCAATCCCTGAAAGGGATTAGGAGAAATTGAGACCAGTTGCAATGCGAGGCTCAGGAACTATCTCTAAATAGTTTCAATCCCTGAAAGGGATTAGGAGAAATTGAGACGCGACACCTTCCTCCGTTGCGTCTAAGCAATATAGTTTCAATCCCTGAAAGGGATTAGGAGAAATTGAGACAAGGCTGGGTTAAGGCGTATACGGCCTTATTAGGTTTCAATCCCTGAAAGGGATTAGGAGAAATTGAGACTTTTTTCGCCCTTCTAGCTCCGTGTCCAAGAGCCGTTTCAATCCCTGAAAGGGATTAGGAGAAATTGAGACTGATGGACGTAAGTTCTCACCCAATGCATATCTAAAGTTTCAATCCCTGAAAGGGATTAGGAGAAATTGAGACATGAATTTCGCTCAGATTACACGGATGGAGGGGATGTTTCAATCCCTGAAAGGGATTAGGAGAAATTGAGACAGTGGGGTCTCAGAGAAGTCTCTGAGGAAGAATACGTTTCAATCCCTGAAAGGGATTAGGAGAAATTGAGACACCTCGATTATCTTACGGCTCCTGTTGGCGATCTCGCGTTTCAATCCCTGAAAGGGATTAGGAGAAATTGAGACTTTTATGGCTCGACCCGGCGGGAATCCCGATTTCGGAGTTTCAATCCCTGAAAGGGATTAGGAGAAATTGAGACTCGAATCCACTATCGCTACTTTCCGGCTGCAGATGTTTCAATCCCTGAAAGGGATTAGGAGAAATTGAGACGGAAAGGCCCCACCGGGCAGGGCCCACGCAGCAACCGGTTTCAATCCCTGAAAGGGATTAGGAGAAATTGAGACAGGCCGGCCTGGGAATGAAATCCAGAGACCATTAGGGTTTCAATCCCTGAAAGGGATTAGGAGAAATTGAGACACCGGGGGAACCGGCGAAATGTTCGTCCTTGCCATGTTTCAATCCCTGAAAGGGATTAGGAGAAATTGAGACTTGCAGTTGCGATTTCGGTTTATTTAGTTTTTGCTCGTTTCAATCCCTGAAAGGGATTAGGAGAAATTGAGACACAACGAACCTTGACAACCAAATAGGATCCTTTTCCTGTTTCAATCCCTGAAAGGGATTAGGAGAAATTGAGACAAGTGCAACCACAACCACAGGTAGAAATAATAGAAGTTTCAATCCCTGAAAGGGATTAGGAGAAATTGAGACGAAGTACCTAAAAGCAAATGTGTTGCAAGTGCGGGCGGAGTTTCAATCCCTGAAAGGGATTAGGAGAAATTGAGACCAGTAGTGGAAGAATCACCAGTGAAATTCCAGTTACCGTTTCAATCCCTGAAAGGGATTAGGAGAAATTGAGACTCAAAAATGGAAACGTCAAATGAATGTTAGAGGTGATAAAGTTTCAATCCCTGAAAGGGATTAGGAGAAATTGAGACGATTACTGCCCAGGACGAACATTCCCCACTCTTTATGTTTCAATCCCTGAAAGGGATTAGGAGAAATTGAGACAGATAATTTCCCGCGTAAACACGGCTATAAGCAAGTTTCAATCCCTGAAAGGGATTAGGAGAAATTGAGACGCGAAATATACCACGCCCTTCCTAGCGATTTATCTGTTTCAATCCCTGAAAGGGATTAGGAGAAATTGAGACTGCAGGCAGTTGAAACCCCTAGTGTATTTAGTTTTCAAGGTGCGTTTGCGGTAATCGATAATTAAGATAGCATTTCCCCCATCCACTTGTAAACCCCCTCAAATAAAATTTCCTGGAAATCCGCTCCCCGTAAGGGTTTCGGAAACTGCGGTAATCGAGCCGAGCCGCCAAACCCGCTTCACGGCGCACCGGGAAAGGGTTTCAGACGATAAATTCGCTCTAGTATTTTCCACAGCTACCCATTACCGGAAAAGCGGGGAGGCAAACCGGGACGGATCCAATAGACCCTATCCTGCGGATGCCCGATCGCATTTTACCCCAAATGCAGCCTTTGCGCCGAAAGCTTTCCCACCCCCCAGGATTGCCCCACGCCGCAGTGCATCCCCCAGGCCCTAGCTGCAAAGTCGAGTCGTCCACTGTTGAGGACCGCGCCGGGGTTGGCAGCGATGTTGTCTGCCCACCCAGACAATTCCCCACAACGGACCTTCGGGAGTGGCACTTTGCTCCATTTCCAGCCGATACCGCATATCGCGCACGGCGTCATCCGGTAAATTGGTTTGGGTGAGGGTGACGATCGCCTTGTCGGATCCCTCATAATCCACCGTTACCTCTTGTTGCGCTCTGCCAACCACCGCATCGGAAAACCCATACTCCTCCAGAGCTGCTTTTTTCGGCGTTTCGTAAAAAGTTCGCGAGTCCCCCATACTCTCCTCAGTGAGAAGCACCTCATACTCGTCTCGCGACCCAGAACCGCTTTGGGCCTCCCGGTACTGGTTCTCGTTCGCTACATGGGCTGGCGGCACCGAGGGCAAGTCGGGCAATGCTTGACAAATTGCAGCGGCGATTTCTCCCCGGGTAGCAAAGCGCTGCGGATCGAATTGAACTTCGTTTGCCTCTGGCGTCACTACGATATTCGCTTCCGTTGCCCCAGCAATCTGTTCCGTGGCATAGGAGGGAATCCGCTGGGCATCTGCATAAGTGCGATTCAGCAGGTCTTGCGGCTGGGAGGCGGGAACGTAGTTTAACCCACTGGCTAATGCCACAAAAGTCTGAACCCGTGGGATTTCCTGCCCCGGGCGAAAGTTGCCGTTTTCATAGCCGGACATAAACCCGCGCCGATAGGCATGAGTCATCGGCTGGTGTGCCCAATCATCTCGGCGCACATCCCCAAATATGGGCGGATCTCGCTCTATCTTCTCATTGGGAAAGGCATTCGCGATGAACGCCGCAAACTCCGCCCGCGTCACTGGGTTATTCAGACGAAATGTGCCATCGGAATAACCGCTAATAATCTCTTCTGCCGCCAGTTGCTGCACGCACTCTTTCGCCCAGTGGTTCTGGATATCGGGAAAGGAGGGCTGCGGCGACGGCTGAGCCACCGCTACAGGCAGAATTCGCTTAGCCACGCTCTGCGGCAGGCACAGGGCACCCACGGCTACTGCGATCGCCGCCATTCCTCGAAATACTCGTTTGTTACCTATCATCGTTACCTCACTTGACTCCAATCGGCCATTCAAGTCCGCGCCCACCTTGCCGCCAACTCCCAAAGTAGACCTCTGACTGACCCCGCGCGGGCTACATTTGTGCCAGGAAGGTTGTGTCTGACCAAGGGAGGCAACCGGCCACGAGGGCAAGCATGCAATCATCACATTGCCTTCGGGTCATGCACCGGAAACCGCCGGGAGTTGGGCGCGCTGACGCCTGACTCTCCCATAACTTAACCAAAAATCCAGACAATCGACTCTACAGAAAGGTGTAGATTCGCTCCACCCGCTCTCCCTCCCAATCGCCTAAGTATTTTAACCGAGATACCCCCCACCATGCGATCGCCTCTCTCAAACCCCCGCATCTTCTCCACCCCTCCACTTGGCTCCTTGCCCCCACTCACCGCCCAGAGTTGTCCCCTCTGCGACTCCCCGTCGCCCGACGCATTTGGCAAAGCAGAGAATTCTGCCTCGGTTTTTGCCCATTAATTTGTACTAATTTTGTCCCCTATTTTGCCGAAAATTGCTCCCTGGAAAATCCGGCTGATTAATCCTCCCCTGTTAGTTCAGTAAATTTACTAAACTCAAGCACAGAGCTTCCCAAAACGTAAGTAATTTTTCTGAATTTGTAGCACTTAGAGAGCGACAAAAAACCCCGTCGGAACGCAGCGGGCGAAACATTTTTTCAAATTAACAGTAACAAAGCAAGATTTCAATGGTTATAGTTAGGAAAGTCGCGACGACAAACGTTCATCATTCACAGAAAAGCCATGACCAGAGAATTTGTCTCGGGCCGTTGGGGTAAAAATACTCCCGCGCCTACGAACCAGTTTGCCTCTCGCCCTTTTGCGCCGCCGCCAGAATCGGTACCAGAAGTGCAAACCTCACCGGAAGACCCCCAAACTGACAACCAAAACCCCCAGGGAACTCTACAACAATCACAGGGCGATCGCCTAAAACGAATCTCGATTACTCCACCCAATCCATTCACCCCACGAGTGCAACCCAAACTCACCATTGGAGAACCGGGAGATAAGTACGAAACAGAAGCGGATACTATCGCCAGAAAAGTGGTTGGGGAGATAAATTCGCCCCCCAAGGTTCAAACGCAAAAAACTCCACAACGGCAAATCAAACCCATAGTGCAACGGTTTGGTGGGGAAAGTGCCACCCCAGATTTAGAAGCCACTATTCAACGGGCAAGAAATTGCGGAAAGCCCTTGAGCGCTGGCATCCGAGAACCGATGGAACAGGCATTTGGTGCCGATTTTAGTGGGGTAAAAGTTCACACCGACTCTCAGTCCGATCGGTTGAATCGCTCCATTCAGGCGAAGGCATTTACCACCGGGCAAGATATTTTCTTCCGTGAGGGAACCTATGACCCCTCAACTCCCACGGGGCAAGAGTTAATTGCCCACGAGTTAACTCATGTGGTGCAGCAGAGTGGGGTTTCTCGACTACAACTACAAACGGAGAGTTTACATCCTAAAGGCTGTACCTGTTTAGGTTGCAAACCAACAGTTCGACGAAAACAAGACTTGCAGATTAATAATTCCCAACACAGCATTGAGGACATTATTCAGAGGGGAATATTTAAAGAAAAAACCCCGCGCCAAAAGTTTGACAAAAAAAAGTTTAAGCGCAAAAACTGGCAACCTTCAACTGGTCAGGGTAAATTTGATGCAGAATACAGTCCCAAAACCGGCATTTTAAGCATTACCTTGAAAGTTCACTTTAATTTTCAGGATTCTAGTGCATATGCTGATGTGGCAACGAATCCAGTTGATACAAGGTGGACTGCTCAAGGAAAGAAACAGTGGTTTAATGAGTTTGTTGCTGCTGTAAATTCAAAGTGGGGCAATATCAGCCCAATTACTTGTGATAAACCAGGCTTTAAGGATGTGGTTGTACAACCTAAAATTAAAATTGTGCAGGCAAAAGCCGGCAACGCCCATTGGAATCTGGATGTAACAAAAGCATTCATCCAGCAGGACAAAGGTAAAATGCGGGCGGGTGGATTCTCTGGTGTTACCAGAGACGGTGGCGGAGCCTTCCAAGAATTTGATACTAAAGATAAAATCAATGATTCCAGTGTCAAAGACCATCTTGCTCAAACTGAGAAAACAACCAATATCGAGCCAGCCTATAGACGCGATCGGGAACGACTCGTGGCTTGTTTGGAAGCAATCGGTTTCATTAAGTTTAAATCGAACAGTGCCGACCTCTTACGACGTATGGACACTAAATTAAACCAGGCTGCCCAAAGTCTGGCCGCATTACAAAAAAACAGTGCGCTTGCTCATTTACATCCGTTAAAAATCAAGGTCGTTGCCCGCAACAATCGACTGATGAAAGCCCGTAAAAATGTCATCAAAAGTTTTTTGGCAAGAAATGGTGTAAATCAGCCTATAACTGCCGAAAAAGTTGATGCAGAAAAAGTTGATATAAATACTCCTCGTAATAGTGCTAAGATTGAAGTCGATACAAATATATCTGATGATAGTATGTTGGATCGATATGAAAATCATTGGAGTCGAATCACTGCTGCTCATGAATTTGGCCATATGATTGGCTTGTTGGATGAATACTGTCCTGCAGTTTCTCCAGAACTCTTGCAAAAAATGGTCAATGAAGGGGCAATTCCCCTGAAAGATCAAACGAACCTATCTACCTATGCGACAAGTAAACAATCTCAGAATGAAAACGAGCAAACTGCCTACGCAAAGCTACTGGATAAGACGGGTCTGGAAACCCCAACCTGGGCACGCCCAACTGCCACGCAAGAGGAAAAAAGCACCAGCCTGATGAGTGGTGGTTTTGAGATCCTGAAGCAGCACTATGTCACCATATGGGAAGTTCTAGCTGATATGACTAAAGATTTTGTTGAGGATACTCACTGGAAAATTTAGTGCGTTTTCTTCTCTTCCGGGGTAGGTTGCCAACTTGCATGCCGCAATCATAGAGGTTTTATTCCTTAAACCTTGCCGCTATGTCCTAAACTGCTGAAGGGGAAAATAATTAATATGAGTGGAAAAAATAGACCAGCAAACTAGGCTGTCGGTTGGGATACTCGTCGGACTTGTTGCCAATTAAATTATGGCGATTGGTGCCTAAGCGCAAGAACCTCTTCGACTCGATCGCCAGATAGAAATAATTACAGAGGAGGTTTTGGCGGCCATGACCCGATCGCTGCATCTCGCCAAACTGACCGCGATCGCCGATTTTGCCCGATTCCCCCTGGTGGCACCACCCCAAAACCAAAAGCGCCAAGACCTCTGCAATTAAGGTCTTGGCGCTTTTGGGCGGATGCCAGGAGGCGGGATCGAACCGCCGACACGAGGATTTTCAGTCCTCTGCTCTACCGACTGAGCTATCCCGGCAGGGCTTTTTCTGATGCTTTATTAACTTAACAGATTTATTTGGTCTTGGCAACCCCTTTTACAAATTTTTTTTTGGGAACGCGATGTTTGTAGCTACAAATAGCATCACGTTCCATGCCGATTAAAATTCGTCGATAGGCCGCAGGCGGGTTACTTTCAGCTCGAACGATCCCACGCCTCCTTCGCCAAAGGCTCTGACCCGAACGATATAGTCACCGCCTTGGGTGATGCGGGCAAATAACAGGGAGTTGGTGGTGCCATCTGGGCCATCGTCGTTCTCGGCAACGGTCATCCCATCAGGGCCGATTAGGGTGATGATGGTGTCGAAGCTATCAGACAGCAGGTCGATCGCCACTTGGTCGCCTTCTTGCAACTCCACCAAATAGTCCCGGGCAAATCCCCCTTGTCCGGTAGGAATATCGCTTTCAGATAAATTATCTGTAATTTCATTTCCCCGGGGTAAGCGGATGGGGTTGTACATATCCTGAGCATGAGCGCAGATGGCACTCATGCCAATCGTCAAAGCGGTGACAGGGACGAGGAGAACTGCACGAAATTTGAGAAAAACAGACTTAGGCATGAAGAAATAGTGAAAGTTCAGCAACGACATGATAGAAAGATTCTGGCAGCACGAACAGAAATCGGGGAGATGAAACGTTGAATGTTATAGCCTGCCAAATGACACCCCAATGGTTTAACTGGCAATCTAGCATAGAATCTAGTGAAGAACGTCTGGGAGGGCGAAGGATTTGGGAGAAACCTCACCCAAAGCCGCAAGCATTCCGGATTTGGAAGATGCGGCAGCTCCAAAGTGGGACAGCGATCGCCGCAGTGGGTCGATAGGGAGAGTTTTCGCGTGAAAAAGCACAACCACCACCATTGGCTAATTCTCACGGGGATTTGGTTTCTCGCGGCCCTAGGCGATCGCCTGTGGTTTGCCCTCGATCGCTCGATTCCGGCATGGGATCAAGCTGATTATCTGACTGGTGCCTTAAACTATTGGCAGGCACTGCAAAATCCGCAATGGGGGTTCGGCGAGTGGTGGACCGACTTATGGCTGCTGTCTTCTAAAATACCCCCGGGAACCTATTTAGTTACGGCGATCGTTCACAATTTTTTTGGGATCGGCGGCGATCGCGCCACCTTGGTTCACCTCTTTTTTAGCGCCATACTCCTTGCTTCGGTTTATGGCTTGGGTAAATTACTATTCAATCCGAAAATCGGTTTGTGGGCCGCATTTCTCTGCGTCCTCTTTCCCGGTTTGTATCAGGTTCGGCTGGATTTCTTGCTTGATTATCCCCTCACCGCAACCGTCACCCTTTCGTTGTATTGCCTCACCGGCTGGAAACTAACAGAAACTGCAAAACAGAGAAAAACCCCTCACCCGCAATCGGATATAACCCCCAATTCATCGGCGGATTCATCAAAAAAAACAGGCGATACCCTAAACATTAAATCGGCTTCACCTGAAACAGATGTCCGGGAATTTCATACTATATCCTTAAAATTATTCCGAAAATTTTGCTATTTAATTAGGCAAAAAATCAGCAATTTTATACCGAAGAGAAATTCTCGCTGGCGCGGGAATGACAGGGGAAATGGGGAAGAGAAGCGGGAGAAAGCCACCGGAAAATTGCCCTTACGCCCGTGGATATGGGCGACAGGTTTCGGGGTTTCCTTTGGCGTGGCGCTGATGGTGAAACAAACCGCAGTGTTATTTTTATGTATTCCCTTGTTGTGGGTGGGAGTAGGGACAGTGTACCGTCGCCAGTGGGGGAGAGTGGTGCAATTGGCGGCGGGAGTATGCCTATCGGCGCTGACGATTTATCCGTGGTATCGCACTAATTGGTTGCTGGTGCTGACGGGGAGTAAGAGAGCCACGGTGGATGCGGCGATCGCGGAAGGAGACCCGGCACTCAACACCCTAGGGGCCTGGACGTTTTACCTCAAACAACTGCCGCATCAAATTTCCTGGCCGATCCTGATGGTTTCTCTGTTGGGGTTTGCTTGCGCTTTCGTGAGGTATAGGCAAGCTAATCGCACATATTCTCCAGAAAGCGATCGCCCACTGGCCAGCATTTCCAGGGCATCCTGGCGATGGATTGGGGTATTTTTGCTGGGTTCCTATCTGCTTTGTTCCCTGAATATCAACAAAGATTTTCGCTACGTGCTGCCCTACTTGCCCGTGGTGGCGCTGGTGGTAGCGGCGGGGTTGATGGGATACGATCGCCGATGGGGGAGGTACGTGCGATGGGGAACCGCCACAGCAGCGATCGCGATCGCGATGGCCAACTTGTGGCCGACAAGCGAGCTGTTAGCGCCCCAACCGGGGGCACATCATGCCTATATGGGCGCGCCCTGGCCCCATGAAGCGGCGATCGGGGAAATTCTGGAAACCGCCCCTCATCTGCGTTCCACTCTGGGGGTGTTACCCTCCACGCCCGGCATCAACCAGCATAACTTGAATTATTACGGCAATTTGGCCAACTTTCAAGTATATGGGCGACAGGTGGGCACGCGGAATTCCCACGTGAGGCAAGATGCGCGATCGCTGGATTGGTTCGTCACCAAAACGGGAAATCAGGGGTCGGTGGGAGAAGCGCAAGCGGCGATCGTGCAGCGAATCAAAACCGGGGGGGAATTTCAGTTGCGCGAAAGCTGGGAATTACCCGATGGGAGCGTTTTGGAATTGTATCATCGGCAAAATCCCCCGGTGAGAGTGGAGGCGATCGCGCCCCCGAGTCAGGGGAGGAAAGTGCAGCTCGATCGGGTGAGTATTCCGGCGCAATCGCCCGCCGGGGTTCCGGTGTCGGTGACATACCAGTGGTCCGGGGATTGGGCGGAATTGCGCCAGGGAATTGTGCTACTCACTTGGCGCAAGGTAGGAGAGTGGGGAGAAACCGGGGCGCGCGATCGCTGGTTTCACGATCGCGGGATTGGCGGAGGAGAGTTGCGATCGTCAGCGCCACCCGCCCACGCCAAAGTTATCGACCGAACCGCAATGCTTCCCCCAGGAGATGTGACCCCGGGAGATTATACCTTGGTAGCGCGGTATTTGAATCGCAACACTGGGGAAAGTTATCCGATTTCCGTGCCCTCGGTGCGGTTAACGGTGGATCCGAATGCCACCGCATCCCCTGCGCCGGAGTTGGATTGGGTGACGCAGTTGCGATCGCTCTCGGCGGCATTACCTTTAGGACCGGATGCCTTAGGGCCGGTGTTTGACGAAATCGGACGAATCAATCAATACGATCCGATTCAGGATTATTTAAACCAAGCGCAGCGATCGCTGGAGTATCGCTTGCAGCGAGAACCGCAAAATCTGGAATTTGCCTATAATTTAGCCTTAGCGAATGTATTGCGACGGGATGCCAAAGGGGCGATCGAGGCATTGCAAACCGTGGTACAACTCGATCCGCAGAATCCTTTCGCTCATGCGTATCTGGCATTTGTGTATTTGTACGATTGGCAACCGCGAGAGGCTGAAATTGCCTTAGAATCGGCGAGGGCGCTAGCACCAGAACAATTAGAAATTCAGTTGCTCGGTGGTGTAGCGGCGCTGATGCAGGGCAATCTCGTGCAACTGTGGCATCGGTTGCAGCAGTTTGTTCCTTCTGGGATACAGACATTACTTTTTGCAGTTGTTATAGTAATAATGGTTCTGCTGAGTGCAGTTCTTTTATGGTGGGGGATAAAATCTCGCCGATAGAGGGTGGGTGTCGTTTGAAAAAAAGCGGACTAGACCTCGGTTCGGTGTATCTAATTCGTTGCTCATTCCCACAGATTGAGCGCACAAAGGTGGTTTCTAACCGCAACTGAACCGATGTTCTAGAATGGGAGGGTAGGGTTTATCGCCGCTGATGGGGCGAAATACCTACCTCTAAATATCTGTAGAATTAACAAGGAAAAATTGAGATGACTCATCAACAGTTAAAAATTGTTTCACTGCTCCCGAGTGCCACGGAAATCGTTGCGGGTTTGGGATTGACCGATCGCCTGGTGGGGCGATCGCACGAATGCGATTATCCCCTGCCGGTTATCGATCTGCCCGCCTGTACCGCCCCGAAACTCGACCCGGAAGGAAGCAGTCAGGAAATCCACGATCGCGTCACCGAATTAATGAACTCGGCGCTTAGCGTTTATGAAGTGAAAAACGAGTTGCTGAAACAACTGCAACCCACTCATATTATTACCCAAGATCAGTGCGATGTTTGTGCCTGTTCGTTACACGAAGTAGAAGCAGCGGTGGGAGAAATGGTCAGTTCTCGACCGCAGATTATCTCCTTGCAACCGACGGTTTTATCGGAAGTTTGGGCGGATATTATTCGCGTGGGTCAAGCGTTAAATGCCGATGCAGAGGCGGTGGTTGCCAAACTGCAAGCGCGGGTGCAAGAAATTACCAACCAAACTGAAGGAATTGCCCAGAGCGATCGCCCTACCGTTGCTTGTATCGAGTGGAGTTCTCCCTTGATGGCGGCGGGCAATTGGATTCCGGAATTAGTGGAAATGGCAGGCGGGCGATCGCTGTTTGGCAAAGTGGGCCAACATTCTCCCTGGTTAAATTGGCAAGATTTAATTTCGGCTAATCCCGATATTATCATTTTCATGCCTTGCGGTTACGATTTAGACCGCACCCGGGAAGATGCGGCGAATTTAAGCAATCATCCCAATTGGCAAAAATTGCCAGCAGTGCAGTCGGGTAAAGTTTACCTGACTGATGGCAATTCTTTCTTTAATCGGCCCGGTCCGCGATTGGTGGATTCTCTAGAAATTTTAGCCGAAATTTTGCATCCGCAACAGTTCCAATTTGGCTATCAAAATAAAGCTTGGGCGCAAGCTTCTGCAGTTCCGGTGGGATAATATTGTGTAGAGTGGGCAATGTCCTATAGGGTTTGATTTTCACCTAGGCATTGTCCACCCTACAGTCTTTTTTGCGGACTTTGGGGGTCGAGGGCATCGCGCAATCCATCGCCGAGATAATTAATACTTAAAACAGCGATAAAAATGGCCAGTCCTGGAAAAATGGCCATGTGCGGTGCGGTTTGCAAATAATCGCGGGCGTCGTAAAGCATGCGCCCCCAGGTGGGGACATCTGGAGGAAATCCTAATCCTAAGAAACTGAGGGTGGATTCGGTGATAATCGCATTACCTACGGAGAGGGTAGCGGCGACAATCACCGGACCGAGAACATTGGGGAGAATATGAATCCAAATAATCCGGGCGGGAGACGCGCCGAGGGAACGGGCGGCGGCGACAAAATCCAGGTTTCGGGTGGTTAAAAACCCGGCGCGAACCAGTCGGGCGACAGACATCCAATTGAGCAATCCAATGACGAAGACTAGGAGGATGAAAATGCCGAATTGCGGACCGGCGATCGCTTTGATTTGTTCGCGAAATAAATAGACGACGAGGAGTAATAAGGGTAGCTGGGGCAAGGCTAAAAATAAATCAGTGAAGCGCATGAGGATGCCATCGAGGATACCGCCATAAAAGCCGGCGATCGCGCCGATAAAGACGCCGAAAAAGATGGCGACTAACATAGCGGCGATACCCACGGCGATGGAAATTCTGCCTCCCCACAATATCCGCGCCAAAATATCTTGACCCAAGGCATTTGTGCCGAAAGGATGGGCAAAACTCGGGCCGGCGGAAGCTTGGGCAAAGTCAATTTTATCGATAGGAACGGTATAAATCATCGGCCCGAAGGCGACACTGAGGAGGAGAACGGACAAGGCGATCGCGCCCAATACCGCCATGCGATCGCGCCGAAACCGCCGCCATGCATCCCCCCACACGGTCCGGGGCGGATGTTGGATAATTTCGCTGGAAATGGGGTTGGCATCGGTCATTATTTTTTCCCTTGTCTGGCAAAATTACGGGTCAGGTTATTGATGATAGTTTACCCGAGGATCGAGCAGAGCATAAAGCAAATCGGCAATTAAATTAAACACCACAATTAAGATGGCATAAATAAAGGCGATCGCCATCACCACCGGGGTATCGTTGCGATAAATCGATTCGATTAACAGCGCCCCAATTCCCGGAACCCGAAACACCTGTTCCGTGACTAATGCCCCGGTAAATACCGCCGGAATATCCAGGGCAACCAGGGTGACAACCGGAATCAACGCATTTCGCAAAATGTGGCGTTTGAGTACCTTAAAGTTAGACAATCCTTTAGCATAGGCAGTGCGAACATATTGGCGTTCCAATTGTTCTAAAATCGAAGAGCGAATGAAGCGCATTAAAATTGCGGCTTGATATAACCCCAAAACGCAAATCGGCATAATCGACTGTTTGAGTTGGGCGAGAAAACTGTTCCAATCGGTAACGGTTAAGGTGCTATTGTAGATAAAGGGAAACCAATTGAGCTGAACGCTGAAAATAATAATAAACAGTAATCCGGTGAAAAAGGGAGGTAGGGAAAACCAGAAAAAGGCAAAAGTAGTGGCGATTTGGTCGATAGCAGAATAGCGTTTTAGGGCGGAAATAATGCCCAGGGGAAAGGCAATCAAAAGGGCGAAAATATAGGCAGATCCGACAACCCACAGGGTGGTGGGCAAGCGTTGGGCGATGAGTTCGATAACGGGACTGCGACTGGTAAACGAGTAGCCCATATCCCCGGTAAAAAATGCCACGGCCCATTTAAAATAGCGAATGTGAATCGGTTGGTCTAGTCCGAAGGATTTTCGCAGATTTTCCCGCACTTCTGGGGTGATGGCGGGATTGCTGGCAAATTCGCCTAGGGGGTCGCCAGGGGCGAGGGCGAGAATGGTAAAAATCACCAAGCTAATGGCGATTAAGGTGGGAATTGATATTAGCAGGCGTTTTAATAAGTAGGTTTTCATGGTGATAATAGAGTCAGGGTTTCTAGCGGGGCAGGGGAGTTCCGTGCCCCGATACACTTCTGCGCCTTTATTCTTTGCGCTTCCAATCTTTAATGTTCCAAATGTTGCGGTCCCAGGGGGTTAGTTCTACGCCTTCGATGCTGTTGCTGAGGGCGATCGCATCGGCGCGATGTACCAAAGGAATAACCGCCATGTCGTTAATGAGCAAATCGTTCATTTGAATGATTAATTGCTGCCGTTTTTCCGGGTCTAATTCGCGCTTTGCTTGTTCCCAGAGTTGGTCATAGGTGGGATTGCAATAGCGGGAAAAGTTTTGCCCCGACCAGTTGTTTTCCTGGCGCGATATTTCGCTGCAGGTGTAGGTTTTCAGGTAGCGATCGGGGGCGGGACTGGCATTGCCGGTGGTGAACATTTGCAAATCGGCATAAAAGCGATTGATAGAGTCGGGGTTGGACGGATCGCCAGCGAAATAGATACTCGGGTCGATGCTTTTGAGTTCTACTTGTACCCCGATTTCGCTTAATCCTTGTTTGACGATTTCTTGGGTTTTTTGCCGCACTGGGTTGACGGAAGTTTGAAATAACACGGTCATTTCTACTCCATCTTTATCGCGAATTCCATTATTATTGCTGTCTTGCCATCCGGCTTCATCGAGCAATTCAGCGGCTTTTTCGAGGTTAAATTCGTAACTGGTATTTTGGGAAACGTAGCGGTCCGGGGCGAGGAGAAAATTGGGGGTGGGTTTGCCGGTGAGGCCATAAAGTTGTTCGGCAATGGTTTCGCGGTCGATCGCCAGATTAAATGCCTCTCTCACTTGCGGGTCGGTGAAAAAGGGATGGGGGAATTCTAAGGTAGAGCGATCGCCTTCCGCATTGGCTCGATTGGGGTCGGTGAGGTTAAACTGAATTCGTTCTCCCAATGGGCCAAAATTGGCAATTACCCGCCCTTTTCCCCCAGCTTCTAATTGCTGCAAAACCTGCGGTTCGGTTTGCAAATTAAAGGCAAAGTCCGCGTCGCCGGTTTGCAGAACCGCCCTCGCCGCCGAGGTGGAATCGCCACCGCCCTTGAGTTCGATGCGTTTAAAATACACAGTCTCAGCCTCTCGGAAATAGGGATTTGGTTCGTAAACCACCGTATCTCCCGGCTTGAATTCGACTACGCGAAACGGCCCGGTTCCTACTGCCATTAAATTGGCCGGCGCTTGGCGGGCATTGACCCCATTATACTCGGCAAACTTATGGCGGGGCAAAATCATCCCTTCCGACCCCACAAAGGGCATCGACCAGGCGGGATTGATTTGCTTAAAATTAATCTTAATGGTATAATCGTCTAGGGTTTCCACACTTTCGATCGTGTCGTAAGTGGCAGCAGACGCCGAAGCGGTTTCCGGATTGGTGATATATTCATAGGTGAACGCTACATCGGCGGCGGTAAATGACGTGCCATCAGACCATTGGATGTCCCGTTTCAGTTTCCATGTCACCGACTTGCCATCCGCCGCCACCCCGCCATTTTCCCGGGTGGGAATTTCTGCTGCCAAAAATGGCACCAATTCCCCGTTTTCGTCGTAACTGGCGAGGGGTTCTAAGGTGATGCGACTCGCTTCCCAATCTTTGAACCCTACGGATAAATGAGGGTTGAGAATGGTGGGCGCTTGCCAGTAGAGTAACCGCAAGACCTCTTGCGGTGGGGCGGTGGGCGTTTGGGTGGCGGGAGTGCAGGCACTCAGCACCGATCCGACAACCAGTGATAGCGCCAACAACGACACCACCAACCGAGGGCGATCGCGGTTCTTTTTCAAAATTTCCCTCCTTTTGCATCTGCAGATTTAATCTCTTACAATATCAAGACAAGGGGGGTTTTGTCATTTGTCATTTGTCACTTGTCCTTTGTTATTTGTAGGGTGTCATTTGTCACTTGTCACTTGTCACTTGTCCTTTGTGCGACTACCAATGACTAATAACCAATGACCAATGACTAATGACCAAT
Organism: Phormidium sp. CCY1219; assembly: GCF_035615515.1. Taxonomy (GTDB): domain Bacteria; phylum Cyanobacteriota; class Cyanobacteriia; order Cyanobacteriales; family Laspinemataceae; genus CCY1219. The sequence goes on from NZ_JAJENT010000584.1 coordinate 77,082, forward strand.
GACCAATGACTAATGACCAATGACCAATCATTGTTTGCGATCGCAGTGCTGGGGGGTGGGGGGTGGTGCGATCGCTGGGGTAGGGGAAGTGCTGCTGGTGTGGAGGAATAGGGAAAGTGCGATCGCGGGGAGAAGAAATGCGATCGCTTTTTGTCCGTGGGTTGAGGTGCGATCGCGCTTTTCGGCACTCCACTGCCATACTAACAGAATCACGCTCAATGCAAAACCCAGATAACTATCCAGGTACAGTCCGATTAAATTCGGCACCACACATTCCAGCAATTGCCAGAGTTTTTGATTCGCGAGTTTCTCTTTCATGTTTTTATCTCGTAACTCTTATACTCCCATTAAATTGATGGCAGAAATTAGTGTAAATTGGCGCAAAATAACATCAAACATTGAGTTCAAAAATTGTTTAGCTTGAAATAATCGCGGATTGCCTTGAATGATAAATAATCAGTATAAATTAACAAAAATACCAATCAATAAATTCAAATAAAACCAAATAATATTTGGCAACTATAAGGAGAAAGATCGGGATAAAATCTAAAATTTATGCTAGGGTATGACTAGGAAAAAAGCCACCGCTTACGGACCCGGGCGGTAATTGAAATTCCAGGAGAAAACTGATGATAGCCTTTGCAACGACAAACTCATTACAAGAACGATTTTTGGCGGATTTCGCCAACCAAGTGGTGTGGGGGCGAAATAACGACACCCAGCGTTTATGCTGTTGGTTCCGCTTTCATCCGCAACACCAAGAGAAGACGAATACAGAGGTTGCAGCGGAGATTCGGAAACAACTCAACGGCAGTTTTCCGAGTACCAATATGCCAGCAACCCTAGCAGCAGTGGTGAAAAAGATAAAAGAACAATTTGGCGAAAAGATGCAAGCGGATGGGGTAGCGGTTGACTTGTTGCAACGGGAACGAGGATGGCAACCGCAACAACCGACGGATAAATATCCTTGGCAAATCATTTATCAGTGGTTGTGGGACATCGAATTTCCTCGGCGGGGGTGGCAGTTGGCGCAGGAAATAGCAACTTGTGCGATAGATGAGTTGCAGATGACTGCGATCGATAAGCTACCGCTACAGCGGCGTTTGGATTTAGATGAAATCGAAACTTGCGAGAAAACAATTCGCAAGGGAGAAAGATATGCCCTCGGGGTAAATTTGGGACAGGATGGCTATTTATTGTTGGTGAATCAGAGTCAAAGCGGGGAAACAATCTGTCTGTGTCCTTCCCGGGCGTATCGTTTAGCGGCGCAGTTTTTACCGGATCGACCGCTTTATCTTCCGCAGCTAAATGCACCTGGGAAATCCTTGCGGTTTACGGAGGTAGGGGAAGAGTATTTTCTGGCAATTGTTACCGAAAAGCCATTAAATTTGTCTTGGGTGAGTCCGGATTCTCCACCCAAGGATATTCTGGTGGACGAACAACGGTTGCGGGAGATATTTATGGAGTTGGGGAAACAGTGTAATGGGCGGGTTTATTATAAAAAGTTTCTCGTTACGGAGTAACACCCGACGGGGGATAAATCCCCCGTCTAACAGCTCAAGTCGGTTGAAACCGAGATCTTGTACCAGTTGCAACACCCGACGGGGGATAAATCCCCCGTATAACAGCTCAAGTCGGTTGAAACCGACTAAAATATTTGT